>JAJZTN010000031.1 GCA_021848885.1 Actinomycetes bacterium
GCCACAAGCGCCCGGACCGGCTCGGGCGGGTCGGCCACAAGCGCCCGGACCGGCTCGGGCGGGTCGGCCACAAGCGCCCGGACCGGCTCGGGGGAGGCGCCGCACGAGGCGGGGCGGGCCGGGCCATCCCGTCCCACGCGCACCCGCACAACCCACCGGGTCCCGTCGGCCTCGGTGACGGTGCACCGGAAGGTGTTCTCATCCACTCGCTGCTCGATCACCTCGGTGACCGCGTCAAGCGCCCGCGCTGCGCGAGTCCGGCGCACCTCCGCCTCGGCCACCTGCCCGGCCGGCGACCAGGTGCTGCGCCCACGCAGACCCTCCAGGACCATCCGCCCCTCGTCGGCCTCTCGAAGCAGAACGCGGGCCGATTCGGCGTCCAACCGGCCGTAGACCAGGCCGTGCGGCAGCAGCACCGCAGTGGCGGCGAACCGGTGCCCGCCCAGGTGGCTGGTCTCCCACACCCGCTCGGGGTGCTCGCCGTTGAGCGCGGCAGCCACCGAACGCCCATTGACCGCGCAGCACGCGTCGCGGCGCCCGTTCGTGCAGACCGCGATGGCCGGCTCGCTCAGCAGCACGGCACCGCTTGGCGGCTCGCCCTTCGCCAGAGCATCCAGATCGAGCCGCGCCAACTCGTCGGGCGCCTCGAGTCGCAGCCGGGCCAGCCAGCTCGCCCCGGGCGTGGTGCTGGCCGCGAGCACCTCCAGGCCTGGCTCGTTGCGGCGACGAGCATGCCGGCGGATGAGGCCCGGGCGCACCCCGGCGTGGCGGGCCCGCTCGGCCAGCGCCCGCCCCACCCGGGGATCCAGCCCGGACTCGGTGAGGGCGTCGTGACCCCACGTGCCCGGCTGGTGGACGAGCAGCCAGGCACGTGCCAGGGGGGCTGTGCCCAGGACGCCCTCGCCGACCCCGTGGCTGAGCGCTGCGCAAGCGGGCGGCTGGGGCACGGTCCTCCCTGCGGTCGGTGAGCGGACCGTACCCGTTCAGGCCTGCAGCGCCGCCACGAGGTCGGGGTGAGCCAGCTCCAGGGCGGCCGCCCGGGCTGCTGTCGGGGTCGAGGCGGCCCGGGCGGCGATAGCCATCGCCTGGCAGGTGGCCAGCCCGTGTCGGGACAGGGCGGCGCGCACGATCGGCAGCACCCCAGGGGCCATCGACAGGCTGGTGACGCCCAGGCCGACGAGCGCGCACGCGAGCAAGGGGTCGCCAGCGGCCTCGCCGCACACCCCGACCGGGGTGCCGCTGCGACCGCCGGCCAACCCCACGGCGGCGATGAGGTCGAGAAGAGCAGGCTGCCAAGGGTCGAGCAGGCCCGCTAGCTCGCCCGTCATCCGGTCTGCGGCGAAGGTGTACTGGGACAGGTCGTTGGTGCCGATGCTGAGGAAGTCGACCTCTGCGCAGATCTGCTCGGCGCGCAGCGCCGCGGCCGGGATCTCCACCATGACACCGGCCTCGTCCAGCCCGTGGGCGCGGGCCCGGTCGATGAAGTCGCGAGCCTCCTCGGCGGTGGCGACCATCGGGGCCATGACTCGCAGCCGGGTCGGGCCGGTGGTGGCGGCTCGGGCCAGGGCGGCCAGCTGGGTGTCGAGGAGGTCAGGGTGGCGACGTGCCAGCCGCAGTCCCCGCATTCCCAGGGCGGGGTTGGGCTCGTCACCGTGTGCGAGGAAGGGCAGTGGTTTGTCGGCACCGGCGTCGAGGGTCCGCACGGTGACGCTGCGGTCGGTGAAGGCGCGCAGCAGGCGGGTGTAGGTGCGCTGCTGCTCCTCCTCGGTTGGGGCGTCGGGCCGGTCCAGGAAGAGGAACTCGGTGCGAAAGAGCCCCACACCCTCGCAGTCCAGCGCCACTGCGTGCTCGATATCGGTCATGGTGGCGAGGTTGACCAGCAGCCGCACGGGGTGGCCGTCAGCGCTGCGCCCGGGGCCGCTGGTGGTTGTGACCAGTCCCCTCCAGATGCTGGCCCGCTGGGCGGCGCGGGTGGCGGCCGCCTTGTCGGGCTGGCGGGTGACCAGCCCGGTTCCGCCGTCGAGGAGGACGATCTCCCCCTCGTTCAGCCGCCACGCATCGGGACAGGCGACAACGGCGGGGATGCCCAGGCTCTTGGCCAGGATGGCGGTGTGGCTGGTCGGGCCGCCGCCGCTGGTGACCAGCCCGACGATGCGGGTTGGGTCCAGCCCGGCGGTGTCAGCTGGAGACAGGTCGGAGGCGACCAGCACGACGGGCCCGTCGGTCTCGGGCACGCCCGGCATCGGGACGCCCAGCAGCACGGCCAGGGCGCGGTCCCGGACGTCGTACAGGTCGCTGACCCGCTCGGCCAGGTACCCGCCGGCGGCGGCCAGCAGGCTGGCGAACCCGCCAAACGCCTCGTCCAGGGCCCGCCCGGGTCCTGCCCCACCCTCCAGTCGGGTCCGCACCGAGTCGACCAGCGCCGGGTCACGCGCGATGGCGGCGGTGGCGCTGAGCACGTCTTTGGCGGCCCCCGACGCGGCACCGGCCCGGGCCGCCAGATCGCTGGCAACAGCGTCCAGGGCGGCACGCACCTCCTGCAGGGCCACCTCGACGTCGCGCGCCGGGGGTTCATCGGCCGGTGGGCGCACCGGCTCGCCCAACCACGCCACGGGTGCCAGCACCACCCCGGGGCTGACCCCCAGCCCGCGCATCGGCTCGCCCATCTCGGCACCGCCCGCGCCCAGCACGGCCGGGCGCCCATGGGTGCTCACGTCGGGACCGACGCTTGCGCGTCCTTCGGCCATGGCCACCTCCAGGTGGAGTCTCGCGCATCCGCGGGCGGGCGGGGTCGGCGCAGCCTCGGCCGGGTCGGCGCAGCCTCGGCCGGGTCGGCGCAGCCTCGACCTCGTGCCCGAGGAGGGCCGTGCGGTTCAGTCCAGGACCGGTCCACCGACCCCGGCGATGGGCTGGGCCGCCGGGGTGCCCGAGCCGTCCCGGCGCCCGAGGTTGGCAGGCAGCTCGACGGGGACGCCACTGGCCGCGGCGGCCTGGGCCGGGCCGGGTCCCGCCCAGGCCAGCAGCAGGGTGTCCTCCCCGCGCAGGAAGCGGTGGCAGCGCACCCCGCTGGTGCCCCGGCCCTTGCCGGGGTACTCGGACAAGGGGGTGATCTTCACGGTGCCGGCCTCGGTGCCCGGCAGTGCCGCCCGGCTGCCGGCGATGGTGACGACGAGGCTGTTCTCCCCGGGGTGGTGCGCCCCGAAGTGCACCACGTGCTCCCCGGCGCCCACCCGGATGCCGGCGATGCCGGACGCGGCGCGCCCCTGTGGGCGCACCAGGTCGGCACCGAAGCGCAGCAGCTGCGCGTCGGAGGTGATGAAGACCAGCTCCTCGCGCCCGGTCCGCAGTTGCACGGCGCCGACCAGCCGGTCACCCTCGCGCAGCGCGATGACCTCCCAGGCGTCACGGTTGCCCGGGTAGTCCGCAGCCACGCGCTTGACCACGCCCTGGGCGGTGCCCACCGCCAGTCCGGGGGAGCCCTCGGCCAGGGTCGCCAGACCCAGCACCTGCTCGTCGGGCTGCAGGGTGAGCAACGCCGTCAGCGGCACACCACCGGACAGGTTCGGCCCGGCGGCCGTGGGCGGGAGCGCGGGCAGCTCCAGGACGGGCAGCCGCACCATCCGACCGAGGCTGGTGACCACGGCCACCTCGCCTCGCGCGGTTGCCGGCGCAGCCGAGACGAGCACGTCGTGGCGGGCCCGGGTCGTTCCGCGGGCGGGAGGCTGCTCGCCGCCTGTGCGGGCCAGCAACCCGGTGGAGGACATCAGCACCCAGCACGGGTCGTCGGTCACCTCCAGCTGCATGCTGCTGGCCGCCGGGGTCCCGGCGGACTCCAGCAGCACCGTGCGCCGCGGCGTGCCGAAGCGTTTGGCCACGTCGGCCAGCTCGTCACTGACCAGCGTGCGCAACAGCCGATCGTTGTCGAGCAGCGCGGCGAGCTCCTCGATCTGGCGGATCAGCTCGTCGCGGCGCCGCTCGATCTCCAGCACCGACAACCTGGTCAGCCGGCGAAGCGGCATCTCCAGGATGTAGGACGCCTGGGTCTCGGTCAGGTCGAAGACCCCCATCAGCCGGGCGCGTGCCTCGGCGGTGTCCTCACTCGAGCGGATGACCTGGATGACCTCGTCGATGTTGAGCACCGTGATGTGCAGCCCCTCCACCAGGTGCAGCTCATCGCCGGCCTTGTTCCGACGGAAGCGGGTACGCCGCCGGACGACGTCGATGCGGTGCTCGACGTAGACCTGGAGCAGGTTGCGCAGCCCGAGGGTGCGCGGCTGCCCGTCGACGAGGGCGACGTTGTTGATCGAGAACGAGTCCTCCATGGGGGTCAGCCGGTAGAGCTGCTCGAGCAGCGCCTCGGGGTGGAAGCCGTTCTTGACCTCGATGACCAGCCGCAGACCGTGCTCACGGTCGGTCAGGTCGATGACGTCGGCGATGCCGGCAAGCCTCTTGGACCCCACCAGGTCCTTGATCTTCTCGATGACCTTCTCCGGGCCCACGCCGTAGGGCAGCTCGGTGACGACGATGCCCTTACGACGCGCCGTGACGCTTTCCACGCGGGCCTGGGCCCGGGTGCGGAAGCTGCCCCGGCCGGTCTCGTAGGCCTCCCGGATGCCGTCGAGCCCGACAATGCTGCCTCCCGTGGGCAGGTCCGGACCGGGCACGAAGCGCATCAGCTCGTCCAGCCCCGCGTCCGGGTGGGCGATGAGGTGTCGGGCCGCCGCGATGACCTCCACGAGGTTGTGCGGGGCCACGTTGGTGGCCATCCCGACCGCGATGCCCGAGGCGCCGTTGACCAGCAGGTTGGGGAAGGCCGCCGGCAGCACCTCGGGCTCGAAGTGGTCACCGTCGTAGCTGGGCCGCAGGTCGGCGACGTCCTCGTCGAGGGAGGCAACCATCTCCATCGCCGGGGGAGCCATCCGGCACTCGGTGTTGTGGTTGATGAACCCGCCGGCGAGGAAGGAGTGGTCCTCGCTGGCCACCCGTACGGAGAAGACCGGCTCGGGCTCGCCGTCCGTGCAGCTGACCACCCGGTCGAACCGGTAGCCCGAGTCCATGATCGGCAGGACGGTGCGCAGCACCTCCTGGTCCTTGAATCGCTCGAGCAGCAGGTGGCGGTTCATCCGCCAGTGGTCCATCCGGTCGAAGTTGTTGCGCAGCAGCCAGGACTTCCCGCTGCCACGCCCCGGCGGGCACGACGCGCGGAGGTAGTCGGCGACGTAGGGCGCCATGTCTGCGGTGAGCCGGTGGGTGTGCCGCGGCATGGTGCGGAGGTGGACCTGAAGCTGACCCTGCTTGGTTGCGGTGAAGCCGACGTACTCGGCGAAGGCCCGGATGTTCTCCTGCCCGGAGATGATCAGTCGGTGCTCCTCCCGGGAGCGGCAGACCTTGTGCGTGGCGAACACCCCGAACTCCAGCAGCAGTTCCTGCACCTGACGGGCCAGCGTCGGGCTGTAGGTGGAGTACTGCACGGTGATCGAGTCATCGCTGGCTCGCCGGACGCCGCCGTCGCCGGCGAACAATGCCATCAGGAACGCCCGCTTGACGGCGGTGGAGGACTGCCAGACAGCCTCTGGGACCCGCTTGTCCCGCGCCCTCAGGCCGATCAGCTCGGCGAGGGGACTCTCCCGCAGCGCGTCGAGGCGCTGCACATCGAGCTCCCAGATCCGGGTGCCGAGGCGTCGGGTGCGCCGTTCGTACACGCACCGCGGGCCGCCCACGACCCGGTCGTAGGCGCTGAGCACCTCGTCGAAGAAGTCGCGGTCGGTGTTGTTGAAACCGGCTCGGGTCTGGTCGGTGAACCCCTCGCTCACCCATGCACCGAGCAGTGTGCCGAGCTCGTGCTCGCGCGGTGTCGGCACGACCTGGCGGGCGGCGTGGCGGGCCAGGCAGACGACCGTGCCGGGTCCGATCTCCTCCAGCCTGAGCCACTGCAGCATCGGGACACCGAGGTAGGGCACCAGGCAGAGCACCGGGTGGTTGCGGCTGCCGCGCAAGGTGTGCCCGGACGCGGTGAGGAGGGTGCGGGTCGGGTGGCTGCCGGAGTGGAAGCCCATGGTGGCGGTGACCGGTTTGCCGTCCTTGTCGATGACCGTGACGTCGAGCTCCCGCTCGCCGGGAGCGTCGAGGCCGACGAGCTGGTCGATGCGCGGCGAGGAGCCGTCCCAGAGCCGGATCCGGGTGTCTCCGGTGAGGCAGTAGCGGTAGGCGGCCGGGCCGTCGTCCAACGACCCGAAGTTGCCGTGCCCGTCGACCAGCGGCAGGCGCATCGCCCACGGCTGGGCCATCCGGACAAGGGCGTCGTAGATCGCCGAGTCACCGTGCGGGTGCAGCTTGCCCATGACGTCGCCGACGACGCGGGCGCACTTGACGTGGGCCCGGTCCGGGCGCAACCCCATGTCGGCCATCTGGAAAAGGATCCGGCGGTGCACCGGCTTGAGGCCGTCTCTGGCGTCGGGTAGGGCGCGGGAGTAGATGACCGAGTAGGCGTACTCGAGGAAGCTGCCGCGCATCTCCTCGGACACGTCGATGTCGACGATGCGCTCCTGGTGCTCGGACGGGGGAGGGGTGTTGCCCGAGCGGCTGCGGCCTGCCATGCGGTGTCGCGCTCCTGGTGCTCATGCCCGTCCCGCCCCGCGCTGCGGAGCAGCCGGGCGCCCGGCGGATACGCGGCCCATTGTCCGCCACGGCACCGACGCGGCGGGGCAGCGACCCACCCACGTCGGGGCTCGCGGCGTCGTACGGTGCACACAGGTGGTGCTCCGGCATGCGCGGTCGCGTGGGCGGCCCCGCAGGTGGCCCCGTAGTTGCTCACGTGCTCGGTCGAGTGGGCGGCACAGCAGCGATCGCGTCGATGGAGGAGAGGATGAGCCAGCTCTTCGATGTCGTGGTCATCGGCGCCGGGCTGGTCGGGCTGAGCACCGCGCACTCGCTGCTGCAGGCGCGCCCGGGGCTGGCCGTGGCTGTGCTGGAGAAGGAGGCCGGGGTGGCCCGCCACCAGTCCGGGCACAACTCCGGTGTCCTGCACAGCGGGCTGTACTACCGGCCCGGCTCGGCCAAGGCGACCTACGCGGCGCGTGGGCTCGCCGCGGTCGCCGAGTTCGCCGACGCCCACGCGGTGGCCCACGCCACCACCGGCAAGCTCGTGGTGGCAACCGATGCCGGCCAGCTGCAGCGGCTGGACGCGTTGGCCGAGCGCGGTGTGGCCAACGGCGTGCCGTTGCGCCGGCTGGATGCGGCCCAGGCACGCGATGTCGAGCCGGAGATTCCCGCCGTGGCCGCGCTGTGGGTCGAGCGCACCGGGTTGTGCGACTTCCCGGCGCTGGCCGACGCGCTGGCCCTCGAGGTGCTCCGGGCTGGCGGCCAGGTGCTCACGCGCCACCCGGTGACCGGGCTGCGCGAGGTGCCCGGCGGGATGGACGTGCTCACCGACGGCATGGCGGTGCGGACCCGGGTGCTGGTCAACTGTGCCGGGCTGTTCAGCGACCGGGTCGCCCTCATGCAGCCCGATGTGACCGAGGTGCCGGTGCGGATCGTGCCGTTCCGCGGGGAGTACGCCGAGCTGGTGGCGGAGCAGGCCGAGCGGGTGCGTGGGCTGGTCTACCCGGTGCCGGACCCGGCGCTGCCCTTCCTCGGGGTGCACCTGACCCGTGGACTGGACGCCACGGTGCGCGTCGGGCCGAACGCCGTGCCGGCCCTGGCCCGGGAGGGCTACCGCTGGGGCCGGGTGTCGGCGCGCGACACCGTGGCCTCGCTGCGCTGGCCGGGGGTCTGGCGGCTGGCCCGCGGGATGGCCGGCACCGGGCTCGGTGAGATCTCCCGCTCGCTGTCGCGGCGGCGCTTCGCAGCCGAGGTGGGCAGGATGCTGCCCGGGGTCCGCGCCGAGCACCTGCGCCCCGGCGGGGCCGGGGTGCGTGCCCAGGCGGTGGACCGCACCGGCGCGCTGGTCGAGGACTTCCTCGTGCTGCGCCGCGGCCCCGCCGTGCACGTGCTCAACGCCCCCTCGCCGGGGGCCACCGCCTGCCTGCCGATCGGCGCCGACGTGTCTGCCCGCGCGCTGGCCGTTCTGGATGCCCGATAGCTGCGGGCACCCCCAAGGGGCGGGCTAGGGCGTCTCGGTGCCTGCGGTGTCAACCCAGGGCAGGCCGAAGCGGCCGTGGTGGGCCACCTGGTCCAGGCCACGCCGGCCCCGGCGTAGCGACGGCGAGCGGCGGTCCGGGGCCGGGGATCCGACGCTGAGCACACCGACGATGGTTCGCCCGGGCGGGATGTCGAAGGCGTCGCGGACGGCGTCCATCCGTTCCGGAGCCACCCCGAAGAAGCATGCGCCGAGACCGGCGTCCACGGCGGTGAGCAGCATGAGCAACGCGGCCATCGCGGTGTCGGTGTGCCAGTAGGGCACCGGCCAGCGGGACTCGTCCCGGTCCGTCCAGCCCTTGTCGGGCTCGGCGTAGCGGTCCAGGTAGGCATCCCGGTTGCTCAGGCACAGCAGTAGTGCCGGCGCGGTGCGCATGCCGGCCAGCCAGGAGTCCGGCGGCCCTGCATCCTCGACCGTGGTGGCCGACCAGAACCTGTCGCGGTCCTCGGCGGTGTCGAGCACGAGGAAGTCCCAACCCTGGGAGAACCCGGCGCTGGGCGAGCGGATCGCCGCCTCGAGCAGGCGCGCCAGCACGGAGGCCGGCACCGGGACATCCGGGTCGTAGGTGCGCACCATGCGCCGTCGCCGGATGACCTCGCTGAGCTCCACGTGCCCTCCCCGCCCAGGCGCCCTTGACGGTGTTGGCTGGTTAGGCCTTCAGCGTTGGCCGGCTACGCCTTCAGCTCGGGGAAGTCGTCCTCCCAGAACTCCAGCGGGCCGGCCCGCCGGGTCCGGTCCTCCCCGAGCCCGTGGATGTCACCTTCCCGGGTCCTCAGCTGCACTCGTCGGATCTTGCCGGAGATGGTCTTGGGCAGGTCGGCGAACTCGATGCGTCGGACCCGTTTGAACGGCGCGAGATGCTCGCGTGCATAGCGCAAGATCGACTCGGCGGTCGCCGCGTCCGGGGCGTGCCCAGCCGCCAGCACGACATAGGCCTTGGGCACGGCCAGCCGCACCGGGTCGGGCGAGGGCACAACCGCCGCCTCGGCGACCGCGGGGTGCTCGATCAGCACGCTCTCGAGCTCGAACGGGGAGATCCGGTAGTCGCTGGCCTTGAACACGTCATCGGCACGACCGACGTAGGTGATGTAGCCGTCGGCGTCGCGGCGGGCCACGTCGCCGGTGTGGTAGTAGCCGCCGGCCATCGCCTCGGCGTTGCGCGCCTCGTCCTCTCGGTAGCCGACCATGAGCCCCAGCGGGCGACGGGACAGGTCCAGGCAGATCTCACCCTCCTCGGCCGCCACCCCGGTGGCCGGGTCGAGCAGGGTGACCGTGTAGCCGGGCAGCGGTCGGCCCATCGAGCCCGCCAGCACCGGCTGGCCGGGGGAGTTGCCGACCTGCGCGGTCGTCTCGGTCTGGCCGTAGCCGTCCCGGATGGTTATGCCCCAGGCCCGCTCGACCTGCTCGATGACCTCCGGGTTGAGCGGCTCACCGGCCCCGACGCACTCCCGCAACGAGGGCACCCTGCTGCCGGCCAGGTCGGCCTGGATGAGCATCCGCCACACCGTGGGCGGCGCGCAGAACGTGCTCACCCGACTCTGGCGCATGACCTCGAGCAGCCGGGTCGCGTCGAACCGGGTGTAGTTGTAGATCAGCACCGTCGCCTCGGCGTTCCACGGCGCGAAGACGTTGCTCCAGGCGTGCTTGGCCCAGCCCGGGGAGGAGATGTTCAGGTGCACATCCCCGGGGCGCAGCCCGATCCAGTACATCGTGGACAGGTGCCCGACCGGGTAGCTGGTGTGGGTGTGCTCGACCAGCTTGGGTTGCGCGGTGGTCCCGGAGGTGAAGTAGAGCAGCAGCGGGTCGGCACCCCTTGTCGGTCCGTCCGGGGTGAACCCGCCGGTGTAGCTAGCAGCATCCCCGTAGTGACGCCACCCGGGCACCGCCTCGCCCACCGCTATGCGGGTGTAGTCCCCGGCCACCTCGTCGAACTTGCCCGTGTCGGCGGAGCCGACCACGACGTGGCGCGCCCGCCCACGCTCGATCCTGTCCCGCAGGTCGGCCGGGCCGAGCAGGGTGGTGGCGGGGATGATCACCGCGCCGAGCTTCATCGCCGCGAGGATCGTCTCCCACAGCTCGACCTGGTTGCCCAGCATGAGCACGACCCGGTCCCCACGGGTCACCCCGAGCTCGCGCAGCCAGCCGGCCAGCCTGCTGGAGCGCTCGCTCAGCTGCGCGAAGGACACCGTGGTCTGGCTGCCGTCCTCCTCGACGATCCACAGCGCGGCGCGGTCGTTGCCTGCGGCGATGACGTCGAACCAGTCCAGCGCCCAGTTGAACCACGGCAGGTCCGGCCAGCTGAAACCGGCCACCGCGGCGTCGTAGTCCTCGCGAAACCTCACGAGCAGGTCCCGGCTGGAGCGGAAGGTCTCGGTCGCAGTCCCCATGGCCGCCACCCTGGCACCGGGCCGCTCCGGCGGCAACGGTGCGTCGCCGCGCGGGCCCCCCGCGTCGACCGGCGGTCGGCGGTGGGTGCTTCGGCGGTCTCGAGGCAGCCCGCCAGCCTCGTACGGCGCTGGTCGGTCCGCACGTGACCAAGGTCCCGTGGACTGGGGAGGCCTTTGGCCCGTCCGGGGTCGGTAACGGGCTCGGGTGGCGCGCACCTGCGGCGGAACGAGACCTGCGGACACTAGCCTCAGTTCGTGGAGCCCCCCTACCCGGCGCACTGGGAGGCCGACGTCGTCCTGCGCGACGGTGCCACCGCGCACCTGCGACCGATCGCCCCGGATGACGCTGACCGGCTGGTCGCCTTCTACGACCGGGTCTCCGACGAGTCGAAGTACTTCCGCTTCTTCGTCCCCTACCCGCGGCTGAGCGAGCGGGACATCGCCCGATTCACCGACGTCGACCACGACGCGCGGGTCGGGCTGATCGTGCTCAGCGGCGAGGACATGATCGCGGTGGGCCGCTACGACCGGATCGACGCCACCTCGGCGGAGGTGGCCTTCCTGGTCGAGGACGCCCACCAGGGTCGCGGGCTGGGTTCTGTGCTCCTGGAGCACCTGGCCGCGGCCGCCCGGGAGCGTGGGGTGCGCCGGTTCGTCGCCGAGGTGCTGCCTGCCAACCGCAGGATGCTCACCGTCTTCCAGGACGCCGGGTACCAGGTCAACCATGCCTTCGAGGAGGGTGTGGTCAGCCTGACGTTCGACATCAGCCCGACCGAGCACTCCCTGGAGGTCATGGCCTCCCGGGAGCATCGCGCCGAAGCGCTCTCGGTGCAGCGGCTGCTGCGCCCCCGCAGCCTCGTCGTGGTCGGGGCCAGCCGCACGTACGCGACGGTCGGTCAGACCCTGCTGCGCCACGTCCTGGCGTCGGGATTCACCGGCCCGGTCTACGCGGTCAACCCTGGCGCCGCCGCCCTCGCCGAGGTCGCCGGGGTGGCGGCGTACGCCTCGGTCGCCGAAGTGCCCGGCCAGGTCGACCTGGCCATCCTCGCGGTCCCCCCCGACCAGGTCCTCCCGGTCGTGGCCGACTGCGCGGTCAAGCAGGTGCGGGGCCTGGTCGTGGTCTCCGCTGGTTTCGCCGAGACGGGAGCCCGCGGCCGGGAGGCCCAGCAGCTGCTGGTCCGCTCGGCCCGCTCGCACGGCATGCGCGTGCTCGGGCCGAACTCCTTCGGCTTCATCAACACCGACCCACAGGTGCGGCTGAACGCCTCCCTGGCACCGGAGATGCCCCCGTCGGGTCGGATCGGCTTCTTCTCCCAGTCCGGTGCGCTGGGCATCGCGATCCTGCAGGCCGTCGCGGCGCGCGGGATGGGGTTGTCGAGCTTCGTCTCGGCCGGCAACCGGGCCGACGTGTCCGGCAACGACCTGCTGCAGTTCTGGGAGGAGGACCCGGCCACCGACGTCGTCATGCTCTATCTGGAGTCCTTCGGCAACCCGCGCAAGTTCGCCCGGCTGGCCCGGAGGCTGGCCCGGCGCAAGCCGGTCGTGGTGGTCAAGTCGGGGCGCTCGGCGCACGGCATCCCGGTGGGTCACACGGTGCGGGCCTCCCGGGCCCCCGCCGAGGCCATGGACGCGCTCTTCCGCCAGGCCGGGGTGATCCGCACCGAGAACATCCACCAGCTCTTCGACGTGGCGGCGCTGCTGGACACCCAGCCGCTTCCGGCAGGGGACCGGGTGGCGATCCTGGGCAACTCCGACGCCCTTGGTGCGCTGGCCTTCGACGCCTGCGAGTCCTGGGGCCTGCCGGTGGTGGGGGAGCCGCTGTCGCTGCGCCCGGAGGCCAGCGCCGATGAGTTCCGGCAGGCTCTGGCCGCGGTCTTCGAGGATCCGACCGTCGACTCGGTGGTGGCCGTCTTCATCCCGCCGCTGCTCGCCCAGGACGAGGAGGTCGCCGCGGTGCTGGCCGCGGCCGCCGCCAAGGGCACCAAGACCGTGGTGTCGACCTTCCTGGGCATGCGCGGCGTGCCGGAGCAGCTGCGCGCGGGGGCAGCCGGGAAGGGGGCGGTGCCCTCCTACCCGACGCCGGAGGAGGCGGTTCGCGCACTGGCCGCCGCGACCCGGTACGCACAGTGGCGCCGCCGTCCCGCCGGGGTGGTACCGCAGATGGACGTCGACGTCCAGGCGGCCCGCGCGTTGGTCGACCAGGTGCTCACCGAGACGCCCAACGGACGGGCGCTGCGCCGCCCCGAGATCTCCCGGCTGCTCAACCCCTACGGGTTGTCCTGCTGGCCCTCCACCCCGGTGGCGAGCCTGCAGGAGGCGCTGGGGGCGGCCGAGCAGCTCGGCTACCCGGTGGCGCTGAAGGCCACCACCCCTCGGCTGCGACACCGGGTCGACCTCGGGGCCGTCCGGCTGGACCTGTCCGACCCCGAGGAGCTTCGGCATGCCTATGCCGCGATCGAGGAGCTGGCCGGCCCCGAGGATGCGGGGCTGGTCGTGCAGCGGATGGCTCCGCACGGGCTGACCGTGGTGATCGGCTCGACCGAGGACCCGTTGCTCGGTCCGATCGTGTCCTTCGGCGTCGGCGGGGTGGCGACCGACCTGCTGGGGGACAGGGCCTTCCGGATCCCGCCGCTGACCGACCTGGACGCCGCCGAGATGGTCACGTCGGTGCGCGCGGCCCCGCTGCTGTTCGGCTACCGCGGCTCGGACCCCCTCGACGTCGACGCCGTCGAGCGGGTCATCCTGCAGGTGTCCCGGCTGGCCGATGACGTCCCGGAGGTCTCGCAGCTGGAGCTCAACCCGGTCGTGGTGTGCCGGCAGGGTCTCGCGGTGCTCGGCGCCGAGGTGCACCTGGCCCCGACGGTCGTGCGCACCGACACCATCCGGCGCAGCCTGCCCGGCTGAGGCGCATCGCCGGGTGGGCGGGCCGCCAGCACCCGCCCACCCCGCCAGCACCCGCCCATCCCGCCAGCACCCGCCCATCCCGCCAGCACCGCGGTGGGTGGGCGGCGCGAACCGGGCACGGTGGGTGCCAGGATGGGCCCATGCGTGAGAGCGGTCGGCCCTCTGCCCCCTTGATGCCCGCCAACCCCTCGCTGGCCCGGGCGATCGAAAAGGCCGGCTACTTCCCGGGCGTGGTGGGCGAGGCCGTCGAGGACGCCCTCGGCGACGAGCCGGTCACCGCGCATCTGGTGCACCAGGAGACGACGTTCGACAGCGACGAGGTGCGCCGTCACCTCACCGTGCTGGCGCTCACCCCGACCCGGCTGCTGGTCGCCCACACCGACGACCACCCGGCGGGGGAGGAGTTCCCCACGGCCACCGCGACGACCTCGGTCGAGGTCGTGCCGATCACGGCGCTGCGCTCGGTGGTGCTGGCCCGGGTGGTTGCCGAGCCCGCGGTGCACGTGCCGGGCAGTACGCCGTTCGAAGCGGTGCTGACGCTGTCCTGGGGCGCGGTCTCCCGGGTCGACCTGGAGCCGGCCTCGTGCTCGGACCCGGACTGTGACGCCGACCATGGCTACACCGGGACGCTGGGCGCCGATGACCTGTCGGTGCGGCTGTCCGCGGCGGCCGAGGGTCCGGAACTGGTGGCCCAGGCGGTGGCCTTCGCCCGCGACGTGGCACGACTGGTCGGCCGTGGGGGTGGGTCGCGCTGATCGCCCCGGCCGAGCTCGCCCCGCCGTACGGTTCGGGCACTCTGGCCGACGTGCTGCCCTCGCTGGGCGCCCACCTTGGCGTGCCCGGATGCACCGACGTGCTCGACCTGCCCCGGGTGCGCAGGTACGGGGTGCTGCTCATCGACGGGCTCGGTGCCGGGTTGCTGGCGCAGGCTCACGCCGCCGACCCGGGGCTGGCCCCGACCCTGGCGGGGCTCGCCGCTGCCCGACCGGCGCTGGTGGCCGGTTTCCCCTCGACCACACCGACCAGCCTGGGCTCGCTGGTCACAGGGCTGCCCCCAGGCCGTCACGGGCTCGTGGGGTTCCAGGCGATCGTGCCGGACCCTGAGCGGGTGATGAACCTGCTGCACTGGGACGCCAAGGTCGACCCGCTGGCCTTCCAGCCCTACCCGACGATGTTCGAGCGGGCCGAGCGGGCCGGGGTGCGGGTCACCACGGTCGGTCCGCGGGCCTTCCGCGGCAGCGGGCTGACCCTGGCCGGCCTGCGCGGCGGGCAGCACCGTGGGGCGGACAGCCTTGGCGAGCTCGTCGCTGGGATGGCGGCCCTGCTCGCCGAACCCGGACCCAGCCTGGTCTACGGCTACCACGCCGACCTGGACGCGACGGGGCACCGCAACGGCTGCGCCTCACCGCAGTGGCGAGCTCAGCTGGCGGTGGTGGACCGGGTGGTCGAGGCGCTGCTGGCCAGCTTGCCGCGAGGTGCCTGCCTCATCGTCACGGGCGACCACGGGATGGTGGATGTGCCGGTTGGCAACCGGATCGACCTGGCCGCTGAGCCGGAGCTCATGGCAGGGGTGGCGCTGGTCTCTGGTGAGCCGAGGGTCACCGCGCTGCGGGCCCGCCCCGGTGCCGAAGCCGACCTGCTGGCCACCTGGCGGGAGCGGCTGGACCCGCGGGACTGGCTCGTGCTGGGTGTGCCGGAGGCGGTCGAGTCCGGGCTGTACGGCCCCGTCGATGAGGGGGTGGCTGAGCGGATCGGTGACGTGCTCGCGGTGGCGCTCGGCCCGGTGGCCTGTATGCACTCAGGCCTGATGCCGGCCCACCTGCTCGCCCTCGTGGGGATGCACGGCTCGGTCGGTGCGGCCGAGCGGGAGGTCCCGTTGCTCCTCGCGCTGGGGTGAGCCGCTCGCCCCGGTGCGGCTCAGTCGGGTGCGGCTCAGTCGGGTGCGGCTCAGTCGGGTGCGGCTCAGTCGGGTGCGGCTCAGTCGGGCCGGCGGGTGCCGAGCAGGATGTCGTCCCAGCTGGGCACACTGGCCCGGCGCCCGGCCCGGCGTCGGGCCGGCTCCGCGGCGCGGGCCGGGGGCTGGGCAGGCTCGTCGGTCTCCTCCGCGCCCGGGGCAGCCTCCGCCGGCTCGGCCTCGTCGGTGCCGGTGCCCGCGGACTCGCTGCCGGGCAGCGGGAGTTGCGTCACCCGGGGCGCTGCCTCAGCGCCGGCCGGCGGCTTGGCTAGCGGCTCGGCTAGTGGCTCGGCCGGGCGCTGGCGGTCCGCGGGTCGGTCAGAGGAGTGCGACCAGTGGATCGGCGGCTCCAGCCCGCCGTCGGCCTCCAGGTCATAGACCCGCTCCCCGGTCGGTGGCTGCTCACCGCTGCGCACCGGGGCCAACCTGCGGATCGGACGGATGACGGCCTGCGCATCGGTGGTCAGGGTCGCCGCGTCCTCGTCCTCGGGCACGACCGTGCGCCGGGTCGGGTCGAACCGCCAGGTGGCCAGCCGGACGGTCTTGCCCGCCGGGTAGGTCAGCCGCACCGTCCAGGTGCTGTCCTCTCGCCGCCAGGAGTCCCAGCCCAGCTCCTCGGCGGACACGCCGCGCTCGCGCAGCGCGTCGAGCACCAGCTCGTCCAGCGTTCGGTGCCGGCCCTCACCGCGGCGTGGTACGACGGCTCGGGCCTGCTGGGCCATCCAGGCTCGCTCGGCCAGCACCGGTCCCTCGAAGCGGCGGACCTGCTCAACCGGGACCCCCGCCTCGGCGGCCACCTCCTCGGCGGTCTCGCCGGCTCGGATTCGGGCTTGGATATCGCGCGGTCGCACGTGGCTCTCCAACTCGATCTGCAACTGGCCCAGTCGGGCCCGGTCCAGGCGTACGGCCGCGCGCAGCTGCTCGTCGACGCGCACCCGGAACCGTACCCCGCCAGGGCCAGCCAGAACGGCGTAGCGGCCGTCCTCAGTGACCGCGACGAGGCGCAGCTCCTGCATGCGACGTCCCTCCGTGGTGCAGCACTCGCGCACCGTGGTGCACCGGGGGTGCGCGCACGCTCACGCGTCGCCCCCGCGGGCGGAGCCGCATGGTCACCGCCGGTGCGAGGGTCCCACCCTAGGGCCCGGGAGGGAAGCACCCTCGTCTCGCGCGCCGGGACCGGGCAGGGCACGATGTGCCGGTGCCAACCGACCCCACAGCGACCGCCGGAGCAGCCAGGCCGGGCGCGCTCGGGCCCGTCGGACCTGCCGTGGCCGACGCGGTCGCGCCGTACGACGCCCTGCTGCTGGTCTCCTTCGGCGGCCCGGAGCGGCCCGAGGACGTCATGCCGTTCCTGCGCAACGTCACCCGCGGCCGGGGCATCCCGCCGGAGCGACTCGAGGAGGTCGCCGAGCACTACCGGCACTTCGAGGGGGTCAGCCCCATCCAGGCCCAGTGCCGGGCGCTGCTGGCCGCGGTGCGGGCCGACCTTGCTGCCCACGGGGTGGCGTTGCCGGTCTACTGGGGCAACCGCAACTGGGAGCCGATGCTGACCGACACCCTCGCCGAGATGGCTCGCGACGGAGTGCGCCGGGTGGCCGTCTTCATCACCAGCGCCTACGCCTCCTACTCCGGCTGCCGGCAGTACCGGGAGGACCTGGCTGAGGCGCTGCGCCCGTTGGGGTCGGCGGCCCCGAGGGTGGACAAGCTGCGGCACTACTTCAACCACCCCGGCTTCCTGGACCCGCAGGTCGACGCGGTGCTGGCGGCGCTCTCGCGGCTGCCCGCGCAGGCGGAGGCCGGTGCTGAGCTCGTCTTCGTCACGCACTCCCTCCCGGTGGCGATGGAGGAGACAAGCGGGCCGGACGGGGGTGCCTACCGGCGTCAGCACCTCGACGTGGCGGCGAGCGTGACCGCCGGGGTGGGCGAACGCAGCGGGGTACGACGGGCCTGGAGCCTGGCCTACTGCAGCCGCTCCGGCCCGCCCGGGCAACCCTGGCTGGAGCCGGACATCAACGACCATCTCGTCATGGTCGCCGGGCGTGCCTCATCGGCGGTGCTGGTCCCCATCGGGTTCGTCAGCGACCACATGGAGGTCGTCTATGACCTCGATGTCGAGGCCGTCCGTACCGCAGCCAGGCTCGGCCTGCCGTTGCAACGTGCCGCCACCGTCGGTGCCGACCCCCGGTTCGTCTCTGCGGTGCGCCAGCTGCTGCTTGAGCGCGCCGCCGCCGAGCGCGGTGCGGTGGTGAACCGCGCGGCGGCCGGCGGGCTCCCGGCCAGCCACGACGTGTGCCCGCTCGGCTGCTGCCCCAACCTGCGGGACCCGCAGCGGGCGGCCGCCGCCGGCGCGCAGGCCTCGTCGTGACGCAGCCAGGGGCCGTGGCCGACACGGTGAGCCCACGTGCCCTGCTGGAACTGGCCTTGGTTGCCGCCCGGGAGGCCGGTGACCTGCTGGTCCGGACCCGCCCTCAGGGACTGCGGGCCGAAGCCACGAAGACGAGCCCGACCGACGTGGTGACCGAGATGGACCGGGCCAGCGAGCGGCTGCTGCGCGAGCGTCTGCTGGCCCGCCGTCCCGGCGACGCGATCCTGGGTGAGGAGGGCGGAGCCAGCTCGGGCAGCTCGGGGGTGCGCTGGGTCATCGACCCGGTGGACGGCACGGTGAACTACCTCTATGGCCTGCCGCACTGGGCGGTGTCGGTGGCTGCCGAGGTGGCCGGCCAGGTCGTCGCCGGGGTGGTGCACGCCCCCGAGCTCGGGCACACCTGGACGGCCACGGTGGACTCCCCGGCCTGCCGGGACGGGCTCCCGGTGAGCGTCTCCGACCCGGACGGGCTGGCGATGGCGCTCGTGGCCACCGGGTTCGGCTACACCTCCGCCCGCCGAGCCAGGCAGGCGAGAGTGCTCACCGGAGTGCTGCCGCGGGTGCGCGACATCCGCCGGGCCGGTGCCGCCTCGGTGGACCTGTGCCTGGTCGCCTCCGGTGCGGTGGACGGCTACTACGAGCAGGGCCTCAAGCCGTGGGACCTGGCCGCCGGGGCACTCATCGCGACCCGGGCAGGGGCCCGGGTCGGCGGGCTGTCCGGGCAGCCCCCCGGTGAGCGGATGCTGGTGGCGGCGGCGCCGGGGATCTTCGACGAGCTCGTCGGGCTGCTGGCCGCCCTCGACGCCGACGACGACCCGCGCGCCGACCCGAGCACCGACCCGCCGCAGGGCGACTGAGGGTGCAGCGGGGGGTCGAGGGGCCGTGAGAAGGTCCACCGGTCGAGACGCTTGGGGCGCCAAGATGCGCCCGGGCGGCGGGGTGCGGCACAATCTGCCGGCTCCGGGCACAAACCGCCGGACATGGGCGTTTACACGCGCGCGGAGCGCTGCACGTTCCAGCACTTGGGGAGGGTGAGGACGATGGCCACCGACTACGACAGTCCGCGCAAGACCGACGATGACGTCAACGAGGACAGCCTTGAGGAGCTCAAGGCCCGGCGCAACGACAAGACCTCGAGCTCGGTCGACGTCGACGAGGCCGAGCAGGCCGAGGGCTTCGAGCTGCCCGGAGCCGACCTGTCCAACGAGGAGCTCTCGGTCCGGGTGCTGCCGCGCCAGGCCGACGAGTTCACCTGTTCGCGCTGCTTCCTGGTGCACCACCGCAGCCAGCTGGCAAGCTCCAACGGTTCCCAGCTCGTCTGCAAGGAATGCGCGGCCTGACCGACCTGACAGTGGCCCCACCCCTCTAGCACCGCCCGACCAGCCGGTCAGGCGGTGCTGTCGTACACGTCGGGCGTGCGCACCGGGTGCCTGGGGTCAGCGCCTCATACTCAGCCCTGCTCAACCTGCTCAACCTGCTCAACCTGCTCAACCTGCTCAACCTGCTCAACCTGCTCAACCTGCTCAACCTGCTCAACCTGCTCAACCTGCTCAACCCTGCCCGGTGCGGGCCGTCTCGATCGCCGCCGTCAGCCTGGCCGGGCTGCGGCTGGAGATCAGCCAGTACGGCGTGGGGTCGTGCTCGTCGAGGATCTCGACGAGCACCGCGGTGGGGATCCACCCGCGCATCACCATGAAGGCGGAGGGGTCGATGCCCGGACCGCGCAACCATCCGGTCCGTTCGGCGTCAAGTGCCACGGCGGAGCCCACCCCCACGAGCGGGATGCGGGCCCGCCCAGCCCGCAGCTCATGAGTGCTCACCGCGACGATCGCGCCACTGCGCAGCAGCAGCGCAGCGGCGAGTGAACCGGCGAGCAGGCTCGTGCCGACCCCGACCGCCGCCCCGGCCGCCGCGCCGTAGGCGATGCCCAGGGTTGCGATGAGGGACATCACCACCAGCCACACCGGCCACGGTGCCCACAGCCGCTCGCGGTAGAGCAGCCGGGCGGGGTGAACGGTCATGACCGACAGGTTCTCACCCTCGGCTCGCCCACACCTGGTCCGGACCCGACCCGGGGTAGTCTCCGCGCCCGTGGGCAGCGAACAGGACGGCGGGTGGGGGGCGGATCATCTGGTGGAGGTGCTGATCAGACGACTGGACCCGCGGTTGCCGCTGCCCAGCTATGCCCACCCGGGGGACGCCGGGGCGGACCTGGTCGCCGCGCTGGACGTGCGGCTGGGCCCCGGGGAACGGGCGCTCGTGCCCACTGGGGTGGCCATCGCGCTGCCGGAGGGTTGGGCGGCCTTCGTGCTGCCCCGTTCGGGACTGGCCTGCCGCCACGGCGTGACGGTGCTCAACGCGCCGGGTACCGTCGATGCGGGCTATCGCGGTGAGATCCAGGTGAACCTGGTCAACACCGACCCGTCCACGCCGGTGCTGCTGCGCCGTGGTGACCGGATCGCCCAGCTGGTCATCCAGCGCGTGGGGCGGGCGCGGTTCCATGAGGTCCAGCGTCTGCCGGGCTCGCAGCGCGGCAGTGCGGGGCACGGGTCCACCGGAGGCATCGACCAGGGAGACACGAGTGTTCCGACGACGGCGTGAGGACTCGGGGCCGGGACCCGAGCAGGTCGAGGCCCTCGAGGCGGTGAGCCCCTCGGCGCAGCCCGACCAGCCGTCCGGGCTGGACACCCCCACGCGCGTGCCGGGGGCGAGCCTGCGCGGCCCGCGCGACCGCGAGGACGTCGAGGACGTCGAAGACATCGCGGACATGCTCGACCTCGGCGGGCTGCTGGTCCGGGGGGTTGACGGGATGCAGCTGCAGCTGCAGGTCGACGAGAGCTCCGGGGCAGTCAGCATCGTCCATGTCATCGTCGGTGACAGCGTGCTGCAGCTGCAGCCCTTCGCGGCGCCGCGCAGTGAGGGGATCTGGGCCGAGGTGCGGGCCGAGATCGCCGCCAACGTCACCACCCAGGGCGGCACCTGCGAGGAGCTGACCGGCCCGTTCGGGACGGAGCTGCGTGCCCAGGTGCCGGTGGCCCAGCCGGACGGGCGATCGGCGTACCAGGCGGTGCGGTTCCTCGGCGTGGACGGCCCGCGATGGTTCCTTCGTGGGCTCATCAGCGGTGCCGGTGCCCTTGACCCAGCCAAGGCAGCGACCGTCGAGCAGATCTTCGCCGATGTCGTCGTCGTGCGGGGCAGCTCGCCCATGGCACCGCGTACGCCGATCCCCATGCGGGTCCCGCCGCAGCCCGGCGGCGAGACCGAGGCGAGTGGCGAGACCGAGGCGAGTGGCACGGCCGCGGCTCGCCCTCCGCTGGAGCCGTTCCGGCGCGGACCGGAGATCACCGAGGTGCGTTGAGCCGCGTCCCCGGTGGATACCCTGGGCCCATGATGGACACCGGCACCGGGCGGCTGCGCCGGGTGCTTTCCCGGTTGACCTCCACGACCGGGGAGCTGGAGGCGGCGGAGCTGCGCGAGCAGACCGTCGGGCGAGGCTGCACGGCCGTCGCCGACCTGGTGCCCCGGGCCCGGTGCACGGT
This sequence comes from Actinomycetes bacterium, assembly GCA_021848885.1. Classification (GTDB taxonomy): domain Bacteria; phylum Actinomycetota; class Actinomycetes; order JAJZTN01; family JAJZTN01; genus JAJZTN01. The sequence goes on from JAJZTN010000031.1 coordinate 21,287, forward strand.
CAGCGGCACGCTGCGCTCGGTGACGCTGCGACCGCGGGCGGGGGTCCCTGCGCTGGTCGCGGACCTCTACGACGGGACCGGCACCCTCGCCCTGGTCTGGCTGGGCCGCCGGCGCATCCCGGGGATCACCCCGGGGCGCACCATGCTGGCCACCGGTCGGGTCACCGTGGAGGACGGCGGGTTGGCGATGTTCAACCCGCGCTACGAACTGCTGCCATCGAGGCCGGAGTGAGCCGCGGGTGAGCGAGGCGGCCGTGCCGGCGGCACCACCGGCCCACGCCACCGTCGAGGCGCTGCTGCGCGACCAGCTCGCCCGGGCGCTGGGTGGACGCCGCGGCATCTTCGAGGCGGCCGTGCCGACCATCGCCTTCACGCTGACCTGGGTGGCCAGCCACCGGTTGGTGCTCGCCGTCGTCATGGGACTGGGCAGCGCGGTGGCCATGCTGGTGCTGCGCCTGGTCCGGCGCCAGACCGTGCAGTTCGTGCTCAACAGCCTCCTCGGCATAGGCATCGGGGCGGTCTTCGCGCTGCGCTCCGGGCAGGCCGCCGATGCGTTCCTGCCCGGGATCATCACCAATGCCGTCTA
>JAJZTN010000189.1 GCA_021848885.1 Actinomycetes bacterium
GAGGAGGCCTGGGCCGGCTGGGTCGGTGACGGCTGGGCCGGCTGGGCCGGTGAGGACGGCTGGGCCGGTGACGGCCGGGTCGACCCGGCGCACCACGGTGCCCACGACGACGAGCTCACCGCGACGGCGACCCCACCCGACGACGGAAACCGCTAGCGTCGCCTCACGCCGGGTGCACCGCGCAGCTGGGCCGGAAAACATACATGGCAAGCATGGTACGTGTTGCGTATCATACCCGCATGTCTGATGCCTCGGCTGGCCCGCAGGGGTTCGTCAACCGAACGTCGGAGTTGGCCCAGCTGGATGGGTGGCGGGCCCGGCCTGGTGCCGCCATGGCCGTCGTGTGGGGTCGTCGCCGGGTCGGCAAGAGCTGGCTGCTGAAGAAGTGGATAGCGGACAAACGCGCGGTGGTGCACGTGGCGCGCAACCGCTCGGCGGCCGACGAGCTGGCGGCCCTGAGCCAGTCGGTGGCCGCTGTCGCGGCACCCCGACGCCGCGATCTGACCGCCCGGCCCTTCACCGACATCGATGACGCGTTCGAGACGCTCGCGGAGCTATCGGAGACGGAGCCGCTGCTCGTCGTGCTCGACGAGTTCCCCGAGCTGCTCAAGGCGATGCCGCGCCTCGAGAGCGCCTTGCGGGCGGTCTGGGAGCGGGTCGAGGGCAACTGCCAGCTCAAGCTGGTCCTGTGCGGGTCGGCAGTGCGTGCGATGGAGGCACTGCAGAAGGAGGACGCGCCGCTGTTCAACCGGATGACGCTGCGGCTGCAGGTCCACCCGTTCCGGGTGAACGAGATCGCCAAGCTGCTGCCGACCGCAACCCCGCCGGAGCGGGCAGCCGCCTGGGGCGTCTGCGGCGGCATGCCGTTCTACCTCGCGGCCTGGCAGCCCGGCGTCTCACTGCGGGACAACCTCGGCCACCTGTTCTGCAACGAGCACGCCCTCCTGCTCAGCGAAGGCGAGTTCGTCCTGGCGAACGAGGACGTTGCGGGCGGGGGCCGGGACCGGCTGCCGGAGCAGGTGCTCCGAGCGATCGCGGACGGCCACACCAGCTACGGCGAGATCAGATCCGTCATCAACACCCTCCCGACCCGAACCCTGGCATCGCTGGAGCAGCTGCGCCTGGTCGCGAAGGTTCAGCCGGTGACGGAGAAGCCGTCCACGAAGCTGTCCTACTACCGCATCGCGGACAACTTCCTCGCCTTCTGGCTCAGCGTCATAGAGACTCACCGGCCCATGATCGAGCAGGGACTCGGGCCCAGCCTCGTCGACGTTGTCCTCGAGCAGTTCGACGACTACATGGGTTCCCGGTGGGAGGACGCGGTCCGCGAGCACGTACGGCTCACAGCGGCCTCCGGCGACCTTCCCTGGCCGCTCACCGCCGTCGGCGAGTTTTGGCTCCGGCAAGCCGGCCCGGCGAAGGACCCGTGCCAGCTGGACGTGGTCGCGCTCACGGGCAGGTCAGGCAAGGTTGCGCTTGCCGGAGAGGCCAAGTGGAGCCGCCGGCGGTCGGCGGCCACTCTCGTCGCGGAGGTCAAATGGAAGGCCGAGACGGCGAAGCTCAGCCTGATCGACCAGCCGCTGTGGCTGGCATCCGCCCGCGAGGAACTGACCGACGTCCCCTCCGAGTGCCTGCCGGTCACCGCCCACGACATCTTCGCCTAGCGGCACCTGCGGGGCGCAGCCGTGTCAACAACGGGCTCCTGCGGCGGCGACCTCGGGGCCGGCGGCGCGCGTCTTGACGCTGTGCTCCGCCACGCCGGCGCGCTCCCCCCAGGCGGCCACGACCAGCGGATGCTCGGCCAGGGCCAGGCCGGCCAGCGTCCCCTCCGCTACCCCGACCCGGCCGGCCTGCTCGCGCAGCGCCGGAGCGAGCATCTCGCCGTACCCGGTGGGCAGCCGAGTCGCATTACGCCGCAGTTGGGTACGCGGCTCACCTGGTTCAGCGCCGAACAGGTCCCGCTGGGCGCCGTGCGCGCCGGCGAGCACGTCGGTCAGCGTCTTCACCCGGGCGCGAGCATCCGCCAGCCGGCTCTCGGTAGTGGTGACTGGGCTATCCATCTGAGCCGATGGGATTCGTCGTTGCTTCGTGCCGCGACGGGCGTCCGCCGCAGGACCGGTCCAGGCTGGGTGGGTGACCCCGGCGGCCAGCTGCAGCACGCGGAGGAACGCCAGCCCGCGGCTACCCGAGCGGCGCCGGTTGAGCCGGAAGCAGAACTCGTCGAGGTGCCCGGGCAGGTGATCCACATCGAGGGCGCCTTGATGGCTGGACAGCAGCCTTCGCTTGGCCAGCGACGCGATCGGGTGCACGCCGGGCAGCAGGCCGTCGATGTCCTCGCCGCGGGCCCGAGCGGCGCGTTGAGAGCGCCGGTCGTGGTGGTAGCCGAGCGCGTCGACACCCAGGTAGCCGCTCCGCCCGTCGGTGATGATCGTGGCGCCGGGGGCGATGGTGTCGGTCATGAAGCCGTGCAGCGTTGTCCCTGACGCTTTCGGGATGATCTGGTTTCGGCACCGGCCGAAACCCTTCGGGGGCGTCACCTCCACCGCGACCATGGTCTGCGCCTTGCAAGGCGCGCACTTGAAGCCTCCGTCCGCGACCGGCCAGCCACCCGGATTCCCGCAGCGCAAACAGGCGAACCCGTCAGGCCAGCGGAGCCACTCCAGCTAGTCCCGGCAGTCCGCATCCGACGTGAACCACGCCTGGAACTCACCCAGTGAACGCGCATAGCCCACCCCGCCCTGCGGGCGATCCGTCAGCACCCAACCAGGCGAGTCGGCTCAGATGGATAGCCCTGTCAGAGATACTGCCCCGTCGAGGTGTTTCGCTCCTGGGCCTGCTCGGGGGTCATGCCGGGCTGCATCATCCCGGGCGGCAGTGCGGCCCGCCGCCGGATCTCCTCGAACTGTGCGCGCGCGGCCATCTGCTGGGCGAACAGCGCCGTCTGGATGCCGTGGAAGAGGCCCTCCAGCCAGCCGACGAGCTGGGCCTGGGCGATGCGAAGCTCGGCCTCGGTCGGGACCTCGGTCTCATTGAACGGCAGGGCGAGACGGTCGAGCTCCTCGATGAGCTCGGGTGCGAGCCCGTCCTCCAGCTCGGCGATCGAGCGGGCGTGGATGCGCGCGAGGCGGGCTCGGCTCGCCTCGTCGAGCGGGGCGGACTTCACCTCCTCGAGCAGCTGCTTGATCATGCTGCCGATACGCATCACCTTGGCGGGTTGCTCGACCAGGTCGGTGACCGAGCGCCCGGGCTCCTCACCGCGGTCCGAGGCGCCCTCCGGTGGGCCCTCCACGGCCATGCCGTCGGGACCGATGATGACCACGCGGGCGTTGTCGGGCTGGTCGGTGCGCTCGGCCGACTCCCGCTCGCCCTGGGCGTCGCCGTGACCGTTTCCGCGCTCAGGGGTGTCCGTCATGTGGCCATGCTTATCACCTTGGCGGGGCCCTGTCGCAACCAGCCGTGCCGGTCGGGCCACCGCTGGTCCAACCAGCCGGGCCGCACCTGACGCGCGGGGTCCGGGGATCAGGCTGGCCTCCGGGAATCAGGCTGGCCTCCGGCTGGATAGTTAGTTAACGTTAAGCAAATAGTTGTACGGCGCCCAGGCCCGCCGTGCTCGGAGCGGCCTCGCCCAGACCGTCGCCCCAACCCACCCGCACTGCTCCCGCCCCCGTGGAGGACCCACCGATGTCGCACCCGCCCGAGGCCACCACCGACGCGCGAGCAGCCACCGGCCACCCGCGGCGGCTCGCCGGCTCGGCCGGCTCGCGCTGGTCGGTCGACCACCCGCACTACAAGTGGGTCGCCCTGTCGAACACGACCCTCGGCGTACTCATGGCGATGATCAACTCCTCGATCGTGCTGATCTCGCTGCCGGCCATCTTCCGTGGCATAAGGCTCGACCCGCTCAACCCGGGCAACATCAGCTACCTGCTGTGGATGCTGATGGGCTACATGCTCATCACCGCCGTGCTGGTGGTCTCCCTCGGCCGCCTCGGCGACATGTTCGGCCGGGTCAAGATGTACAACGCCGGCTTCATCGTGTTCACCGTCGCCTCCGTCGCGCTGGCCCTGGTCCCGATGGCCGGTGGCGCCGGTGCGCTGTGGCTGATCAGCTGGCGGGTCGTGCAGGGCATCGGCGGGTCCCTGCTCATGGCGAACTCCGCGGCGATCATCACCGATGCGTTC
>JAJZTN010000190.1 GCA_021848885.1 Actinomycetes bacterium
TCTGTCGTCATGGACGCTGGCCGCATCGCCGCGCACGGCTCGCCTGCCGAGCTCATTAGACAGTTCTGCACCCGCGAGGTCCTCGAGCTGCGTTTCTCCCCCGACGCCACCGCGGCGGCGGGGGAGAAGCTCGCGGCCCGGCTGCCCACCGACGCCGCGATGGCCGCCGTGGTGACACGGGTGGAGCCGTTGGCGGACCGCGTGCTGCTGCTGTCCTCCGACGGGGACGCCGCGCTGGCCGCGGTGCACAGGTCCGGGTTGTCCCCGGTCTCGGCGCTGGTACGTCGCTCAACCCTGGAGGACGTCTTCCTGCGCCTGACCGGGCGAAGCCTGGTGGACTAGGCGATGGCGAGTCAGGCCCGCGGCGCGGGCCGCTCCGGTGCCACCCCGTTGTGGCCGCGCGCCCTGCAGTACTGGATGCGCCAGTACCGGCGTACCTGGCGGGGCAGCGCGGTGTCCTCGGTGCTCGCGCCGCTGGGGTTCCTGACCGCGATGGGCATCGGGTTGGGTCTGCTCATCGACCGGGGTCGCGGGTCAGGGGAGCTGGGCGGCGCCGGCTACCTCAGCTTCATCGCCCCCGGCTTGCTGGCCGCCACAGCGATGCAGACCGCGGTCTTCGAGTGCACCTACCCGGTGATGGGCGCGATCCGCTGGAACCGGCAGTACCACGCCATGCTGGCCTGTCCGCTTGGGGTGCGCGACGTGCTGCGCGCGCACCTGGCCTTCGTCGGCTTCCGGCTGGCCAGCACGCTGGCGGTGTTCTGGGTCGTGGCCGCCGGTTTCGGGGCGGTGCACTCCTGGTGGGCCCCGCTGGCCGTTCCGGTGGGCGTGCTGACCGGGGCCGCGTTCGCCACCCCGGTGTTCGCCTTCGCTGCCCGGCAGGAGACCGACGAGGGCTTCGCGCTGCTGTTCCGCTTCCTCATCGTCCCGATGTTCCTGTTCTCCGGCACCTTCTTCCCGATCACCGGGTTGCCCGGATGGCTGCAGCCTGTCGCCGAGCTGACCCCGCTGTGGCACGGCGTGAGCCTGTGCCGGGCGCTGATGCTGGGCTCGGGGAACTGGGTCGGCGCAGCCGGGCATGTGGGCTACCTGGCGGTCTGGGCGCTCGGCGGCTACCTGCTGGCGGCCCGCGAGCTGAGCCGTCGGCTGGTGGTCTGATGCGCGGGGCCCGCCTGGGACCGCGGGTCCTCCCGCCAGGGTCGGCGTGGCTGCTCGGGGGGTCCGGGCGGGCCCGGCACATGGTCGAGCGCAACGCCAGGGTCTACCGGCGCGGCTGGCTGGTGCTGATCTCGGGCTTCCTCGAGCCGGTCTTCTACCTGCTCTCCCTCGGCGTGGGGCTGGCTCGGCTGGTCGGGCCGCTGCCCGGTCCGACAGGTGTGCTCATCAGCTACACCTCCTTCGTGGCCCCGGCGATGCTGGCCTCCTCCGCGATGAACGGCGCGGTGTACGACGCCACGTTCAACATCTTCTTCAAGCTCAAGTTCGCCAGGGTCTACGACTCCGTGCTGGCCACCCCGATGACCCCGGCCGACGTGGCCACCGGAGAGGTCGTGTGGGCACTGCTGCGAGGGGCGGGCTACTCCGCGGCGTTCCTGCTCGTCATGACGGTCATGGGGCTGGTCGGCTCATGGTGGGGGTTGCTCGCGCTGCCGGCCGCGTTGCTCGTCGGGTTCTGCTTCGCCGGGCTCGGGGTCGCCGCCACGACGTTCATGCGCTCCTGGCAGGACTTCGAGCTTGTCACCCTGGCGACCCTGCCGATGTTCCTGTTCTCCGCGACGTTCTACCCGCTGGACAGCTACCCCGAGCCGGCGCGCACCCTGGTGCAGCTGTCCCCGCTCTACCACGCCGCCGCGCTGGTGCGGGCGCTGACCACCGGTGAGGTGGCGGCGTCGGTGTGGCCGCACGCGGCGGTGCTGGCCGGACTGGGGATGGCCGGGCTGGCGGTGGCCGGGCGGCGGCTGGAGCGGCTGCTGCTGAGCTGAGCCCGTCGAGGCGGTCGGGCCGGATGCCCGTGCCGCATACTGGGCGGGTGCGCGTGAGCGAGTTCTGGGAGCGGATGCTCGCCCTGCACGGCGCGGCGCACGCTGAGTCCTACGCACGCTTCCAGGTGCTGACCGGGCTGGAGGGGCGCACCGTCGAGCAGGCCTTGGCTGCCGGGGTGGCGGCCAAGGAGGTCTGGCGGGTGGTCTGTGAAGCCACCGGCGCCCCGGCACGGCTGCGCTGAGCCGGCGCCGCAGGGTTGTGCTGAGCCGGGGCGCGCACCGTCGCGCTGAGCCGGGGCGCCGTCACGTGACCGGGAAGGTGCTCGCGTGGCCCACACCGGCGTGTCGGACGTCTTCGAACAGATGTTCGGCTAGGGTTCGTGCTGTCCACACCCGAGGGTGCGGACGAGATCGTCCCAAGCCGCTGCGCGACGGACGGCCTTGTCGGTGCCCTCGTCTACCGTCGATGACGCCGGGGTGAGTGGTGCGAGCGGCACCGTTCACCGCCGACTGGACCTGCCCGATCCCGACCCCTCAGGTGGAAACCATGGCTGCACTCGACCGTGACAAGGCTCTCGACGCCGCGCTCGTCCAGATCGAGCGCCAGTTCGGCAAGGGCTCGGTGATGCGCCTGGGCGACGAGGGGCGCGCACCGATCGAGGTCATCCCGACCGGCTCGATCGCCCTGGACATCGCCCTGGGCGTCGGTGGCCTGCCACGCGGGCGGATCGTCGAGATCTATGGCCCGGAGTCCTCCGGCAAGACCACCGTGGCGCTGCACGCGGTGGCCAACGCCCAGCGGGCCGGGGGCATCGCGGCGTTCATCGACGCCGAGCACGCCCTCGACCCGGACTATGCCAAGAACCTCGGCGTCGACACCGACGCGCTGCTGGTCTCCCAGCCCGACAACGGCGAGCAGGCGCTGGAGATCGCCGACATGCTCATCCGATCGGGGGCCCTGGACGTTATCGTCATCGACTCGGTGGCCGCGCTGGTGCCCCGGGCCGAGATCGAAGGCGAGATGGGCGACTCGCACGTCGGTCTGCAGGCCCGGCTGATGAGCCAGGCACTGCGCAAGATCACCGCGGCGCTCAGCCAGTCGCGCACGACTGCGATCTTCATCAACCAGCTGCGGGAGAAGATCGGGGTCTTCTTCGGCTCCCCCGAGACCACCACGGGCGGCAAGGCCCTGAAGTTCTACTCCACGGTGCGGTTGGACGTGCGCCGGATAGAGACGCTCAAGGACGGCCAGGAGGCGGTCGGCAACAGGACCCGGGTCAAGGTCGTGAAGAACAAGGTCAGCCCGCCGTTCCGGCAGGCCGAGTTCGACATCCTCTATGGAGTGGGCATATCTCGCGAGGGTGGCCTGATCGATCTCGGGGTCGAGCACGGCCTGGTCCGCAAGTCCGGCGCCTGGTACACCTACGACGGTGACCAGCTCGGCCAGGGCAAGGAGAATGCCCGGGCCTTCCTGAAGGACAACCCCGACCTCGCCGACGAGATCGAGAAGAAGATCAAGGAGAAGCTGGGGGTGGGTCCGCGGGTGGACCTCCCCGCCGAGGTCCCGCCGGTGGGCGACTTCTGATCCGGTGCGCCGTGGCATGAAGCGCCTGGCGGGCCCCGAGGAGCCGACCCGCGGCGAGGGTGTCCCCGACCCCGAGGCCGGTCCGCCAGCCGACGCCGAGGCGGTGGCCCGGGCGATCCTGCTGCGCCGGCTCACTGCGGCGCCCCGCAGCCGGGCCGAGCTGGCCCAGGCCCTTGCCGTGCGCGCGGTGCCCGAGGATGTCGCGAGCAGGGTGCTGGACCGCTTCACCGAGGTGGGTCTGATCGACGACGCGGCCTACGCGGACATGCTCGTGCGGACCCGGCACACCAGCCGCGGACTCGCCCGCCGGGCACTGAGCGGGGAGCTGCGCCGTCGCGGGGTGCCCGACGATGTCGCCGCCGGGGCCCTGGCCCGGCTCCGGCCCGAGGACGAGCTGGCTGCGGCCCGCGCGCTGGTCCTTCGCCGGCTGCCGGCCACGCGCGGGCTCGACGCACAGGTCCGCACCCGTCGGCTGGCCGGTGTGCTCGCGCGCAAGGGCTATCCGATCACGGTGGCACTGCGCGTGGTCGCCGAGGCGCTCGCCGACGAAGACCCCGGGCGAGCCTGAGGGGTCGCGGCGTCGGGGCCCAGGCCGTACC
>JAJZTN010000191.1 GCA_021848885.1 Actinomycetes bacterium
GGCCGCTTGCCGAGGGGGATCTTCCTCAACCCCTTGCAGTTCGGGCCGAACGAGGACCTGTCCCGCTACCCGCGCACCTTCGACGCCGATCTGGCGCTGTGCACCGCCGAGGGCGTCGACGTGGTCTTCGCGCCCACCCCGGCGGTGGTCTACCCGGATGGGGAGCCCATGGTGCGGGTGCACGCGGGTCGGCTCGGTGACGTGCTGGAGGGCAAGAGCCGCCCGGGTCACTTCGACGGGGTGCTCACCGTGGTGGCCAAGCTGCTGGCGCTGTCCCGGGCCGACCTGGCCTACTTCGGGCAGAAGGACGCCCAGCAACTGCTGCTCATCCGCCGGATGGTCGCCGACCTGGACTTCGGCGTCGAGGTCGTGGCCGTGCCCACCGTGCGCGACCCGGACGGGTTGGCCCTGTCCAGCCGCAACAGCTACCTCACGCCGTTTGACCGCGAGGTCGCGCTGGCCCTGCCCGCCGCTCTCGACGCCGGCGCTGCCGCGGTGGCCGAGGGGCCGAGCGCCGTACGCCGGCAGGCCCGGGCGGTGCTGGCCGCCGAGCCCGGAGCACAGGTCGACTACCTCGCCCTGGTCGACCCGTGGGACCTCACCGACGTGCCGGAGTGGCACGTCGGGCCGGCCCTGCTCGCGGTGGCCGCCCGGGTGGGCACCACCCGGCTGATCGACAACGTCGTGCTGACCTTCGGCGCGCGCTGACCCGCACCCGCGGGGCCGCGGCAGCGCTGACCCGCGCCCGCGGGGCCGCGGTGCCGGGGATGGCCGGGCCGTCAGCGCCGCGTCGGTAGCCTTGCCGCCGTGACCGAGCCAGCCAGCCCGCCCGCCGACGCTGCCGCGCAGGACCTGCCTGAGCAGATGCGGGTGCGCAGGGCCAAGCGCGAGCGCCTGCTCGCCCGGGACCTGCCGCCGTACCCGGCGGCGGTGGCCCGCACACACTCGATCGCGCAGCTGCGCGAGCACTTCGCCGACCTGCCCGCTGACACCTGCACCGGTGAGCGGGTCTCGGTCACCGGGAGGGTGATCTTCTCCCGCTCGACCGGCAAGCTGTGCTTCGCCGCGCTGCGTGAGGGCGCGGGCGCGCAGATCCAGGCCATGCTGTCGGTGGCCTCGGTGGGTGCCCAGGCGTTGGAGGACTGGAAGTCCCTTGTCGACATCGGCGACCACGTCAGCGTGACCGGCGAGGTGATCACCAGTCGGCGCGGTGAGCTGTCCGTTCTGGCCTCGAGCTGGGCGATGGCGGCCAAGGCGCTGCGGCCGCTGCCGGTGGCGCACCGGCCGCTGTCCGAGGAGACCCGGGTGCGGCAGCGCTACGTCGACCTCATCGTCCGCCCCGCGGCACGCGAGCAGGCCCGGATGCGGGCCAGGGTGGTCCGCGGGCTGCGCGAGGCGTTCGACGAGCGCGGCTTCATCGAGGTGGAGACCCCGATGCTGCAGACCCTGCAGGGCGGCGCCTCGGCCCGGCCTTTCCGCACGCATATCAATGCCTACGGCATCGACCTCTTTCTGCGCATCGCCCCGGAGCTCTACCTCAAGAGGTGCGTTGTCGGGGGTTTCGAGAAGGTCTTCGAGATCAACCGGAACTTCCGAAACGAGGGCGCCGACTCCACGCACTCCCCGGAATTCGCGATGCTGGAGGCTTACGAGGCCTATGGCGACTACAACAGCATTGCCGAGCTGACCCGCGAACTCATCCAGGCGGCCGCGATGTCCGCGTTCGGCTCGCTTCAGGTGACCCACCACGACGGCACTGGCCACGACCTGGCCGGGCGGTGGCCGCAGGTCAGCCTGCTCGGCTCGCTGTCCGAGGCCCTCGGGGTCACGGTGGGCATCGACACGCCCTATCCCCGGCTGGTCGAGCTGGCGCAGGGGGTGGGTGTCGAGGTGGACCCGGACTGGGTGCACGGCAAGCTGATCGAGGTGCTCTTCGAGCATGTCGTGGCGCCGACGCTGACCCGGCCCACCTTCGTGCGGGACTTCCCGGAGGAGACCTCGCCGCTGGTCAGGGCGCACCGTCAGACCCCGGGTCTGGTGGAGAAGTGGGACCTCTACATCGACGGTTTCGAGCTGGCCACCGGCTACTCCGAGCTGGTCGACCCGGTGGTGCAGCGGGAGCGCCTGCTCGCCCAGGCCCGGCTGCGCGCCGGTGGTGATGACGAGGCGATGCCACTGGACGAGGACTTCCTGCGCGCGATGGAGTACGGCATGCCGCCCATGGGGGGCATGGGCATGGGCATCGACCGGCTGCTCATGGCGCTGACCGGCCTGGGCATCCGCGAGACGATCCTCTTCCCGCTGGTCAAGCCCGAGTAGCCCTCTGCCGCACCCGGCGGCCGAGGAGCCGCGCCGCACCCGGCGGGTTCCGCTGGTTTTCCGGCGGCGATGTCCCAGATTTCGCCCGGGCCCGGGCGATGATCCCGCGGAATCGCCAGGAATGATTTAGCATTGCGGCGTACGACGGAGGAACCACTATCTGATGAATGGGAGTTGTTGTGGCTCAGAAGTTCCAGGTCGTCCTCGAGGATGATGTGAGCGGAGGCCCCGCCGACGAGACCGTGCGCTTCGCCCTGGACGGGGTGTCTTATGAGATCGACCTGTCCACCGCAAATGCCGAGCGGCTTCGTGAGGCGCTGGCCGGCTACGTGGCCGTGGCCCGTCGGATCGCGACTCGAAGCGGTGATGGGCGGGGCCGGCGTGGCACCGGCCGGGCGGCGGCTTCCGGTGGGCAGACCGGTGCGATCCGCGCCTGGGCCCGCAGCAACGGGTTCGAGGTCAGCGAGCGGGGCCGGATCTCGGCCAAGGTGCGGGCGGCCTACGAGGCGGCGCACTGACGCTGGCCGAGGCAGTCCAGGAGGACGGCGGCGGGTCGGAAAGCCCTGCCGACCGGCACGGACGGCGGGGTGGGCGGCGTGCGCGCCGCCCACCCCGCCGTTCGCTCATGGCATAGCGCGCCGCCGCATGGAACATGCACAGCCCGCGCGGGGGTTGCGCATAAGGGCCAGCAGTTGACGGCCAGCGGTCCTGCCGCCGCCGGCACCGGGACTAGCATCGTAGGAACAGCGACCGACGGGATCGAGCCCCGCCAGACCGCTCGTGAGGAGCGACCCCATGTTCGAGAGATTCACCGACCGGGCCCGCCGGGTCGTGGTCCTGGCCCAGGAAGAGGCCAGGATGCTCAACCACAACTACATCGGGACCGAGCACATCCTGCTCGGACTCATCCACGAGGGTGAGGGCGTCGCGGCCAAGGCGCTGGAGTCGTTGGGGATCTCGCTGGAGGCCGTCCGTCAGCAGGTCGAGGAGATCATCGGGCAGGGTCAGCAGGCTCCCTCGGGGCACATCCCCTTCACCCCGCGGGCCAAGAAGGTCCTCGAGCTGTCGTTGCGCGAGGCGCTGCAGCTCGGCCATAACTACATCGGGACCGAGCACATCCTGCTCGGCCTCATCCGGGAGGGCGAGGGGGTCGCCGCCCAGGTCCTGGTCAAGCTCGGAGCCGACCTCAACCGGGTGCGCCAGCAGGTCATCCAGCTGTTGTCCGGCTACCAGGGCAAGGAGACCGCCACCGCGGGCGGACCGGCCGAGGGCACCCCGTCGACCTCGCTGGTGCTCGACCAGTTCGGGCGCAACCTCACCCAGGCCGCTCGGGAGGGCAAGCTCGACCCGGTCATTGGCCGGGAGAAGGAGATCGAGCGGGTCATGCAGGTGCTGTCCCGCCGCACCAAGAACAACCCGGTGCTCATCGGGGAGCCCGGTGTGGGCAAGACCGCCGTGGTCGAGGGTCTGGCCCAGGCGATCGTCAAGGGCGAGGTTCCTGAGACGCTGAAGGACAAGCAGCTCTACACCCTCGACCTGGGGGCCCTGGTGGCCGGCAGCCGCTACCGCGGCGATTTCGAGGAGCGGTTGAAGAAGGTCCTCAAGGAGATCCGCACCCGCGGGGACATCATCCTGTTCATCGACGAGCTGCACACCCTGGTGGGCGCCGGTGCCGCCGAGGGCGCCATCGACGCGGCGAGCATCCTCAAGCCGATGCTAGCCCGCGGCGAGCTGCAGACCATCGGCGCCACGACCCTCGACGAGTACCGCAAGCACCTGGAGAAGGACGCCGCGCTGGAGCGGCGCTTCCAGCCCATCCAGGTCGCCGAGCCGACTCTGGCGCAC
>JAJZTN010000032.1 GCA_021848885.1 Actinomycetes bacterium
CCGGCGGCAGCCCGCCCAGCGCCGCGGCGGCCGGTCTGCGCGACGGGGTCGCCGTCGGGGTTGAGTGCGCCGGCGGCACGATCGTGCCGTCGACCTTGATGGTCGGCAGCCCCGCCGGCGGGGTCGGCAGCAACGCCTTGGCCGGGTCGACGGTGGAGCCGTTCACCCCGTAGAGCGCCTCCCAGATCTTCTCGACGCTGGGGCCGGAGATGCCGCTTCCGGTGCCGCCCTGGCTGATCATCATGACGATGGAGTACTGCGGGTTGCTGACCGGACCGAACGAGGCGAACCACGAGGTCGGCATCTTGCCGTAGACCTCGGCAGTGCCGGTCTTGGTGGCCACCGGGATCTTGTCCAGCGGGAACTTCGCGTACTGCTCGAACGGGTAGTAGCCGGTGCCCTTGGTCGTCACGGTCAGCCAGGTGGTCTTCATCCAGTCCAGCGTCGCCTTGCTTATCGGCAGGCGCCCGTCCACCGTCGGGGGGATCGACTTCACCAGCGTGCCGTCCGGTTTGATGATCGCCTTGCCGATGGTCGGCTGGTAGAGCGTGCCGCCGTTGGCCACCGCGGCGTAGGCGCGGGCCATCTGCAGCGGGGTGACCAGGGTGTCGCCCTGGCCGATGGCGAAGTTGGCCGCGTCACCGGCCTGGTAGATGTAGCCGGAAGGCGCGCAGTTCTCCTTGGCCAGCTCGCTGAGGAACGCCGCCCGGGCCGGGTCGGTCTTGGCCAAGTGGTTGTAGAACCCCGGGGCGGCGCGAGCGCAGTTGATCGCCCGGTTGGCCTGCCAGTAGTCGTACTTCCACTGCCGGTCGGCGATGCGCCCGCCGACCTCACCGGGCAGGTCGATCCCGGTGGGCTGGCTCAGCCCGAAGTCCTTGGCCATCGTCACGAAGGGGTCCGCGGCGTTGATCGGCGCCTTGGTGCCGCCCTCGGCCAGCCAGGTCTTGTAGGCCATGCCATAGAAGACCGTGTCGCAGGAGACCTGGATCGCCTTGCGCCAGGAGATCATCCCGAAGGCCTCGGACTCGTAGTTGGTCTTGAGGGTGTTGCCGATCCTCAGCGCCGAGGGGCAGTCGTAGGTGCCGTTGAGGGAGAACCCGGCACTCACCGCGGCGGGTGTCGAGATCAGCTTGAACGTCGAGCCGGGCGCGAACTCGCCTTGGTAGGCCCGCGAGATGAGCGGGTAGTTCGCCGAAGGACCGAGCAGTGCGTCGTACTCCTTCTGGGTCACCCCGCCCACCCAGATGTTCGGGTTGTACGACGGGTAGGAGGCCATCGCGACGATCCGCCCGGTCTTGACGTCCATCACCACGACCGCACCGGAGTCAGCGGGGTACTTGGCGAAGTGCTTGTTGATGTCCCCGACGGTGCGAGCCCGCACGATGGCGGCCTTGAGCTGCTGCTCGGCCACCGCCTGGACCCGCGCGTCGATGCTGGTGACCAGGTAGTCACCCGGCACCGGGTCCTGCTGGGAGACCGTGCCGGTCACCAGGTTGCGAAGGTCCACCGTCACGGTGGTGACCCCAGGGGTGCCACGCAGGTAGCTGTCGTAGGACGCCTCCAGCCCGGTGCGTCCGACCAGATCGGTGTTCTGCAGCCGAGTCTGGGAGTTCGGGTTGGACTTCTGGGCTGCCAGCTCCGCATCGGTGACCGGACCCAGGTAGCCCAGGACGTGAGCGGCGTTGGCGCCGTGCGGCTGCGGGTAGGTGCGCACCGTGGTGACCTCGGCCGTCACCCCGGGGAAGTCCTCCTGGTGCTCCATGATCTGCAGCGCCTGCGCGGTGGAGGCGGTGCTGGTCACCGGGATCGGCTGGAAGGGCGAGCCGTTCCAGCAGGCCGGCGGCTTGGGCGCACCGGACTCCCCGCACAGGCGGGTGTGCCCCCAGACCGTGGCGAAGGGTTCACCCAGCACCTTGGCCACCCGCCCGATGAGCGCCTTGCCGCCGTCGGGCTGGGCGGCGAGGGCGGCCCGGCTCACCGAGACGACCAGGGCGGTGGTGTTGGCGGCCAGCGGCAGGCCCTGATCGTCGAGGATGAGGCCCCGGGTGGCCGGGGTGATGACCTCGCGCAGCGAGGTGTTGTCGGCGGCCTGCAGGTAGACCTCACGGTTGACCACCTGGAGGAACCACAACCGGCCGACCAGGGTGGCCAGCAGAGAGAGCACCAGCACGTTGAGAACGAGCAGGCGCAGCCGGGATCGATCGCTCACTCAGCGCACTCCGGAACGTCGGCGAAGCGGATCAGGCGCGACCCGTGTGGCCAACCCCGCCACGACCAGGAACACGAACGGGGTCAGGACCACATCGTAGATAACCGCCCAGGGAAGCACCCGGGCGACCATCGACCAGGTGGCACCGGGCTCGCCGATGACCGCGCCGAGGGCGGAGTAGGCAAGTGTGGTGAGCACCGAGGCCGAGGCCACCACGCCGACCGGGAAGAGCGCCGAGCGGTCCACCCCGTCATCGAACAGCCCTGCCAGGTAGCCGACCAGGCACAGCACAAGCGCCCAGCGCCCGACGGCGTGGTCCGACGGCGGAGCCAGGTCGAGGGACAGTCCCGTCAGGAATCCCGCCACGCAGCCGTGCAACGAGCCGTTGCGCATCGCCAGCGCCACCAGGGTGACCAGCACGACGTCCGGTGTGGCTCCGGGCAGGTGCAGCCGGGAGGCGAAGCCCAGCTGGACCACCAGCGCGGTGAGCAACAGCGCGAGGGTGAGCAGCACGCGGGGCGTTGTGCGCATCGGTGGCCTCAGTGCGTCGGCGTCGGCGTCGGCGTCGGGCCGGTCTGGACCGGTGTGCCCGGCGGTGGGGCGGTGACAGTGACCGTGACCGTCGGGGTCGGTTTGGGCTTCGGCGGCGGTGGCAGCACGGCGTCGCGCGGGTCGGTGCGCGGGGGTTGCACGACCACCGCCACCAGGTCGAGGCGGGTGAAGTCCACGAAGGGGGTGACAGTCGCGGTCTTCGTCGGTGACCCTGGGGTGGCCCGGACCGCCACGACCGTGCCCACCGGCACCCCCGGCACGAACGGGCGGTCCCCGACCGAGCCCTGGGTGACCAGCCTGTCCCCGGGGTTGATCGGGGCCAGCCCGTTGAGCAGGGCGAGCTGCATGGGCGCCGAGCCCTCACCGGAGACGTATCCGATGTCCATCGTCTTCTCCAGCCGGATGCCGGCCTTGAACGACGGGTCGATGGCCAGCAGCACGGTGGAGGTCCATGGTCCGACCTGCACGGTTCGCCCGACGAGGCCGTCACCGTTGATCACCGTCATGTCCACCGCGATGCCGTCCCGGCTGCCAGCATCGATGGTCACCACCCAGGCGAAGTCCTGGGCCGGGCCGATCGACACCACCCGGGCCGGGATGATCGTGTACTGGCCGACCGAGGCGACCCGCAGCAGTGCGTCGAGCTCGTTCGCCCGGTTGCGAGCCAGCTCGCTGGTCCGGTTGTCCAGCCTCAGCTTGTCGATCTCGGCCTGCAGGGCGGCGATGCGCCGGTTCTGCTCGCCGAGGTGGCTCACCCCGGAGAGGAAGCCGGTGACCGGTCGGACCGCGCTGGCGGCGGCGCGCTCGATCGGCCCGAAGACCGCCGAGGCGACGTTGCGCAGCCCGTGCAGCGGCGTACGACCTGTCTGCTGGTAGTCCAGCGAGATGAGGGTGAAGGCGGTCAGCACGAGGAGGGCGAGGATCAGCCGGGTGCGCCGGGACTCACGTCTCACCGATGCCCCTCGCCGGTTCGCCCATGGGGCTGGTGGCTGAGCCCGCCCACGCGTCGCGGGGAGTGGATCTCGCCTGCCCGCAGGCGGGAACCACTGTCAGTGCCGCGGCTCGGAGATGAGGACCTGCTGAAGGGCCTCGAACTCCTCAACGCACTTGCCCGACCCCAGCGCCACCGCCTCCAGCGGGGCGTCTGTGACATGGATCGGCATGCCGGTCTCGTGGCGCAGACGCTCGTCGAGCCCGCGCAGCATGGCACCACCGCCGGTGAGCACGATGCCACGGTCCATGATGTCGCCGGACAGCTCCGGTGGGCAGCGGTCCAGGGTGCTCTTGACCGCGTCGACGATCTGGTTGACCGGCTCCTCGATCGCCTTGCGGATCTCCTCGGCGCTGACCACGATGGTCTTGGGCAGCCCGGAGACTAGGTCCCGGCCCCGGATCTCGGCATGCGGCTCGTCGGGGCTGGGGAACGCCGAGCCGATCGCCATCTTGATCTCCTCGGCGGTGCGCTCGCCGAGCATCAGTGAGTACTCCTTCTTGACGTACTGGATGATGGCGCTGTCCAGCTCGTCACCGCCGGTGCGGATGCTCTGCGCTGTGACGATGCCCCCGAGGGAGATCACCGCGACCTCGGTGGTGCCGCCTCCGATGTCCACGACCATGTTGCCGGTCGGCTCGTGCACGGGCAGTCCGGCACCGATCGCCGCGGCCATGGGCTCCTCGATGATGTAGACCTTGCGGGCACCGGCGGCATAGCCGGCGTCCTTGACCGCGCGCTGCTCCACCCCGGTTATCCCGCTGGGCACGCAGACCACGATGCGCGGCTTGGCCATCCGTCGGCGGCGGTGCACCTTCTGGATGAAGTACCGCAGCATCCGCTCGGTGGTGTCGAAGTCGGCGATGACGCCGTCCTTGAGCGGACGGATCGCCACGATGTTGCCCGGCGTGCGCCCGATCATGCGCTTGGCCTCCAGGCCCACGGCCAGGATCCCGCCGGTGTTCGTGTTGATCGCGACGACGCTGGGCTCGTTGAGCACGATGCCGCGGCCCCGCACGTAGACGAGGGTGTTCGCGGTGCCGAGGTCAACGGCCATGTCACGGCCGATGAACGACATGCTGTTCGACATGGACAAGGGGCCTCACGCTCGGGTCTGGTGCGACTGCACTGTCCTGGCACGGCTTCCGACGCCGTGGCGCGCCGCACCGGGCACCCATCGTAACCCGGGCTTCGAGAGCCACGAACCACCGGCTTGTCCCGGTTTGCCGCGTTCGGACCGCGGGGTGGCCGGCACGACGTGACTCAGCGCAGCGGGAACCACAACGCGATCTCCCGGGCCGCCGACTCCGGGGTGTCCGAGGCGTGCACGAGGTTCTCCCGGTTGCTCAGCGACAGGTCCCCCCGGATGGTCCCGGCGGCGGCGAGCCTTCCGTCGGTGGCACCGACGAGGGCCCGTACGACGTCGACGGCCCGGTCCCCGGAGAGCACCAGCGCCACCAGCGGGCCGGAGGTGATGAACTCACGCAGCGGCGGGTAGAAGTCCTTGGACACGTGCTCGGCGTAGTGCGCGTCGGCCAGCTCGGTGTCGATGAGTCGAAGCTGCATCGCCTCGATCCGCAGGCCCTTGCGCTCCAAACGGCTGAGCACCTCACCGACCAGGCCACGGCGGACGGCGTCCGGCTTGATCAGCACGAGCGTGCGCTCGGACACAGCAGCTCCCCATCGAGTCGACGTCCGGGCCCGCCGTTGCGCACCGCGGGCGGCGGCAGCCTACTGGGCCGGAGGTGATGTGCCCTCGCCGCTCCGCAGGTTCGCACCGCTGGGTCTGGCCGCCGCGATCCGCTCGGCCTTGGCCCCGAAGTGCAGCGCGGCGACCCACAGCGCGGCGAAGATCGGGCCGAGCAGCCACATCGCCGCAACGACCAGGCCCGCGAGGACCAGGACGACCTGCAACAACGAGCCCGCCAAATACCCCCAGCGGGAGCGCAGCGTGCCGGCCACCAGCAGGCAGGCCACGGCCAGCGCGACCCCTGTGGCGAGCACCGTCCCCACACCCAGCCCGGAAAGGTCCTTGGCGACCAGTGTCGCGAAGAGGACGACCAACGCCTCCATCGACAGGGTGGCCCGGGCCAGCACCCGCCTGGTCTGCGGGCCGCCGCTGGGCTCGCCAGCGCTCGGTGACCGGCGGGTCCGCGGGCGCGCCGGCGGCCGCACCGGATTGCCTCCCGGCTGGCCGGCACCGGGACGCCGCTGGGCGGGCACTCAGCCCCGACCCAGCAGTGCGCGAGCCTGGGCCACGGTGGTGATCGACCCGGTGACCAGCACCCCGGCGCCTGGCAGGCCGATGGCATCGGCTCGCCGCACCGCCTCGTGCAGCGCGGCCTGCAGGCGCGGCACGACGCGCACCCGGGCCGCACCGAATATGCCCTCGGCCAGCTCGCCCAGCTCCTCGGCGGGCATCGCCCGCTCCGAGGCCGCCTCGGTGACGAGGACCTCGTCGAGCACCGGCTCGAGGGCGGTCAGGATGCCCTCGACGTCCTTGTCGGCGAAGACCGCCACCACCCCGACCAGCCGGCTGAAGGTGAACTCCTCGCGCACCGCCCGGGCGGTCACGGCGGCCCCGGCCGGGTTGTGCGCGGCGTCCACGAGCACGGTGGGGCTGGTCCGTAGCACCTCCAGCCGACCCGGCGAAGTGGCGTTAGCGAAGCCCGCGCGCACCGTGCCCTGGTCGATCTGGCGGCTGCCGCTGCCGAGCAGGCCCTCCACGGCCGCAAGCGCGCAGGCGGCGTTATGGGCCTGGTGCTCGCCGTGCAGGGGCAGGAAGACCTCCTCGTAGACCCCGGCCAACCCCTGCAGCCGCAGCAGCTGGCCGCCAATGGCCAGCCGGCGCTCCAGCACCCCGAACTCGACCCCCTCCCGGACCACGCGCGCCCCGACCCTCGCGGCGGAGGAGAGCAGCACCTCGGTGGCCTCCCGGGGTTGCTCGGCGATGACCACGAGCGCCCCCGGTTTGATGATGCCGGCCTTCTCGGCGGCCACCTCCGCCACCGTCGAGCCGAGGAAGCGCACGTGGTCTAAGGCGATGGGGGTGATGACAGCGACCCGGCCGGCGGCGGTGTTCGTGGCGTCCCAGGTGCCCCCCATGCCGACCTCGACGACCGCGGCGTCCACCGGCGCGTCGGCGAATGCGGCGTAGGCCATCGCGGTGAGCACCTCGAAGAAGGACATCCGGATCTCGTTGCGGGAGTCGACGAGATCGACGAAGGGAGCGACCTCCTCATACACCGCGGCGAAGCGCGCTGCGTCCAGGGGCTGCCCGTGCATCGCGATGCGCTCGGTGATCGAGCTCAGGTGCGGGCTGGTGAAGCGACCGGTTCGCAGGCCGAGCTCGCTCAGCACGGCGTCGATGAGCCGGGTCGTGGTGGTCTTGCCGTTGGTGCCGGTGACATGCACCACCGGGTAGGCCTGTTGCGGGGAGCCGAGCAGGTCAAGCAACGCCGCGATGCGCTCCAGCGAGGGCACCAGGTCGTGCTCAGGGGTGCGGGCCAGGATGGCCTGCTTGGCGCGAGCGAAGGCGCTCGGGCCACCCGCCTCGGCCACCTCCGGCCCCAGCAGCGCGGAGTGGTCCTCGCCGTCGTCGTCGCGGTCCTCGCCGTCGTCGCCGTCGTCATCGCGGTCGTCGTCGTCGCCGCCGTCGCCGTCCCCATCGTCGCCGTCCCCATCGTCGCCGTCCTCGTCGGTCCGCGGCTCGCCGAGAAGCGCGGCCAGCAGGTTCTCGGCCACGCTGCCCCGCCCACCCGGACGGACGTCCCCGGCCACCTCGTCGGCCCACTCCTCATCGGCTGCACTCCGGTCCTGGTCGGGCCCTGGACGATCCGGGTCCTCTCCCCCGGTCACGTCGTACGCTCCACGGTGACCCACACCGCCAACCCGTCACCGACCTCGATCGCCACGGCCCGCACGGCCGGCACCGCCCCGATGACGACCTCGGTGGCCAGAGTCTCGGCGGCCACCATGTCCCGGTGGGTGCTCACCGCGCCGAGGACTGCCTCATCACCGTCGACCCCCAACCGGATCCGGTCGGAGACCCCCAGCCCGGCGTCGCGACGAGCCTGCTGCACCGCCCGGATGATGTCGCGGGCCAGGCCCTCGGCGGCCAGATCCTCGGTCAGCTCGGTGTCGAGCACGACGAACCCACCACCGGGAAGGGTGGCCGCGGCCACGGCCTCGCCGCCGAGCCCGGACAGCGTCGTCTCGATGTCGAACTCCCCCGGCTGCAGCGCGATCCCCGCCGCCGCGACGGTGCCGTCTGGGCCGACCTGCCAGTCCCCCGATTTGCTGGCCGCGATGACCGCCTGCACGTCCCGGCCCAAGCGGGGGCCGCACACCCGTGGGTTGACCCGCAGGGCCTGCTCCAGGCGCATGCCCGAGTCGGCCTCGGACCTTAGCTGGACCTGCTTGACGTTGACCTCGGCGCGGATGATGTCGGCGAACGCGGACAGCTCGCCCGAGTCCGGCGCGGCCACGGTCAGGCTCGCCAGCGGCAGCCGCACCCGCAGGTTGCGCGCCTTGCGCAGCGCCAGGGTGGCCGAGCAGACCTCACGGACCCGGTCCATCGCCGAGACCAACTCCGCATCGGCGGGCAGGGCCTCAGCGGTGGGCCAGTCGGTCAGGTGCACGCTGCGCTCACCGGTCAACCCTCGGTAGATCTCCTCCGCGGTCAGCGGCAGCAGCGGTGCCGCAGCCCGGGTGAGGGTGTGCAGGGCGGTGAACAACGTGTCGAAGGCGGCCCGGTCACCGTCCCAGAAGCGCTGGCGGGAACGGCGGATGTACCAGTTGGTCAGCGTCTCGAGGTGCTGGCGGACCCGAGCGCACGCCCCGGAGACGTCGAACCTGTCCATCAGCTCGGTCAGCTCGCCCACCATGTCGTGGGTCTTGGCCAGAAGGTAACGGTCCAGCACGTGCTCGGAGTCGGTGCGCCAGGCCGCCTCGTAGGACTCCGCGTTGGCGTAGAGGGAGAAGAAGTACCAGGAGTTCCACAGGGGCATGAGCACCTGGCGCACGCCCTCGCGGATGCCGGCCTCGGTGACGATGAGCTCGCCGCCGCGCAGCACCGGGGAGGACATCAGGAACCACCGCATGGCGTCCGAGCCGTCCCGGTCGAACACCTCGGTGACGTCCACGTAGTTGCGCAGGCTCTTGCTCATCTTCCTCCCGTCCGAGCCGAGCAGGATGCCGTGCACGACACAGGAAGAGAAGGCCGGGGTGTCGAACAAGGCCGTGGCCAGCACGTGCAGGGTGTAGAACCAGCCGCGGGTCTGGCCGATGTACTCGACGATGAAGTCACCCGGGTAGTGCTGCTCGAACCACTCGGCGTTCTCGAAGGGGTAGTGCACCTGTGCGAAGGGCATCGACCCGGACTCGAACCAGCAGTCCAGGACCTCCGGCACCCTGCGCATCATCGATTTCCCGGTCGGGTCGTCGGGGTTGGGCCGGACCAACTCGTCGACCGTCGGCCGGTGCAGGTCTGTCGGGCGCACACCGAAGTCGGCCTCGATCTGCGCCAACGAGCCGTAGACGTCCACCCGTGGGTAGGCCGGGTCATCGCTTCGCCACACCGGGATCGGGCTGCCCCAGTACCGGTTGCGCGAGATCGACCAGTCCCGGGCGTTCTCCAGCCACTTGCCGAAGGAGCCGTCCCTGACGTGCTCGGGCACCCAGGTGATCTGCCGGTTGAGCTCGACCATCCGGTCCCTGAACTTCGTCACCTCGACGAACCAGCTCGAGACCGCCTTGTAGATGAGGGGGTTGTCGCAGCGCCAGCAGTGCGGGTAGCTGTGCTCGTAGCTGTCGTGTCGGACGACGACCCCACGCGACTTCAGGTCAGCGACAACGGCCTTGTTGGCCTCGAAGACGTGCTGGCCGGCGTAGTCGGGCACCACCGAGGTGAACCGGGCCTGCTCGTCCACGGTGAGCACCACCGGGATCCCCGCGCCCGCGCAGGCGAGCTGGTCGTCCTCGCCGTACGCCGGGGCCAGGTGCACCACCCCGGTGCCCTCCTCGGTGGTGACGAAGTCGGCGGCCAGGACCCGGAACGCCGCGGCGGTGTCGAACCGGCTGGTGTCGGTGAGGTAGTCGAAAAGCGGGCGGTATCGGCGCCCGACAAGCTCGGAGCCACGCATCGTGGCGACCACCCGCCCGCCGGCGGCCTCACCCAGCTGGTTGGCGTATGCCTCCAGCCGGGCCTCGGCCAGGATGTAGCGCGCAGCGTCCAGCTCCACCACCGCGTAGTCCACCTCGGGCGCGACGGCCAGGGCGAGGTTGCTGGGCAGGGTCCACGGCGTGGTGGTCCAGGCCAGCACGCGCTCACCGGTCTCCAGCTCGAACCAGACCGTCAGGGCGGGGTCCTGGCGCGGCCGGTAGACGTCGTCCATCCGGGTCTCGGTGTTGGACAGCGGGGTCTCGCAGCGCCAGCAGTAGGCCAGCACCCGGAAGCCCTCGTAGATGTAGCCCTTGTCCCACAGGGTCTTGAACGCCCACAGGACGCTCTCCATGTAGTCGAGGTCGAGGGTCTTGTAGTCGTTGTCGAAGTCCACCCAGCGGGCCTGGCGGTCGACGTACTCCTGCCAGTCCTCGGTGTAGCGCAGCACCGAGGTGCGGCAGGCGTCATTGAACGCCGCGACCCCCATCGCCTCGATCTCGGCCTTGTGCCCGATGCCCAGCTGCTTCTCCGCCTCGACCTCGGCGGGCAGGCCGTGACAGTCCCAGCCGAAGCGGCGCTCGACGTGGCGACCCCGCATCGTCATGTAGCGCGGCACGACATCCTTGACATATCCGGTGAGCAGGTGGCCATAGTGCGGCAGGCCGTTGGCGAACGGGGGACCGTCGTAGAAGACGAACTCGTTCTCGCCCCGCTCACCCTTGGGGTGGCGGGCGACCGAGGCGCGGAAGGTGTCGTCCTCGCGCCAGTAGCGAAGCACCCGGGCCTCGATCTGCGGGAAGGACGGGGTGGCGGGCACGCCGGGGGCAGGCTGACCATCGGGGCGGCGGTGCGCTCCGCCGTGCTGGCCACCCGAGTGGGGGCCGACCTTGGGGTAGGACATCGCAGAACCTCTCGCGGCTGGTCGTCCGGGGCACCGGACGAGTCGGTGGTGCGTCTCGTCGGGTGCGAGGACGATGCCCCGGTCGACTGACCGAGGGGCACCGCGGTACCACCTCGCTTGCCGGTTCGGCGTCCGGGCGCGGGTTCGCCGCGACCGTGCGGCCGGACCAGCCGCTCGTTGCCGGCTGTCACGGGCCGGTCCCGTCCGGTTCTACTGAGGTTCATTGCCCGGGTGAGCGTCGAACCCGTTCTTCCGGAGGCTCGCCGGTGATGCCGGGTCATCGCCTGGTGGGCCAGAGTCTACGGGAACCGGCAACCCGCCATTTCGCCGCGATCATGCGATGTCTGCACGCTGGCGTGCAGACATCGCATGATCGCGACCTAGGGGGTGGGCAGCCGGTCGAGCTGACCGCGCAACCGCTCCAGCTCGGCCCCGGCCGCCTCGAGCTGGGCACGCACCTTCTCCACCACCGGGGCCGGGGCCTTGGCCAGGAAGTCGGCGTTGCCCAGCTTGCCGGTCGCCTGGTCGGCCTCCTTCTGCGCCACCGCGAGGTCCTTCTCCAGCCGGCGCCGCTCCGCCTCGACGTCGATGGCGCCGGAGAGGTCCAGCTGCACGGTCAGCGTGCCCACGGCCAGGGCGGTGCTGGCCCGGAAGGCGGCCTCGGGCGGGGCCAGCCGGGTCAGCGACCGGATGGCCTCCTCGTGCGGCAGCAGCGGGGAGGCGTCCAGCCCGACGATGCGAGCCGGCACCCGCTGGCTCGGCTTGAGACCCTGGTCGGCGCGGAACCGACGGACCTCGGTGACCAGCCGCTGCAGCTCCTCGACCAGCCGCTCGGCATCCACGTCGGCGTAGTTGGCGTCGGCCTTGGGCCAGCTGGCCGTCACAAGGGTTTCCGCACCCGTCAGTGTGGTCCACAGCTCCTCGGTGACGAACGGTGTCACCGGGTGCAGCAGTCTCAGCAGCACGTCGAGCACATGTCCGAGCACCCGCCGGGTGGTCTGGGCCTCCTTCCCCCCGTGACCGAGGTGCACCTTGGACAGCTCGAGGTACCAGTCACAGACCTCGTCCCAGGCGAAGTGGTAGAGCAGGTCGGACAGCTTGGCGAACTCGAAGTTCTCGAAGAGGTCCTCGACCGCGACGACGACGGTGTTCAGCCGGGACAGGATCCAGCGGTCCGAGGTGCTCAGCTCGGCTGCCGACGGCAGCGCCCCGGCCACCGTGGCGCCGTTGAGCAGTGCGAACCGGGTGGCGTTCCACAACTTGTTGGCGAAGTTGCGCGATCCGGCGACCCAGTCCGGCCCGATCGGAACGTCGGTGCCCGGGTTGGCACCGCGGGCGAAGGTGAACCGCACCGCGTCAGCGCCGTACTTCTCGATCCACTCCAGCGGGTCCACGACGTTGCCGAAGGACTTCGACATCTTCTTCCCGTGAGCGTCGCGGACCATGCCATGCAGGTGCACCACGTGGAACGGCGGCGTGCCGTCCATGGCGTAGAGGCCGAACATCATCATCCGGACCACCCAGAAGAAGATGATGTCGTAGCCCGTGACGAGCACGCTGGTCGGGTAGAAGCGCCTCAGGTCAGCGGTGTCCTCCGGCCAGCCGAGCGTGGAGAAGGGCCACAGCCCGGAGGAGAACCAGGTGTCCAGGACGTCGGGGTCCTGCACCCAGCCTTCCCCCGCCGGTGGCGCCTCGTCCGGGCCCACGCAGACCATCTGGCCATCCGGGCCGTACCACACCGGGATGCGGTGCCCCCACCACAGCTGGCGGCTGATGCACCAGTCGTGCATGTTGTCGACCCAGTCGAAGTAGCGCTTGGCCATCTCCGGCGGGTGCAGCCGGACTCGGCCGTCACGCACCGCGTCACCTGCCGCCTTGGCCAACGGGCCCACCTTGACGAACCACTGCTCGGACAGCTTGGGCTCCACGACGGTCTTGCAGCGCTGGCAGTGCCCGACCGCGTGGATGTAGGGCCGCCGCTCGGCCACGATGCGGCCCTGCTCACGAAGCGCCGCGGTGACCGCCGGGCGAGCCTCGTAGCGGTCCAGGCCCTCAAACGGCCCGTGCACGGTGATCACGGCGCGGTCGTCCATGATCGAGATCGACGGGAGACCGTGGCGCTGCCCGATCGCGAAGTCGTTCGCGTCGTGCGCCGGGGTCACCTTCACCGCACCGGTGCCGAACGCAGGGTCGACGTGGGCGTCGGCCACCACCGGGATGCGTCGACCCGTCAGCGGGAGCTCGACCTCGACCCCGACCAGGTGGGTGTAACGGGTGTCGTCGGGGTGCACCGCCACCGCGGTGTCCCCCAGCATCGTCTCCACGCGGGTGGTGGCCACGACGATCGAGGTGTCGCCGTCGCCGTAGCGGATCGAGACGAGCTCGCCCTCCTCGTCGGCGTGCTCGACCTCGATATCGCTCAGCGCGGTGTGACAGCGCGGGCACCAGTTGATGATTCGCTCGGCCCGGTAGATCAGCCCGTCGTCGTAGAGCCGCTTGAAGATCGTGACCACGGCGCGGGAGAGTCCCTCGTCCATGGTGAATCGCTCGCGGGTCCAGTCCACCCCGTCCCCGAGCTTGCGCATCTGTCCGAGGATCTTGCCGCCGGACTCGGCCTTCCACTGCCAGACCCGCTCGACGAATGCCTCCCGACCGAGGTCGTGGCGGCTGATCCCCTCACGGGCCAGGTCCCGCTCGACGACGTTCTGGGTGGCGATGCCGGCGTGGTCCATGCCGGGCAGCCACAACGTCTCGTAGCCCTGCATCCGGCGCCAGCGGATGAGGGCGTCCATGAGGGTGTGCTCGAAGGCGTGCCCCACGTGCAGCGACCCGGTGACGTTCGGTGGCGGGATGACGATCGAGAAGGCCGGTCTGTCGCTGTCTACGTCGGCCACGAAGACCCCCGAGTCGACCCAGCGCTGGTAGAGCCTGCCCTCCACCTCGGCCGGGGTGTACTGCGGCGGCAGGTCCTGTGCGCCAGGGGTCGTCTCGGTCACCCGCCGAGTCTAGGGACGGCGACCTGCGGTGCTCGACCCGGTTGCGCCCCGCCCCACCCACCCCAACATGTGCGCGACCACACCATGTACGCGATCACAACATGTGCGCGATCACACCATGTGCGCGTTAACCACCTCTGCGCGACCACAACCTCTGCGCGATCAAGCAAAGTCCGCACGCCCCGGCTGTGGACGGCGCCGGACCGGGTCGTGACCACCGACGCACCCTCAAGCGCATGGAGCCGCTCTTCTCAGGTCAGCCGTTCACGACGACCGACGCTCTCGCCGCTGGGGTGTCACGCCGGGAGCTGGCCCGACTGCGCAGCACCGGCGTACTGCGCCCGGTGCTGTTCGGCGTGTACGTCGATGCCCGCTCCCCCGACGACCCCTCCACCCGGGCGGCCGCACTGGCTCGCGTGCTGCCCGCAGGAGCCGTGGTCTGCCGGCGCAGCGCGGCGTGGCTGTACGGCGTGGACGGCCTCGAGCCCGGCCGGGAGCACGACCTGCCCCAGCTCGATGCCGCGGTGCCCGTCGGGCACAGCCCCGTGCGTCGGGCCGGCGTACACGGCGTGGTCGAGCCGCTGACCGAGACCGACGTCGCCGTGGTCGGCGGCATCCCGGTCACGACCCCGCTGCGCACAGCCGTTGACCTCGCCCGCTGGCTGCCGCGCCGCTCGGCGATGGCCTGTGTGGACGCCCTGCTGCACCACGGCCTGGTCGGGCTGGACGAGCTGATCACCGGGGTCGAGCGGTTCGCGGGTCACCGCTACGTGGAGCAGGCGCGCAACCTGATCGGCCTCGCCGAGCCCAAGACCGAGTCCTTCGGCGAGTCATGGCTGCGACTGCGGCTGATCGACAGCGGCTTCCCGGCACTGGAGGCCCAGATCGAGGTGCGCGAACCCGATGGATTGCCCTTCGCCCGGATCGACCTCGGCGAGCGGCGTCTGCGCAAGGGGATCGAGTACGACGGCGAGCAGGCCCACTGCGGCGCGGCCGAGCGGGCGCACGACACGGCGCGGCGAGCCCGGCTCGCGCGCGACTTCGGTTGGGAGGTTGTCGGGGTGGACAAGGCGGCCGTGTTGGGACGGGGCCCGGGTCTTGAGTCGCTCGCCGCCGAGCTGCTGGGCGTCAGCCCGCAGCCTCGGCGCATCCCCAAGGAGCCCCCCGCCCCGGACGGCTGGGCCGGCGCTGCGGACACGGGCGCATGGCGCGCGGACCGAGGACGGTAAGCGGCGGCGGTCGACTCGGGCACCTCCGGCTCGCCGGCACGGCGGGCGTGCCGAGGTTGCTTGATCAGCGAGAGGGTGGGGGCCGGCGGGCGTGCCGAGATTGCTTGATCAGCGAGAGGGTGGGGGCCGGC
This sequence comes from Actinomycetes bacterium, assembly GCA_021848885.1. Classification (GTDB taxonomy): domain Bacteria; phylum Actinomycetota; class Actinomycetes; order JAJZTN01; family JAJZTN01; genus JAJZTN01. Next base: position 15,173 of record JAJZTN010000032.1, read on the forward strand.
GGGCGTGCCGAGGTTGCTTGATCAGCGAGGGGGTGGGGGCCGGTCAGGCGGACTTCTCCCGACGCTCGCGCTTGGGGGCCTCACGCGGCACGAGGGTCGGGTTGACCCGCTCCATGACGACCTCACCGGTGATGACGACGCGGGCCACATCCTTGCGTGAGGGCACCTCGTACATCACCGACAGCAGGACCTCCTCCATGATCGCCCGGAGTCCCCGGGCGCCTGTGGAGCGCATGACGGCCTGGTCGGCGACCGCGTCGAGGGCGTCCTCGGTGAACTCCAGCTCGACGTTGTCCAGCTCGAAAAGCCGTTGGTACTGCTTGACCAGAGCGTTGCGCGGCTCGGTGAGGATGCGGATGAGGGCATCGCGGTCGAGCTGCTGCACGGTGGTGATGACCGGGAGTCGCCCGATGAACTCCGGGATCATGCCGAACTTCAGCAGGTCCTCCGGCATGACGTCGGTGAAGACGTCCGAGCTGGTGTGGTCGTGCTTGCCGCGCAGCTGCGCCCCGAACCCGAGGCCCTTGCGGCCGATGCGCGACTCGATGATCTTCTCCAGGCCCGCGAAGGCCCCGCCCACGATGAACAGCACGTTGGTGGTGTCGATCTGGATGAACTCCTGGTGCGGGTGCTTGCGCCCACCCTGCGGCGGCACGGAGGCCGTCGTGCCCTCGAGGATCTTCAGCAGGGCCTGCTGGACGCCTTCTCCGGAGACGTCCCGGGTGATCGACGGGTTCTCGCTCTTGCGGGCGATCTTGTCGACCTCGTCGATGTAGATGATCCCCGTCTCGGCCTTCTTGACGTCGTAGTCGGCCGCCTGGATGAGCTTGAGCAGGATGTTCTCGACGTCCTCGCCGACATAGCCCGCCTCGGTCAGCGCGGTGGCGTCGGCGATCGCGAAGGGCACGTTGAGCAGCCGGGCGAGAGTCTGGGCGAGATGGGTCTTACCGCACCCGGTGGGCCCGATGAGCAGGATGTTGGACTTGGCCAGCTCCACGCCGTCCTCGCCGCGCGTCACCTTCGCGGTCTCACCGGCCTGCACGCGCTTGTAGTGGTTGTAGACCGCCACCGACAGCGCCTTCTTCGCGGCGTCCTGGCCTACGACGTACTGGTCGAGGAACTCGCTGATCTCGCGCGGCTTGGGCAGGTCGTCGAACTTGAGGTCGGAGGTCTCGGCGAGCTCCTCCTCGATGATCTCGTTGCACAGGTCGATGCACTCGTCGCAGATGTAGACGCCGGGACCGGCGATGAGCTTCTTGACCTGCTTCTGGCTCTTTCCGCAGAACGAGCACTTGAGCAGGTCGCCCCCGTCACCGATGCGTGCCACCCGGTCAGTCTCCTTCGTGGTCCCGAGGCCGGCGCCAACCGACTCCGCTAGCGACTTGACGGTACCTCCTGGAGGCCTTCGCGTCGCTTCTTTCCGCCCCTCGACCCCCGCCCGGGCGCGCCGCGAGCCGGCTCGCGGGCACCCGCTCAGCCTCCTGCCGCGACCTTGCGGCTGCTGATGACCTGGTCGACCAGCCCGTAGGCGAGCGCCTCCTCCGCCGTGAGGATCTTGTCCCGCTCGATGTCGCGGCGGACCTCCTCGATGGCGCGCCCGGTGTGCTTGGCGATCAGATCCTCCAGCAGGCTGCGCATCCGCAGCACCTCGTTGGCCTGGATCTCGATGTCGCTGGCCTGCCCGTAGTCGCCTCCGCTCAACTCCGGCTGGTGGATCAGGATCCGCGAGTTGGGCAGCGCCATCCGCTTGCCCGGGGTCCCAGCGGCCAGCAGCACGGCGGCGGCTGAGGCGGCCTGGCCCATGCACACGGTCTGCACCGGGCAGCGCACGAACTGCATCGTGTCGTAGATCGCCGTCAGCGACGTGAAGGACCCGCCCGGGGAGTTGATGTAGATGAAGATGTCCCGGTCGGGGTCCATCGACTCCAGGGTGAGCAGCTGGGCCATCACGTCGTTGGCCACGGTGTCGTCGATGGCCTGCCCGAGGAAGATGATGCGCTCCTCGAACAGCTTGGTGTACGGGTCCAGCCGCTTGTAGCCGTAGCTGGTCCGCTCCTCGATCTGCGGCAGCACGTAGCGGGACACGGGAGCCGGGCTCAGCGGGCCGAGCGATGGGTCGTTCATGGGGTCCTCCGGAGGCTGGTGGGGGTGGGCGGTCGAGGCGGACCTCAGGCCGTCCCGCCGGAGCCTTCGACCTGGCCGGCGCTGCGCACCACGTGGTCCACGAACCCGTAGGCCTGGGCCTCCTCCGCCGTGAACCAGCGGTCACGGTCAGAGTCCTGGGTGATCTGCTCGACGGTCTGCCCGGTGTGCTCGGCGATGAGCTGGGCCATCTGCCGCTTGATGTGGATCATCTGCTCGGCCTGGATCTTGATGTCCGAGGCAGTGCCTCCGATCCCACCCGAGGGCTGGTGCATCATGATCCGCGCATGCGGCAGCGCGTAGCGCTTGCCCGTCGCCCCGGCGCACAGCAGGAACTGGCCCATCGAGGCCGCCAGACCCATGGCCACGGTGGCCACGTCGTTGCGGACGTACTGCATGGTGTCGTAGATCGCCATGCCGGCGGTCACCGAGCCACCGGGAGAGTTGATGTAGAGGTAGATGTCCTTGTCCGGGTCCTCGGCGGCCAGCAGCAGCAGCTGGGCGCAGATCGCATTGGCGTTCTCGTCGCGCACCTCCGAGCCGAGGAAGATGATGCGCTCGCGCAGCAGCCGGTTGTAGACCTGGTCGTCCAGGCCCAGGCTGCCCGGCTGCGCCGCGTTGGCCGCCGCGGCCGCAAGGTCGGACGTGACGATCTGGCTCACGGGATGCTCACCTGCTCCTCGCCGGTTGTCGGTACGCCGACCCTAACGCCCGGCACCGACGTCGACGTCCGGCTCGTCCCTGGTGTTCGCTCACGGCGCAGGTCAGCGGCTGTGCCCCGCCGAATCCGGCTGCCAACCGGTTCGAGGGGCGCGGCCGCGCTCGACCAGCCCTGCGGCTCGGTCGGCCGGCCTCAGACCGGCCCGGCCGGTCGGGTCGCCCTCAGACCGTCCCGGCAGGCTCGGCGGAGGTGTCGCCGGCAGCGCCTGCGCCGGCTTCCACGATGGAGCCGATATCGGCCACGCCCCCCGGGGCCACCGGAAGGTCACCGCCCGCTGAGCCGTCCTCAACCGGTGCCCCCTGATCCGGTGCGGCACGGCCGAAGGTCTGCTTCAGGTCCACCGGGTTCCCCGAGGTGTCGGTGACGGTGGCGTTCTCCACGACGAGGGCCATCGCCTTGCCGCGGACCACTTCGGCCACCAGTGTCGGCACGTGCTCGGACTCCACCGCGTGCTGGGCGAACTGGTCCGGAGACACCCCGGCCCGGGCCGCACTGCTGACGATGTGCTCGGTGAGGTCTTCCTGGCTCACCGACAGCTGCTGGGCACTGGCCAGGGCGTCGAGGACGAACTGGGCCTTGATCGCCGCGCTGGCCGAGTCGCGCAGGTCCGCCTCGAACTCCTCGACGCTCTTCCCCCCCGCGCTCAACCAGTCCTCGAAGTCCAGGCCGGCCTCGGCCAGCTGGTGCTGCAGGCTCTCCCGCCGCAGGGTCACCTCGGACTCCAGAAGGCGCTCGGGCAGCGGGAACTCGACCTGCCCGAGGTAGGCCTCGAGGATCTTGTCGCGGGCCTCCACAGCCTGCTCCAACCTCCGCACACGCTCGAGCCGGGTGCGCAGGTCTGCGCGAAGCTCCTCGAGCGTGTCGAACTCACTGGCCAGCTGGGCGAAGTCGTCGTCGAGCGCGGGCAACTCGCGCACCTTGACAGCCCCGACCGTCACGGTGATCGCGGCCTCCTCCCCCGCGTGCTCGCCGCCGGCCAGCGTCGTCGTGAAGGTGGCGCGGTCCCCGGCGCTGAGCCCGATGAGGGCCTCATCGAGACCGTCGAGCATGGTGTCGGACCCGACCTCGTAGGACACCCCGGTGGTCGAGTCGACCTCCTCACCGTCGACCGAGGCGGTGAGGTCGATCTGGACGAAGTCGCCGGTCTGAGCGGCTCGCTCCACCCCGACGAGGGTGCCGAACCGGGCGCGAAGCTCCTCGACCTGCTCCTCGACCTGCTCCTCGGTCACCGTCGCGTCATCGACCGTGACCGACACGCCGGTGTGGTCCGGCACCTCGAAGTCCGGGCGCACCTCGACGTCGGCGGTGAAGGTGAGCGGCCCGCCGTCAGCGAACTCGGTCACATCGACCTCCGGCTGCCCGAGCACCCGCAGCGCGTGCTCGCGCACCGCCTGCCCATACAGCCGCGGGATGGCCTCGTTGACCGCCTCCTCGAGCACCGTGGCCCGACCGAAGCGCTGGTCGATCAGACGGGGCGGGACCTTGCCCTTGCGGAAGCCCGGCACGTTGACCTGCGCCGAGATGCGCCTGTAGGCGGCGTCCAGGCTCTGCTGAAGCTCGTCGAACGGCACCTCGACGGTGAGCCGGACCCGAGTCGGGTCGACGGTCTCGACAGCGCTCTTCACGGCGGACAGCTCTCCTCGGGTGTCGGGGACGACGTCGTACGGCACGGGGGACGCGCGGCATGGTGGGACCCACGTGGTCGGGGCGGGGAGACTCGAACTCCCGATCTCCTGCACCCAAAGCAGGCGCGCTAGCCACTACGCTACGCCCCGCGGCGCCTGGCAGAGTCTAGAGGCTCCGCACCTGTGGTCGGCACCTCTTGCCCAGCCCGTCGCGCACGGTCGGGCGCAGCGGACCGGCCCCGCGGGTGTAGCTCAATGGCAGAGCTCCAGCCTTCCAAGCTGGCCATGCCGGTTCGATCCCGGTCACCCGCTCCACGTGTTCGTGCAGGTCAGCGGCTCTTCCGACGTACAGGCTTGATCACCTCAGACCCCCGCGCGCCACACGCGTGCCCCATCGAGTGGCACGCCGCCCGAGTCGCCTCTGGCCTGGGCCCGTCAACGCTTGCCAAGGCGTACCGGCTGCTGAAGACCATCCTCAACACCGCGGTCGCCGACGAGCCACTGCTACGCGATCCGAGTGCGCACCGCGGCGCCGGCTCCGTGTGCGCACCCGAACGGCGACCGCCCACTCTGGCCGAGGTCGACGCAGCGACGATCCCTGCGCCGTGCTGCGTGACCTCGCCACTGCCAACGAGGCGGCAGCCACAGCCGTTCGTGCCGAAGTCCACCGGCCGAGGTCGGCGGGCATCGCCTGGCCGGCGATTGGTAGGGCGCTCGGCGTGACTCGACAGGCCGTCCGGCAGCGCTACGGCTCGCCTCCTGAGAGAGAGGAGAGAGGAGAGAGGACGGTGACTGAGGGCAAGAACAATCGAGTCACCGTCGATCCGATCAGCCGATGACGACCTTGTGGTCGCCGAAGTCCGCGATCATCTCGACCTTGCCGCCGAGCGCCTCGACGTAGGCCTTGATGGTCGCCAGGCCAGCCTTCTCGAGATCGCCGCGCTCCAGGGCGGACACCGACGGCTGCGTGACATGCATACGTGCAGCGATTTCGACCTGGGTGAGCCCTTGCTCCTCCCGCATCTCACGTAGCCGTAGCGCCCGGGTCTCGGCGAGCATCCGGTCCTTGTGCGCCGCGACGCGATCCTCGCGCGGCTTGCGGGCGGCCCGAACCTCCTGCCACGACCGGGAACGCCGGGTCGGCGCCTTAGCAACCTCACTCATCACGCTCACCTCTCAGCCACTCGGCATATCGCCGCTCGGCGACCGGAATGCTCTTCGTGTACCAGCCGCGCCAGTTGCCCGCCTTGTCTCCCCCCACGAGCAGTACGGCTCGTCGGTCCGGATCGAAGACGAACAACACCCTCACCTCGCTGCCACCACTGGAGCCCGGCCGCAACTCCTTGAGGTTGTGCACCTTCGAGCCCTCGATGCGATCGACGAGCGGTCGACCGAGTGCGGGTCCCAGATCGGCCAGCACATCAATCGCCGCCGCGACCTGGTCGTAGGTGTCGACGTCGAGACCAAGGATCCAGTCCTCCACCTCGGCGAGCAGCCGGACGTCCCAGCCCACCTACGTCATCATAGGCTTCAGCCTATATAGGTCAAGATCTATCATCGTGCCACATGCGTGCCACTTCCAGCCGGACCCTGGCAGGCTTCTATGGACCACGGTGGAGGCGCCTACCGCGCTGACCTGGGACGACGTACATTGACGGACGGCAGCGGACGGCCCGCCGGGGTCTTCCAATCTGGCCATGCCGGTTCGATCCCGGTCACCCGCTCCACGTGTTCGTGCAGGTCAGCGGCTCTTCCGACGTACAGGCTTGATCACCTGAGACCCCGCGCGCCACACGCGTGCCACATCGAGTGGCACGCCGCCCGAGTCGCCTCTGGCCTGGGCCGTCAACGCTTGCCAAGGCGTACCGGCTGCTGAAGACCATCCTCAACACC
>JAJZTN010000192.1 GCA_021848885.1 Actinomycetes bacterium
CGATGACCCCGGCACTCAACGCCGCCGAGGTGGCGGGCAGGTCCTGCAAAGCCAGGGCCAGCTCCACCCGCCGCGACGCCGCGGGACGACTGCAGTGCAGCGCCAGGGCCACCTCATCCACGGCGAACTCCCCGACCTGCTCCTGCCGCCCGGAGCGCACCTGGTCCCCGACCCGCTCCATCCGCCGGTGGGCGAACTCCCCCAGCACCGCGCACTGCCCCGCCGTGGCCCAGCTGATCACCCGCTCCCACGCCCGGGCATGCTCGAGCAGCAGCCCATCAGGCAGCACCCCCGGATCCACCGGAGCCAGCACCCCGGCCAGCTCCACCGGCCCCAGCACCCCCAGGTCCCCCCCACCCGGGACCCCCGCCCCCACCCCACCACCAGAATCGAACATGTGTACGAGCATAGCCACCAGCACCGACACACCCCACCCCCCATCCACACCCCCCGCCTACGCCGCTCCCGGGGCGACCAGGTGCTCGGCGAACCAGTCCCGGGCGAGCTGGGTGACCGCGACGAGCGCCCCCGGCTCCTCGAAGAGGTGGGTGGCGCCAGGCACGACCTCGAGCCGGCTCGGGCCACCGAGCCGCTGCGCCGCCTCGCGGTTGAGCCTCAGCACCACCTCGTCCCGACCCCCGACGACGAGCAGGGTCGGCGCGCGCACCTCAGCCAGCCAAGGGCCCGCCAGGTCGGGGCGGCCGCCCCGGCTGACCAGTGCGGCAACGGCATCGGGCAGCTCGGCTGCGACCCAGAGCGCGGCCCCCGCTCCGGTGCTCGCCCCGAAGAGCCCAACCGGGAGCGCGGCCATGCCCGGCAGCCCGCGAACCCATCGCAGTGCCTCGGCCAGCCGGCCGCCCAGAAGCACGATGTCGAAGACGTGGGCGGGGTCAGCCTCCTCACGCGTGCTGAGAAGGTCCAGGAGCAGCGTGGCGAAACCGGCCCGCACCAGCCCCGCGGCCACCTGCTGGTTGCGCGGGCTGTGCCGGCTGCTGCCGCTGCCGTGCGCGAAGATCACCAGGCCGCGGGGCCGGGCCGGGACGGTGAGCAGCCCTGGCAGGAGCAGCTCCCCGACCGGGACCTGGACCTCGTCGGTGCGCTGACCGTCCGGGTCGACGGGAGGGGCCGAGGAGTCCTCGTCGGGCTGCGCGGTCTGCAGCAGATGACAGACCTCCTCGTCGCTGGACTGGCGGAAATCGTCGTAGAACTCCCCGATGGCGAAGAACCGCGTCGGGGTGAGCAGGGTGACCACCTCGTCGGCAACCTCCTCCAGCGCGCTGATCTCCTCCGCCGGGGCGACCGGGGCGGCCAGTACGACGCGGGAGGCACCAGAGGCACGGGCCACCTGGCAGGCCGCCCTGGCGGTGGAACCCGTGGCGATGCCGTCGTCGACCACGAGGGCGACCCGCCCGACCAACGGCACCTGCCGGCGTACGGCGCGGAACACGCGGAGGCGACGCTCGAGCTCGGCCCGCTCGGCCCGCTCGACTGCGACCAGCTGCTCCCGGCTGACTCCGGCGGCTCGCACCACCGGCTCGCTTATCACCCGCACCCCGCCCTCGCCGATCGCGCCCATGCCCAGCTCGGGCTGATAGGGCACGCCCAGCTTGCGCACCACGATGACGTCAAGCGGTGCGTGCAGGGCGAGGGCGATCTGCGCGGCCACGGGCACCCCACCGCGGGGCAGCCCGAGGACGACGAGGTGGGCACCGCTCAGGTGCGCCAGCCTGCGGGCGAGCCTGCGACCGGCGTCGACCCGGTCGACGAACACCATGGCGGGCCTCCCCGACTGGGTTGCGCAACCACCCCCAGCGTCACCGTCGAGTCAACCGTGCGGCGGGCGAAGGAGGAAGTGTCGAATGTCCCCGAGGTGTGACCCCCGCGCGAGGGTCCCTGTCCGGGCCCACCGGTCTTGGGGCGCTCAGCGGGCCCACCGGTCTTGGGGCGCTCAGCGGGCCCACCGGTCTTGGGGCGCTCAGCGACGCTTGAGCACCTGGCGGTAGGCCTCGAGCCCCGCGAGCACCGTGGCAACCAGGTCGGCCAGGCTCGGGCCAGGGGTCGTCCCCCCCTCGATGAACCGCAGCTCCACCGGGACGAGGACCGACTCCTGCACGTTGGCCAGGCCGACCGGGTCGGCGTCGAGGATGGCCAGCACCTCACCGGCCAGGTAGGAGCGCGCGTCGCGCCAGCGGGTGGCCTCCACATGCGCGCCCACCAGTGCCCGTTCGGCCGCGATCTCAGCCTCGGTGCCGTGTGCGAGCAGGTTCAGCCACGCCCACGTCGGCACCGGCCGGTCCTGGTCACGCAGGTACTCGACGTAGTGACCACCGAGGTAGGCGGCGAGCTCCTCGCTGACACGCCCGCGCGCCCTGGCCTTCCCCCGACGCCACATGACCGCCTCCCTCAGCACCCTGACCAGACCATGGTGGACATCGCAGCGGCGCCGAGGCAGGGTCGAAAGTCCGCACCTGCTGACCTGCCGCCCGCGTGCGGTCACGGCCCGGGTCAGGGGCCGCCCGCGCGCGGTCACGGCCCGGGTCAGGAGCGGCCCGGGTCACCTCCCGCCGCACGCGGGGCGCACGCTCAGCTGTGCGAGATCGGGACCCGCTTCGCGCTGGCCTGCTCGAGGTTTATCGGGATGCGAACCTCGAGGATCCCGTCGGTGTAGGTCGCCGAGACCTCAGACGCGCTGGCGCCGGCGGGCAGCACGACGGTCCTGGTGAAGGAGCCGTAGCGGAACTCGGAACGGTAGCCCTTCTTGCTCTCGGTCCTGCTCTCCTGACGGCGCTCGGCCTTGATGCGCAGGGTCTGCTCCTCGACGGTGATCTCGACGTCCTTGTCCGGGTCGAGCCCGGGCATCTCGGCCCGCACCACGAGGTGGCCGTCCTCCTCGAACTCCTCGACACGCAGGTGCGACTCCTCGATGAGCTCCCGCCACGTCTCGGGCCAGTCGAACAACCTGGTGGGGAACCAGTCGGGCAGCTCGACCTCGCTGCGTGGGTGTTTCATGATCGACATGGCCACAGCCTCCTTCGGTCCAGGACACCGACCGGGACACGGCCCGACATCTTCATGCAAGGTCCCTGTGCCGGGCCCGGCCAGAGGCGAAGGTCACCGTCGTCAGCGAACGCGAGCCACGCCGGCTCGGGCGCCCAGACCGGAGACCAGCAGCTGTGTGGCGAGCACCGCACCGGCCCCCTCCCCGGCCCGCAGGCGCATGTCCAGCAGCGGTTCGAGGCCGAGCTCGGCGAGCACGAGCGCATGCCCCTGCTCGCGGCTGCGCTGTCCGGCCACCAGGCTCGCGGCAACAGCCGGGGCGAGCCGGACCGCGAGCAGCCCGGCGACGCTGACCGCCAGACCGTCGAGGACGACTGCCGCGCCCGCTTCGGCGGCCCCCAGGACCGCGCCGGCGAGGACGGCGATCTCCGGCCCGCCGACCTCGACGAGGGCTGCCAGCGGGTCGCTCACGTCACGCGCGGCACGAGCCCTGGCCACGGCCTGACCCACCACGGCGCGCTTGCGGTCGAGGATGGCGGTGTCCGAGGCCGCGCCGAGCCCTACGACCGCATCGGCGCCGGCTCCGACGAGCAGGGCCGCGAGCGCTGCGGCCACTGTCGTGTTCCCGATCCCGACCTCGCCGAGAGCGAGGATGCCGTGGTTCCGGGCGGCCCGCGCGCCGAGATCGCGGCCGGCGACGAGCAGACGGCGACCGTCCTCGTCGTGCATGGCCGGCGCGGACACGATGTCACCGCGCGGGTGCGCCGCGACGAGCCGTTCGGCGCCGGCGACGGGCTCGCCGTGCACGCCCGCGTCGACCACGATGACGCCCATCCCAGCGCCCGAGGCCAGCACGGCCCCGAGGGAGCGGCCCAGCACGGTCGCGGTGAGCACGTCGCGGGTCACCGAGGTCTGGTACGCCGACACACCTCGCGCGCTCACCGGGTGGTCGGCGGCGACCAGCAGGAGCGTCGCGCTCGCGGCGTTCGCGTGGCCCAACGCCAAGACGCGGTCGACGTATCGGTCGAGCACGCCGAGGGATCCCAGCGGGGTCAGCAGCTCGTCGGCCTCGTCCCGCGCCCCGACGACACGGGCAGGGCCGGGGGCACGAAGGTGGGACACCGGGCGAGCC
>JAJZTN010000033.1 GCA_021848885.1 Actinomycetes bacterium
GATGTCGACCCCGTCGGTGTGCATCGCCCGCACGAGCAGGGTCCCGGTCACGGCCCGCCCGAGCGGGGTGGTGTTGAAGTAGCTCCGGCCGGCGGAGCGGACATGGAACGCACCGCACGACAGGGCCGCCAGGCCCTCCTCCACCAGCTGCGCACGGCAGTCCACGGTCCGGGATATCTCGGCTCCGTAGGCCAGCGCACGACCGGGCACGCCGGCGATGTCCGGCTCGTCGTACTGGCCGAGGTCGGCGGTGTAGGTGCAGGGGATCGCGCCCCGCTCGCGCATCCAGGCGACCGCGACCGAGGTGTCCAGGCCGCCGGAGAACGCGATGCCGACGCGCTCCCCCACCGGCAGGCTGGTCAGGACCTTGCTCACTTCGCTGTCCTCTCGTGCTCGTCGGTCTGCCCGGCAGCCATCGCGGTGAACCTCTGGGCGAGACGGGCCCCACCCGAGGGGTCGCGCGCGATGACCAGGACGGTGTCGTCTCCCGCGATGGTGCCCAGGACCTCGGCTGGCTCGGCGTGGTCCAGGGCGGAGGCGAGGAACTGCGCGGCGCCGGGCGGCGTGCGCAGCACGACCAGGTTGGCCGAGGCCGCCGCCGAGACGAGCAGCTCGCTCATCAGCCGGACCAGCCGGGCCACCCCCGCGGCCGAGTCTGGGGCCGGGCGAACGGTGCGGTCACCGCCTTCGGCGGGCACGGCGTAGACGAGCAGGCCCTCGGGCGTGCGCACCTTGACCGCGTCGAGCTCGTCGAGATCGCGCGACAGGGTCGCCTGGGTCACGCTCAGGCCGGAGTCGGCCAACATCGCCACGAGCTCGGCCTGGGAGCCGACCTGGTGGTGGTTGAGGATCTCCACGATCCGGCGCTGGCGGGCACTCTTGGTCGCCGGGAGCATCGCCTGGTCCGACATCAGGCGCCGCGCTCCAGCAGCCAGGTCAGCAGCGCCTTCTGTGCGTGCAGCCGGTTCTCCGCCTCGTCCCACACCGCACTGTGCGGGCCGTCGATGACCTCCGCGGCGATCTCCTTGCCGCGATAGGCCGGCAGGCAGTGCAGCACGATCGCCCCGGGGGCCGCGGCGGCCAGGGCCGCCGAGTCCAGGGCGTAGGGCTGCAACGGTGCCAGGCGCTCGGCGGCCGCGGCCTCCTGCCCCATCGACACCCACGTGTCGGTGGCCAGCACGTCCGCCCCGGCCACCGCGGCGAGCGGGTCGGACAGGTGGGTGACCGACCCACCTGTGCGTTCGGCGATGGCCTCGGCACGGGCCAGCACCGCCGGGTCAGGCTGGTAGCCGGCTGGCGAGCCTATGCGTACGTGCAGCCCGGCGGTGGCCCCGCCGAGCAGATAGGAGTGCGCCATGTTGTTCGCCCCGTCGCCGAGATAGGTCAGGGTCAGCCCGCTCAGCCGGCCGTGGTGCTCGCGCACGGTCTGAAGGTCCGCGAGCACCTGGCACGGGTGGAAGGTGTCGGTCAACGCGTTGATGACCGGCACCCGGCTGACCGCGGCCATCGCCTCGACCCGGTCCTGGGCAAAGGTGCGCCACACGATCGCCACGGCCTGGCGGTCCAGCACCCGGGTGGTGTCCTCGACGGGCTCGCCGCGACCCAGCTGTGAGCTGGCCGCGTCGATGACCAGGGGGTAGCCGCCCAGCTCGGCGATGCCGACCGAGAAGGACACCCTGGTGCGGGTGGAGGGCTTGTCGAAGAGCACCGCGACGGTGCGCGGGCCGGCCAGCGGGCGGGCGGCGAAACGGTCGGCCTTCATGGCATCGGCCAGGTCGAGCACCTCGGCCTGCTCGTGCGGGTCGAGGTCGTCATCGCGCAGGAAGTGCCGGACGGTGCTGCTCACGAAGGGCTCCCGGTCTGCTCGGTGGCGGTTGCGGCCTCACACAGTGCGGGCAGGTCGGCGATGAAGGCCTCGGCCTGCTCGGGACGAAGGATCAGCGGTGGGGCCAGCCGGATGGTGTCGCTGGTGACGTCGTTGACGATGTAGCCGGCCCGCAGCGCAGCCGCAGCCAGCTGCGGTGCCAGCGGTGCGCTCAGCGCCAGGCCGAGCAGCAGGCCCTCGCCGCGCACCCCGGCCAGCAGCGGGTGACCACAGCCGCGCGCGCCCTCGGCCAGGGCCGCCCCGACCCGCCGCGTCGACTCCAGCAGACCGTCGCGGGCGATGACCTCCAGAACGGTCAGCCCGGCGGTGGCGGCCAACGGGTTGCCACCGAAGGTGCTGCCGTGCTGACCCGGGCCGAGCAGCCCCGCGGCCTCTCCCAACGCGATGCACGCCCCGATCGGCACGCCGCCACCGAGCCCCTTGGCCAGGGTGATGACATCCGGGCGCACCCCGTGGCGGGTGTGGGCGAACCAGGCCCCGGTCCGTCCGATGCCGGTCTGCACCTCGTCGAGCACCAGCAGGGCACCGGCCCGGTCGCACACCGCCCTGGCGTGTGAGAGGTAGCCCTCGGGGGCGGGGCGCACCCCGGCCTCACCCTGGATCGGCTCGAGCAGTACGGCGGCGGTGTCGGCGTCGACTGCGGCTGCCAGCGCCTCGGGGTCGCCGTACGGGACGAACTGCACGGGGCCGGGCAGCGGCTCGAAGGGCTCGCGGTAGGCCGGCTTCCAGGTCACCGACAGCGCTCCCATGGTGCGCCCGTGGAAGCCGTTCTCGGCTGCCACGATCTTCGCCCGACCGGTACGCCGGGTGAGCTTGACCGCCGCCTCCAACGCCTCGGTGCCGGAGTTGGTGAAGAACACCCGCCCAGGGCTGGGGCCCCCCGGTGAGGCACCGAGCAGGTCGAGCAGCCGCTCGGCCAGGCGCACCTGCGGGGGGGTGGCGAAGTAGTTGGAGACGTGCCCCAGCGTGGCGATCTGGTGGCACACCGCGGCGACGAGGTCGGGGTGGGCGTGGCCGAGGGAGTTCACCGCGATCCCGGCCAACAGGTCCAGGTAGCGCCGCCCGTCGGCGTCGATGAGGGTGGCTCCCTCACCGCGCACCAGCACGAGCCGAGGGGTGGCGAAGGTGCGCATCATCGTCTCGGCGTAGCGGTCGACCCATCCCGCGCCGGGCCCGTTCGCCGTCGTGGTCGGGCTCACCCGGTCACCTCCGTGCCGATGCCGGAGTCGGTGAACACCTCGAGCAGCAACGAGTGCGGCACCCGCCCGTCGAGCACGTGTGCCTTGGGCACCCCGCCGCGCACCGCGCGCAGGCATGCCTCCATCTTGGGGACCATGCCGGCCGACAGGCTGGCAAGCATCGGCTCCAGCTCATCGGCGCGCAGGCTGCTGATGACCTCGCGCGCGCCACCGGTGGTGGCGTCCCAGTCGGAGTAGAGCCCCTCGACATCGGTGAGCACGACGAGCTTCTCCGCTCCCAGCTCGACGGCGAGGGCCGCCGCGGCGGTGTCGGCGTTGACGTTGTAGACCTGCCCGTCGCGTCCACGCGCCACGCTGGAGACCACCGGGATGCGCCCGTCGTTGAGCAGCCCGCGCACGATCCCGTCGTCCACCCCGACGATGTCACCGACCAGGCCGACATCAACCTCCTCACCGTCAACGACCGCCCCGCGCCGCGCCGCGGTGAACAGCCGGGCGTCCTCCCCGCAGACCCCGACGGCGAAGGGCCCGTGCGAGTTGACCAGCCCGACCACCTCGCGCTGCACCTGCCCGACGAGCACCATCCGCACGATGTCCATCACCTCCGGGGTGGTGACCCGCAAGCCGCCGCGGAACTCGCTGGGCACGCCCAACCGGCCCAGCAGTGCGGTGATCTGCGGACCGCCACCGTGCACCACGACAGGGCGCAGCCCCGCGTAGTGCAGGAAGACGACGTCCTCGGCGAAGGAGCGGCGCAACGCCTCGTCGGTCATCGCGTTGCCGCCGTACTTGATAACCACGATCTTTCCGTGGAAGCGCTCCAGCCAGGGCAGCGCCTCCACCAGGCATGCGGCCTTGGCCAGGGCGGCGACGTGCCGGTCCCGGGTGGTGCTCATGTCGAGTACGCCGAGTTCTCGTGCACGTACGCCGCCGTCAGGTCGTTGGTCCACACCGTCGCCTCCGCCGCCCCGGCCCCGAGGTCGACCGTTATGGTGACCTCCCGCCCACTCAGGTCGCACTCGCCGCGGTCGGCGCCGGGCATGCCGTCGCGGCACACCCACACGCCGTTCATCGCCACGGCCAGCCGGCCCGGCTCGAAGCTGGCCGTCGTGGTGCCCACCGCGGCCAGCACCCGGCCCCAGTTGGGGTCCTCGCCGTGGATCGCGCACTTGAGCAGGTTGGACCGGGCCACCGCGCGGCCCACGTCCACAGCTTCGGCCTCGCTGGCGGCACGGCGTACCTGCACGGCGATGCTCTTGCTCGAACCCTCGGCGTCGGCGATCAGCTGAGCGGCCAGGTCGGTGCACGCCCGGGTCAGCGCGGCGGTCAGCTCGCCCGGGCTCGGCGCGATGCCGCTGGCACCCGAGGCCAGCACGGCGACCATGTCGTTGGTGGACATGCAGCCGTCGGAGTCCACCCGGTCGAAGGTGACCCGGCTCGCCTCGCGCAACGCCGCGTCCAGCTCGGCCGGCTCGGCCACGGCGTCGGTGCACAGCACGACGAGCATGGTGGCCAGCGCGGGGGCGAGCATGCCCGCACCCTTGGCCATCCCACCGACGCTCCAGCCCTCCTGCCGGGCGATGGCGTGCTTGGCCACCGTGTCGGTCGTCATGATCGCGGTCGCGGCGTCCAGGCCGCCGTCGGGACGCAGCGCCGCCGCCGCGGTGTCCACCCCCGGCAGCAGCAGGTGCATGGGCAGCCGCTGCCCGATCAGGCCGGTCGAGGCCACCAGCACGTCCCCGGCGGAGACGCTTAGGGCAGCCGCCACCCGCTCGGCGGTGGCGTGGGTGTCGGCGAAACCGGCCGGTCCGGTGCAGGCGTTGGCCCCGCCGGAGTTGAGCACGACGGCGTCCGCGCGCCCGTCGGCGACGACCTGCTGGCTCCACAGCACCGGCGCGGCCTTGACCCGGTTGCCGGTGAAGACCGCCGCCACGTCGTGGCGCGGCCCGTCATTGACCACCAGGGCCAGGTCGGGCCGGCCGCTGGGCTTGAGACCGGCGGTGACTCCAGCGGCCCGGAAGCCGCGGGGCTCAGTGACGCTCACGGTGCCACTCCCGTCCTCGGCAGACCCAGGGTCTCCGGCCAGCCCAGCGCCAGGTTCGCGCACTGCACGGCCGCCCCGGCGGTGCCCTTGGTGAGGTTGTCCACCGCCGCGACGACCACCGCCCGGCCCACCCGGGTGTCGGCGCTGACCTGCAGGTGCAGCTCGTTGGACCCCAGGGTGGCCGCAGTGGAGGGCCACTGGCCCTCGGGCAGCAGCCGCACGAAGGGCTCCTCGGCGTAGGCGCTGCGGTAGGCCTCGCGCAGCGCGGCAGCGTCGACGCCGGGGGCCAAAGGAGCCGTGGCGGTGGCGAGGATGCCCCGCGACATCGGGGCCAGCGTCGGGGTGAAGGACACCAGCACGGGGGTGCCGGCCGCGGCGGAGAGGTTCTGCTCGATCTCCGGGGTGTGCCGGTGCACACCTCCGACGGCGTACGGGCTCATCGCCCCGATCACCTCGCTGGCGAGCAGGTGTGGCTTGAGCGAGCGGCCGGCCCCGGAGGCCCCGGAGGCGGCGACGATGACAAGGTCGCGCGGTGCCAGCACCCCGGCGGCAAGGCCCGGGGCCAGTGCGAGGGAGACCGCCGTCGGGTAGCACCCCGGCACGGCGATGCGGCGGGCACCGACAAGACGCTCCCTCGCCCCGAGCAGCTCGGGAAGCCCGTAGGGCCAACTGCCGGCATGGGGTCCGGGGTAGAACTGTGCCCATGCCAACTCGGAGACCAGCCGGTGGTCGGCGCCGCAGTCGATCACCACGACGTCGGCGGGCAGAGCCGCGGCAACGGCCGCGGAGGCCCCGTGCGGCAGGGCCAGGAAGACCACGTCGTGGTCGGCGAGCTGGTCCGGGTCCGTGGGCGCGATGACCCGATCGGCCAACGGGCCCAGGTGCGGGTGCAGCTCGCCCAGCGGGGTGCCCGCCGAGCCGGCCGCGGTCAGTGCCCCGATGCGCATCTGCGGGTGGCCCAGCAGCAGCCGGAGCAGCTCACCGCCGGCGTACCCGCTGGCACCGGCAACCGCCACCCGTGCAACCGTCACCTTGCACCTCCCGAGTCCTGGCCGCGAGCGGTCGGGCCCGGGCGTCTGTGCATGACTATACAATAGACAGCAAGGTCATGCATAGACGCGGCGGGAGCCGTCGGCACAACCCAGGGAGGGCAAGCATGAAGGTGCTGGTCACCGGAGCGCGTGGCAAGGTCGGTCGGGCTGCCGTGGCTGCCCTACAGGCGGCGGGCCACGAGGTCACCGCGACCGACCTGGGGGCACCGGTCTATGAGGCCGGGGCACCGGGAGCTGCGCGCTACGTGCGAGCCGACCTGACCGACTCCGGGTCGGTCTACGCGCTGGTCCGTGGCCACGACGCCGTGGTGCACGCCGCGGCGATCCCCGAACCGAGCCAGGACGTGGCGCACGTGGTGTTCGCCAACAACCTGCTCGCCACCTTCCACGTGGTGGAGGCGTGCGTGCGCTGGGAGATCGACCGGCTGGTCAACATCTCCAGCGAGACGGTGCCCGGCTTCATCTTCGCCGAGCGGCCCTTCACCCCGGCGTACTGCCCGGTGGACGAGGAGCACCCGCTCACCCCGCAGGACCCCTACGCGCTCGCCAAGCACTTCGGGGAGCAGCTGTGCGACGCGGCGGTGCGGCGCAGCCAGCTGCGGGTTCTCACGCTGCGGCCGAGCTGGGTCAGCTGGGAGGGCAACTACGAGCGCAACCTCGGCCCGATGGTGGCCGACCCCAGCATCGACAGCGTGACGTTCTGGGCCTACACCGACCTCTACGACCTCGCCGAGGCGATCGTGGCGGCCACCGAGTCCGACCTCGCCGGGCACGAGGTGGTCTACATCGCCGCGGCGGACAACATCGGGGGGCGGGACCTGGCCGCGGCGGTGCGCGCCCGCCACGGTGACGCCGTGGCGCTGCGCGAGCTGGACCGCCGCGACGCCGGGGGGATCGCCATCAGCAAGGCCCGCCGGCTCATCGGGTACGCCCCGAAACGGTCCTGGCGGGACTACCTCGACGAGAACGGCCGGCTGCGCGAATGGGCGCGGACCCGGCTGGCTGAGGACCCCACGGTGGGGGCGGTGCCGCCCAGTCCCGGTCAGGCCAACGGGTCGTCGACGCCGTAGGGGCGCAGCCGCAGGGTGCGGGCGTCGCGCTCGACGATCCAGCCGGCCCAAGCCCGCAGGCCGCCCAGGTCGTCGCGCTGGGCGTGCAGGAAGCGGCCGTGCAGCCCGTCGAGGCGACCGGCGGCGAAGGCCAGCACCAGGTCGGTGAACGGCTCGACGCTGCCGTAGGCGCCATCCTCCAGCCCCTCCCACATGCCCTCGGTCATCGCGGTGCGGACCAGCCCGGGGCTGGCCTCCAGCACGACGACACCGCTGCCGCGCAGCGCGACGGCCATCGAGTCGGTCAGCCTGGACAGGCCCGCCTTGCCGACGGCATAGCCGGAGTACGACGGCTCCGGGCGCGCGCCGACACCCGAGGAGACGTGCAGCACCCGGCCGTGGCCGCGCTCGATCATGCTGGGCAGCACGGCGTGATCGAGCAGGAAGGCACCGCGCAGGCTGACCTCCACGGCCCGCCACCAGTCCGCCGGATCGGCCTGCCACGGCGGGCTGGCCCGCCGCTCGCGCACCCCGGCGTTGCACACCAGCAGGTCGACCGGCCCGAGGTCACGCACCACGGCGCCGACGGCGGCCTCGACCTCACCGCGCTCGGTCACATCGGCCGGCAGCGCGACACCGCCCACCCCGGCGGCGCGCACCTCGGCCAGCGTCTCGGCCAGCCGGGTGGCGTTGCGGCCGAGCAACCCGACCGCCATCCCGGCCTGGGCCAGCCGCAAGGCGGTGGCCCGGCCGATCCCGGCGGAGGCCCCGCTGACAAGGGCCACCCCGCCGACCCGGGAAGGCACCTCGCCCTCCTGCGCCTGCGTGGGCGTCGACGGGGGCAGCACCCGCACCGCCTCGACCGGGTCGTCGTGCAGCACCCGCCCACCCCCGGGTCGGGTGTCGGGCCGGTCGATGGGGTCGGGGTCGCTCCAGCTCACCGGCCCATGGTGGCCCGAGCGGATCAGCTTCGCCGCAGCGACGCGCCGGTGCGCCGGGCCGCCTCGGCCACCGCGGCGTCGCGCACCGCGGTGGCTTCCTCGACGGTGAGGGTGCGGTCAACGGCGCGCATCCGCAGCGTGAAGGCCAGCGAGCGGTGCCCGGCCGGCACCTGCTCCCCGGTGTAGACGTCGAAGAGCCGCACCTGCTCGAGCAGCTCTCCGGCCCCCTCGACAAGGGCCGCGCTCACCTCGGCGACCGGCACGTCCTGACCGACCACCAGGGCGACGTCCTGGGTGGCCACCGGGTACGTCGACACCCGGGGCGCGGGCACCACCTCGAGGCTGGCCCGCCCGGCCGCGTCCAGGTCGAGCTCGGCGGCCACCGCCCGCTCCGGCAACCCATAGGCGGCCACCACCCGCGGGTGCAGCTCCCCGGCGTGCCCGACCGCCAGCTCGTCCCCGTCCGGGGTCCGCACCGCCAGGGCGGCACACCTACCCGGGTGCCAGGGCATCAGCCGGGCCGCGCGCACCACGACGGCAGCCTCGGGCACCCCGGCGGCCGCCAGCACGGTGCGGGCGGCGGCCACCGCGTCGGCCCAGCTCACCGGCCGGCCCGGCCCCCACCAGCCGGAACGCTCGGCGGCCCCCGCCGCCACCAGGCCGACGTGCTGCGGCTGGTCCGGCACGGCGGTGTAGAGCGCCTCCAGCTCGGCGGTCGCGGGCCTGCCGGTGACCGCCGGTCGTGGCGCCACCGCCCCGGGCTGTGTCGGGGACAGCACCAGGCCCTGCTCGAAAAGCGCCACGTCTCCGGCCCCGCGCCCGATGTTGCGCCGGGCGGTGGCCAGCAGCCCGGGTAGCAGCGTGGTGCGCAGCTGCGGGGCGGTGTCGGCGATCGGGTTGGCCAGCTGCAGTGTGCGCCGCCTTGGGTCATCACCCGGCAGGCCCAGCGCGTCGTGGTCTGCCGGGCCGACGAAGGGATAGCTCGGCGCCTCCACGAAACCGGCGGCCGCCAGCGCTCGGCCCACCGCTCGACGGCGACGTTGCGCCGGTGTCAGCCCGCGCCCGGGCGGGGCCACCGGCAGCACGCTCGGGATGGTGTCGTAGCCGACCAGCCGGGCGACCTCCTCGACCAGGTCGTAGGGGTCGCTCAGGTCCGGGCGCCATGGTGGGGGGCTGACCGACAGCCGGGCGCCCAGCTGGATCACCTCGGCCCCGACCGCGCGCAGCGTGGCGATGACCTGCCCGCTGGTCAGCTCCCGCCCGATGACCCGGGCCGGCAGGTCCGGGTCGATCTCGATGGCAACCGCCGCAGGCGGGGCGCCCACGACGCTGACCTGCGGGTGCACCGTGCCACCACCCAGCCGGGCCAGCAGCCCGGCGGCACGCACCGCCGCCGCCAGCTGCATCGTCGGGTCGACGCCGCGCTCGAAACGGCGACTGGCCTCGCTGCCCAGCCGGTGCCGGCGGGAGGTGCGCGCGATCCCCGCGGCGCTGAAGTGCGCGGACTCCACCACGATGGTGCGGGTCCGCTCGGTGATCTCGGTGGAGGCCCCGCCCATGACCCCGGCCAACCCGATCGGGCCCGAGGAGTCGGTGATCAGCAGGTCGCCCGGGTCCAGCACCCGCTCGACGTCATCGAGGGTGACCAGCCGCTCGCCGGGCCGGGCGCGGCGCACCACGATGGGCCCGCGGAGCCGTTCGGAGTCGTAGGCGTGCAACGGTTGACCCAGCTCGAGCATGACGTAGTTGGTGACGTCCACGGCCAGCGAGATCGAGCGCATCCCGGCCGCGCTAATCCGGTGGACCAGCCAGTCGGGGCTGGGTGCGGCAGGGTCGAAGCCGCTCACCGTGACCGCGACGAAGCTCGTGCACCCCTCGGGGTCGGCCACCTCGACCGGGTAGCCGCCGGACAGGCTGGCACCAGGCGGCAGCGCCGCACTGGTCACCGGATCGCGCAGCCCGACGTCGTACGCCGTGGCGACCTCGCGCGCCACCCCGCGCACCGACAGGCAGTAGCCGCGGTCAGGGGTCACCGCGAGGTCGAGGACCTCGTCGTCGAGGCCGAGCAGACCCGCGGCGTCGGCACCGACCGGGGCGTCGGGGTCCAGCACCAGGATGCCGCTGTGCTCCTCCCCTATGCCCAGCTCGCGGACCGAGCAGATCATCCCGTCGGAGACGTGCCCGTAGGTCTTGCGGGCGGTGATCTCGAACCCGCCGGGCAGCACGGTCCCGGGCAGCGCCACCACGACCCGGTCGGCCACCGCGAAGTTGTGCGCGCCGCAGACGATGCCGCGCACCGCGGGGCCGGACGGGCCGTCGGCGTGAGCCACCCGCACCTGGCACCAGCGGATGGTCTTGCCGTTGCGCTGCGGTTCCTCGATCAGCTCGAGCACCTCACCGACGACCAGCGGCCCGGACACCTGCCCGACCCGCGTGACCGACTCGACCTCCAGGCCGGCACGCACCAACCGTTCGGCGACCGCGCGACCTCCCTCACCGGCCGGCAGCTCGACCAGCTCGCGCAGCCAGGACAGCGGGACCCGCATCAGACCTCCATCCCGAAGGCCAGGGCGAAGCGCACGTCGCCCTCGACCATGTCGCGCATGTCTGCGACCCCGTGCCGGAACATCAGGGCGCGCTCGATGCCCATCCCGAACGCGAAACCGGTGTAGCGGTCCGGGTCCACCCCGCAGGCGCGCAGCACCCGCGGGTTGACCATGCCGCAGCCGCCCCACTCGATCCAGCCCTCGCTCGAGCAGGTCCGGCACGGGTTCGCGGGGTCCCCCACACTGGCCCCGCGGCAGACGAAGCACTGCAGGTCCATCTCCGCGGAAGGCTCGGTGAACGGGAAGTACGACGGGCGAAGCCGGGTCGCCAGGCCCGGGCCGAACATCCGCTCGGCGAAATGGTCGAGGGTGCCCTTCAGGTGCGCCATGGTCAGTCCCTCGTCCACGGCCAAGCCCTCGACCTGGTGGAAGACCGGGGTGTGGGTGGCGTCCAGCTCGTCGGTGCGGAACACCCGGCCCGGGCAGATGACGTAGACCGGCAGGTCACGTTGCAGCAGCGAGCGGACCTGCACCGGCGAGGTGTGGGTGCGCAGCACCAGCCCGGAGTCCGGGGAAGTGACGTAGAAGGTGTCGGTCTCGGCGCGGGCCGGGTGCTCCGGTGAGATGTTCAGCGCGTCGAAGTTGAACCAGTCCGCCTCCACCTCGGGCCCCTCGGCAACCTCCCAGCCCATCGCGACGAAGATGTCGGCGATCCGCTCGGACAGCGTGGTCAGCGGGTGGCGGGCACCGGTCGGGCGGCGGTCCCAGGGCAGCGTCACGTCGACGCTCTCCTCGACGAGCACCGATGCGTCGCGTTCGGCCTCGAGCTCGGCCTGGCGAGTAGCAAGCGCCTGGGCGACAGCGGACCGGGAGGCCCCGACCCGCTTGCCGGCCTCGGCCCGAGCGGCGGGTGGCAGCGCGCCGATCTCCCGGTTGGCCAGGGCCAGCGGTGAACGGTCACCGGCGTGGGCCAGCCGGACCTCCTTGAGCTGCTCGAGGCTGCGGGCCGCCGCGATGGCGGCAAGCGCCGCGTCGCGGGCGGCGGCGACGTTCTCGGCGTGCAGCGGGCTGACCTCGACGGGGTCGAAGTCGCTGTTGGGTGCAGACATGCGCAGGCTCCGTTGGACAGTCGGGGCTCGGGAGCACCGTGAGTCTA
Organism: Actinomycetes bacterium; assembly: GCA_021848885.1. Lineage (GTDB taxonomy): Bacteria > Actinomycetota > Actinomycetes > JAJZTN01 > JAJZTN01 > JAJZTN01. Next base: position 11,873 of record JAJZTN010000033.1, read on the forward strand.
GGGAAACGGGCGGGACCCGCGTGCCCGCGGTGATCGCCGGGCGCGGCCGGTGCCGCTGCCGGGCGCGGCCGGTGCCGCCGCCGGGCGCCCGCCGGAGGCTGGCCTGACGATCAGGTCGTCGGACCTGATGGTCAGATCTGCGGGGCCGCGGCGGGCAGCACGAATCGGAACCGCGCACCGCCACCGGGTGCCGAACCGATCTCGATGCTGCCGCCGTGCGCCTCGACGAGCCCGCGCACGATGTAGAGGCCCAGGCCGGTGCCCCCGCGCTTGCCGGAGCGCCAGAACCGGGTGAAGACCCGGGTGTGCAACGACTCGGGGATGCCCGGCCCCTCATCCATCACCGTCACCGCCGTCGCGTCGGTCATCTCACGGGCCGGCTCGATGACGATCGTGACAGTGCCGGCACCATGCCGAACCGCGTTCTCCAGCAGGTTGGCCAGCACCTGGTGCACCTTGTCAGCGTCGGCCCACAGCTCGGGCAGGTTCTCGGCCACCCGCAGCTCGAAGCGCTGCTCGGGCTCTCCACGAGCGAGGAAACCAGCGATGTGGCCGCGGACGAAGGCCGGCAGGTCCACCACCTGACGGTGCACCTCGAGGCGGCCGGAGTCGATCCGGGCGATGTCGAGCAGCTCGCTTATCAACCGCGTCACCCGGTCGGCGTCGGCGTCGACGGTCTCGAGCATGAGCCGGCGCTGGTCGTCGGTGAACCTGTCCCACTTGGCCAGCAGGGTCGCGGTGAAGCCCTTCACGCTGGTCAGCGGGCTGCGCAGCTCGTGCGCCACGGTGGAGATCAGCTCGGCGCGGCTGGTCTCCTCCCGGGCCCGGGCTCGGGTGTCGCGCAACGAGACCACCAGCCGGACCAGCGGGCCCGACGGGTGCTCACGCACGAAACGGCTGGTGACCAGCACCTCTCGCCCACCGGGAAGCAGCAGGTTGCGCTCACGGTGCCCGGTGCGCGTGGCCAGCCCGTCGTAAGGGCGCAGGCACGACCACCACAGCCGGCCGTTGAGGTCCTCCAGCGGCAGGGCGTCGAGGAGAGGCTTGCCCAGCAGGCCCTCGGCCGGGGTGGCCAGGATGCGGGCCGCAGCCCGGTTGGCGGTCACGATGATGCCGTCGGCGTCGGCGACCAACAGCCCGTCGGGCAGGTCGTCGGGGGCAAGCACCGGCTCCGGGCCGGGCGGCCGGCTCGGGCCCTGCACGTCCTCGGCCACTGGGCGAGGGTATGTCAGGCCCGGGCACAGCGGGAGGTCTCAGCCGGGCCGGTCACCGTCGCGGCGTCACCGTCGCGGCATCACCGTGGCGGCATCCGCCCGGGCCGCGCTGGGCGCGGGCAGACGCGTACAGGCACACAGCCGCGGCCGTGGCCAGGTTGAGGCTCTCCGCGGCACCGTGGATGGGCACCCGAACCGCCGCGTCAGTGCAGGCCAGCGCCTCGGCCGGCAGCCCCCAGGCCTCGTTGCCGAACACCCAGGCCGTCGGGCCAGCAAGGGTGCCGGAATCCGCGGCGGTGTCGAGGTCCTCGCCGGCGGCGGCGTCGGCGGCCAGCACCTGCAGGCCCGCGGCCCGCACAGCCTGTGCCAGCTCGGCCAACGGCACCCCCAGCACCACCGGGAGGTGGAAGAGGCTGCCCGCCGTGGCGCGCACGCACTTGGGGTTGTAGACGTCGACGCAGGCGTCGGTGAGCACCACGGCGTCGGCCCCGGCCGCGTCGGCGGCGCGCAGCACCGTCCCGGCGTTGCCCGGGTCGCGCACGTGGGAGAGCACGGCCAGCAGCCGAGGCGCTCCGGCCAGCACATCGGCCAGATTGGTGTCCACGAACCGGCACACCGCCGCGACGCCCTGCGGGGTGACGGTCTGGGCCAGCGCCACCATCACCTCGCCTGAGACCGGGTGCACCGGCACGCCGCGCCGCTCGGCCACCTCGATCAGCTCGGCGAACCGGGTGGCCGTCTCCGCCGTGACGAAGACCTCGACCGGCGCGTCGGGGTGGTTCAGGGCCTCGCGAACCGCCTGCGGCCCCTCGGCCAGGAAACGCCGGTCCGCCGCGCGGAAGGAGCGCTTCGCCAGACGGCGCACCGCCTGCACCCGCGCCGAGCGGGTCGAGGTCAGCTCCGGGCCCGGCACGGGTCTGGGACCTTGAGCTGTCGGCGGCGCCGTGCCGGACCTCAGGCGGCCGAGTCCGCGGCGGCCGGCAGGGCGGCGCGGGCGATCTCGACGAGGGTGGCGAAGGCCTTCGCGTCGGTGACGGCCAGGTCGGCCAGCACCCGGCGGTCGACCTCGACCCCGGCGGCCTTCAGGCCCTGGATGAACCGGTTGTAGGTCATCCCGTTCGCCCGGGCGGCGGCGTTGATCCGCTGGATCCACAGCGAGCGGAAGTCGCCTTTGCGTGCCTTTCGGTCCCGGTAGGCGTAGACGAGGGAGTGGGTGACCTGCTCCTTGGCCTTGCGGTAGAGCCGCGAGCGCTGCCCGCGGTAGCCGCTGGCCCGCTCCAGGACAACCCGACGCTTCTTATGGGCGTTGACCGCCCGCTTCACGCGTGCCACGTGGTGACTCCTTGGGTGTCGGGGCACCGCCTGCGGCGGTCCCCTGGTCGAACGTCGTACAGGTCGGGGTCAGCGGCCGAGCAGCCGCTTGATCTTCTTCACATCGGCCGGCGCGGCCTCAACGTCCAGCGCCAGCCGGCGGGTCCGGGTCGACGGCTTGACCTCGAACAGGTGCCGGCGGTTGGCCTGCTCGCGCATGACCTTGCCGCTCCCGGTGAGCCGGAACCGCTTCTTGGCCCCGCTGTGGGTCTTGTTCTTCGGCATGGCGCCTCTCGTTCTGCGTCAGTGGCCGCTCCGCCAAGGCGGGCGAGCCCGTGCTCGGGCCGTCGTGGTGCCACGTCGGCCGTGGTGGTCGGCCCCCACCTTCGGTGGGAACCCACAGCTGTGCCTGCCGGTGCGTGCCCGGCAGTTCTCCTGCTGGCTCGCCTTCCGGTGAGCCGGGTAGCCGGACCGCTCAGTCCTGCTCGGGCATGGCGGTCCGCGCGACGCGGGCTGCCTCACGTTCGGCCCGCGCCTCGGCCTTCTTCTTCACCGGGCCGATCACCATGGTCATGTTCCGTCCGTCCTGCTTGGGCGTGGTCTCGACATAGCCGAGGTCGGCCACGTCCTCGGCCAGCCTCTGCAGCAGCCGGAAACCCAGCTCGGGGCGAGACTGCTCACGGCCACGGAACATGATCGTGATCTTGACCTTGTCGCCCTCCTTGAGGAACCGGACGACGTGGCCCTTCTTGGTCTCGTAGTCGTGCGGGTCGATCTTCGGCCGGAGCTTCATCTCCTTGATGACCGTGTTGACCTGGTTCTTGCGCGCCTCACGAGCCTTCAGTGCCGACTCGTACTTGAACTTGCCGTAGTCCATGAGCTTGGCCACGGGCGGGCGGGCGTCCGGGGCGACCTCGACGAGGTCGAGATCTGCCTCCTGGGCCAGGCGCAGGGCATCACCGATGGCGACGATGCCAACCTGCTCGCCGTTGGGTCCGACGAGACGGACCTCTGGGACACGGATCCGGTCGTTGATGCGCGGCTCGACGCTGATGGGGCCTCCTCTGGTCGTGCTCTGGCGAGCCTGTCGGCCGCGGCACGAGAAAGGCTCCCGCGCCGAACGTGCGCGGGAGCCTGCACGGAGGGACCCACGACAGCGTCACACGACGCCGCGGCGGGCCACGGACCGGGACCCGACGACCCCGATCGGTCGCCCAGGTGGGAGCAGGCTCCACTTGCACGCCCCCGGGTCACTGCGGGCCCAGGGCGGTCGGTCTGCGAGTGTAGCAGCGCGCACCGGTCCCCCGAGCCCGCCCGAGCCCGCCCGAGCCCGAATGGCGCCGTACCGTGGCGCGATGCGCGCCCCGTACTGTGGCGGGATGGGCCGTTGGCTGCTCACGCCGCGCTGGATCGGGCTGCACCTGCTCGTCCTGGTGGCCGTGGCGAGCACAGCGGCTCTGGGCTGGTGGCAGTGGGACGTCTCCAAGCAGCGGTACGCCGCAAGCCGGCACGTGCGACCCGATGGTCCCGTGGTTGCGCTACGCGCCGTGCTGATCGGCTCCGCGGTGGACCCGAGCCAGGCGGGCCGGCTGGTGCGGGTGAGCGGACGGTTCGACCCGGCCCACCAGCTGCTGGTTGCGGGCCGGCGACTGCACGCACGCCCCGGCTACTGGGTGGTGACCCCACTGCTGCCGACCGGAGAGCCCGCCGGCGGGGCGGTCATGGTGGTGCGCGGTTGGGTGCCGGCCGGCCCGACGGGTGCGGCCCCGGCGGTGCCACCACCGGTGACCGGCACGGTCACCGTGACCGGCTGGGCGGGGGCCCCTGAGCAGATCCCGGACGCCTCCAGCCCGGTCCCACCCGCCGGGCAGGTCGAGGCGCTCAACGCCGCGCTGCTGGTCAACCTGCTCCCCTACCCGGTGCTGGACGGCTTCCTCGCCCAGCTCAGCTCGGTGCCGGCCGCCTCACCCGGGCCAGCCGCCCTGCCCCGCCCGAGCCCGCGCGGTGGCGGCAGCTGGCCGTTGCAGAACCTGTCCTATGTGCTGCAGTGGTGGATCTTCGGCGCCGCCGCCGTGTGGTTCTGGGTGCTCTCGGTGCGCAACGAGGCCGAGGTGCGGGCTCAGCGCGAGGCAGAGTCGGCCGCGCGCTCGGATCGCACCACGCGGTGCTCGGCGTAGAACGTCGCGAACGGGATCACCCCGGCCAGCAGCACTCCGATGACACGCGGCAGCTTCCAGCGCCGCCGCACGGCCAAGTCGAGCGCGGTGGCGATGTAGCCGATGTAGAGGAAACCGTGGATCGGCCCGACGATGGCCACCGCCGAGTCCATGCCGGCGAGGTACTTCAGCGGCATGGCGACGAGGACGAGCACGAGCAGCATCGACCCGGTTGTCCAGGCCATCACCCGGTAGCGGGTCAGCGATGAGGTCACCCGGGGAAGGGTAGACGAGCCCCGGGCACCCTCACCTCACGGTCGGTGGGCGGTAGCCGCTGGCCGGCGCCGGGCCCAGGTCGACGATGGCTGCGACCGGCCCACCGCCATCAGGTCCCTGGTGGGCCGCTGAGACGGACACGAAGACCGCCGGGTCACCGGTCACCGAGGCGGTGACTCCGCCGACGCAGGACTTGATCTGCCGGTGCCAGTGCACGTCGGAGTCATCCAGCATGGCGTTGCGCCGGCCCCGCACCAGCCCGTCCTGGCTGGCCTCGCACTTGAGGAAGACGTTGACCAGCCTCCCGTCGATGTCGCAGTGGTGCGGCCGGTCCGGCAGGTCCAGGCCCGCGTTGCGGATGGCCGCCCAAATGCCGTCGGCGTCCAGGGCGTCACGCATGACCGAGTGCCCGATCCGGTAGCGGCCACCGACGCCACGGACGTTGCCCACGACGACGACCTGGGCCTGGTCCAGCTCCACCCCGGAGGAGCAGGAGGCCACTGCGGAGTAGAGCTCGCGGTTGTGCAGCACCTCGGCGTCCTCAGGCATGTCGATCTCACCGAGCGCCACGGCGATGCCCAGCGCGGTCGTGCCGTTGGACAGGTCCATCGACTCGTGGGTGTTCTCAGTCCAGACCGTCTTGCCGCGGCTCTTCGCGTCCCGGATGGTGTGGATGGTCAGCAGCGGGGTCTTGGTCTGCACGTAGTGCACGTCGGCGGGGTCGGAGATCCCCGCCCTCTGCATGGCCTCGCGCACCGCGGCGGCCACCTTCTCGATCATCGGGCGCCGACCGATGTCCTCGGGCAGCAACGGCTCGCTCATCGCGAACCCGACGCTCAGGCGGGGTTCGTCGGTGGGCTGGACCTGCTCCGCCGGCACCGTCGCGAAGATCGTCGCGTGCGGGGAGATCACTCCGTCGGTGCCCCCGGACCACACGATCGGGACCTGCCGGACCTGGGCCATCGTTCTGGTGCCCTTGGCCACCAGAACCTCGCGGAACGCCCGGTCGGCGATGATCCGGGTGTAGTCGTTGACGCCACCGTTGCCCTCGGTCTTGCCGATGATGGCAATCACCCGGTCGGCCTGCAGCACTGCCTCGTCGATGAGCCTTTCCAGCTCGGAGGCGTCCGCCACGCTGTGGATGGGCACCTTGCGGACCTCGATGGCCTCGGGCACGGGTCTCAACTCCTTTGGGGCTGGTTACGGTCGGGTCTGGCGGCCTGGTCGGGATGCCCGCTCAGGCCATGGGGTCAGGATGGGCGGTTGGTCCCCGGTCGAGGTCGGCGGGTCCCGGGTCGGGCAGCACGACGGTTCCGGCCTGGCCGCGCACCGCCACGGCGATCTGGTCCAGCGAGCTGATGACGGCCATGGCCCCGCCCGAGTCGAGGAAGCGCAGCGCGGCGGCGACCTTCGGGCCCATGCTGCCGGCCCCGAAAGCACCGGCCGCGGCGTAGCCGGCCAGCTCGGTGCGGCTGACCCGTTCCAGCGCGCGGGCCGCGGAGGTGCCGTAGCCGACCATCGCGGCGGGCACGTCGGTGGCGATCACCAGGACGTCGGCGTCGACCACCCGGGCCAGCAGGGCCGCGCCCAGATCCTTGTCGATCACCGCCTCCACCCCGCGCAGGCCCCCGTCGGGCTCGCGCACCACGGGGATGCCCCCTCCGCCGTTGGCGACGACGATGAACCCCGCCGAGACGAGGGTCGCGATGGCCCGCGCGTCGAGGATCTGGAGCGGCTCGGGTGAGGCGACCACGCGCCGCCAGCCCTTCTCGCCGCGGTCCTGCCAGGTCTGGCCGTGCCCGATCAGCACCTCCGCCTCGGCCTGCGGCAGGTAACGGCCGATCGGTTTCGTCGGTTGGGTGAAGCCAGGGTCGGAGCCGTCCACCAGGGTCCGGGTGATCACAGCGCAGGCCTGGCGGGGCACCCCGCGCCGGGACAGCGCCGCCTCGAGGGCGTCCAGCACGATGAACCCGATCGTGGCCTGGGTCTGCGCCCCGCACCAGTCCAGCGGGACCGGCGGGACCACCGAGGCGGCCAGCTCGTTCTTCACCAGCAGGTTGCCCACCTGCGGGCCGTTGCCGTGGGTGAGCACCACCTCGACACCACTGGCGACCACCTCGGCCACCCGGTCCATCGCCGTGGCGATCGCCGCGATCTGGTCGCCCGGTCGGGCTCGCCCCGCGGCATCGGTCATCGCGTTGCCACCGAGGGCGATAAGGGCCCGCACCCACCCTCCTCCCGACGCTGGTACGACGCACACCCGGTCCGGCGGCACCCGCTCCGGTCTGCCCGGGGCCGGCCGAGGGGCTGCACCGCTGGGCGGTGACGCGACTCTAGGACGGCCCCCACGCGATCCGCTTTGGCGAGCCTTGCCCAACCAGTGCCCCGACGTGGTGGACAGTTGAGGCGCCGGTCGAGGCGCCGGTCGGGGCGCCGGTCGGGGCACCGGTCGGGGCGCTGTGTCAGGGCAGCCCGATCCTGCGGTAGCGCCTGTGCCGGTCGGCCAGCCGCAGGTCTGTCGGCTGACGCAGCAGAGCGACCATCTCGTGCTCGAGCACCTGGCCGAAGCGGCGGCAGAACGCCTCCGGCTCGTCGGCGGCATCGGGACGCTCGGCCACGATCCGGTCGACGATGCCGGCGCGCAGCAGATCGGTCGAGCGCACCCCCTGGTCCTGGGCCAGCGCCGCGGCCCGCTCGGTTGTGCGGTGCAGGATCGCCGAGGCGCCCTCGGGCGGCAGCGGGGACAGCCAGCCGTGCTGGGCGGCGACGACCCGGTCGGCCGGCAGCAGGGCCAGCGCACCCCCGCCGCTGCCCTGACCGAGCAGCACGCAGATGGTGGGGGCGCTCAGCACGGTGAGGTCGGCAAGGGTCCTGGCGATCTCCCCGGCCAGTCCGCCCTCCTCGGCGTGCCTGGACAGTGCGGCCCCTGGGGTGTCGATGACGGTGACCAGGGGCAGGCCGAGCTCGCTGGCCAGCCTGATCCCACGACGCGCCTCGCGCAGACCCTCTGGGCCGAGCGGGGAGTGCGCGGTCTGTGCCCGACGGTCCTGGCCGAGAACGATCGCCGGGGCGGCCCCGAACCTGGCCAGGGCGAGCAGCACCCCGGGGTCGGACTCGCCCTCCCCGGTGCCGTTGAGCGGCACCACGTCGGTCGCCGCGACGCGCAGCAGCCGGCGCACCCCCGGACGTTCCGGGCGGCGGGATCGGGTGATCGACTCCCAGGCCTCCAGCTCGGGCAGGTCCTCAAGCGGCAGGGCCGGCACCTGCGCCAGCCCCTCCCGTGGGCTGCACAGCACCCGCAGCGCCCGGTCGGCGATCTCGGCCACCGCCTCGGCCGGCAGCACCGCGTCGAGCAGGCCGTGCTCATAGAGGTTCTCGGCGACCTGCACCCCGGCGGGGAACTCGCTGTCGTAGAGGGCGGCGTACACCCGGGGACCCAGGAACCCGATGAGCGCCCCGGGCTCAGCGACAGTGACGTGTCCCAGGGACCCCCAGGAGGCCAGCACGCCGCCTGTCGTCGGGTGGCGCAGGTAGACCAGGTAGGGCAGCCCGGCCCGCTTGTGCCGCACGATCGCGGCGGTGATCTTGACCATGCAGACGAAGGCGACCGTGCCCTCCTGCATCCGGGTGCCCCCGGAGACCGGGGCGGCCAGCAGCGGCAGGCCCTCGGCGGTGGCCCGCTCCACGGCGGCGACCAGCCGCTCCGCCGCGGCCACCCCGATGCTGCCGCCCAGGAACGCGAACTCCCCGGCCAGCACCGCCACCCGCCGGCCACGGATCCGGCCCTCCCCGGTGAGGACCGCCTCATCCACTCCGCTGCGGCGCACCGCCTCGGCAAGCTCGTCGGCGTACCCGGGTGGGGTCGTGACGATGCGCGGGGCTATCGGGGTGGTGTCCCAGGACTGGAAGGAGCCGGGGTCCAGCGTCAGCTCGAGCAGCTCGCGGGCCGAGCGGCGCGGCGCGGTCACGGCCGTGCCTGCGCGTCCAGGGCATCCAGCCAGGCCAGCACCGCGGCGGTGTGCTGGCCGAGCAGGGGTGGAGCGGTGTGGTCCTTGCGGGTCACCTCAACCGGCGCGCTGGGGTCCGGCTGCGCGGCGGGCCCACCGGAGCGGGCCGCATCCCCGGCCCCGGCCGGGTCGGTGAAGAAGCGCAGCGGGGGCCCGGGCAGCTCGAGGGTGCCGAGGACGGGGTGCTCGACGTCGACCAGCAGACCCTGCGAGCGGGTCTGCTCCCAGGTGTAGACCTCGTCGAGGGTGCGCACCCGCCCGGCCGGCACGCCCAGCGCGGCAAGCCGGGGCAGCAGGTCGGCGACGTCCCAGTCGGCGAAGGCGGTCTGCAACGCGGCGATGACCCGATCCCGGTTGCGCACCCGCTCGGGGTTGCTCGACATGCCCTCGGCGTCGGGGTCGAGGCCGAAACCGGCGCAGAAGCGCCGCCACAGACCCTCGCTGCCAACGGAGAGCTGCACGGCACCGTCCCGGCAGGGGAA
>JAJZTN010000193.1 GCA_021848885.1 Actinomycetes bacterium
GGTCGTGGCCCGCGCCTACGCGTTCCTCGCCGAGCTGGTCGACACCCCGCAGGGCGCGAGCGTCCACCTGACCTGCCCGGCTCGCCACCGCGACGGGCACGAGCTGGTCGTCGAGCTCACCGGGGTCAACGCCTTGGAGGTGCCCGGGATCGAGGGCCTGGTCATCGCGGTCACCGACGTCACCGCGCACCACCAGGCGGTGGGCCGCATGGTCGAGCGGGCGCTGGCCGATGACCTGACCGGGCTGCCCAACCGTCGACTGCTGGAGGACCGGCTCGGCGAGCTGGCCCGGGCGGGGACGACCGGGGCCCTGCTCCTTCTCGACCTCGACCAGTTCAAGGCGGTCAACGACAGCCATGGCCACCAGGCCGGCGACCGTGCGCTGGAGACGATCGCCGCCCGGCTGCTCGACGCCGCGCCGGACACCGCGACGGTGGCCCGCATGGGTGGTGACGAGTTCGTCGTCGTACTGCCCGGGCTCGACCTGGACGCGGCCGTCGTCCTGGCCGAGACGGTGCTGGCCCGGGTGGCCGAGCCGATCTCGGTGGCCGGGGCGATGATCCGCGTGACCGCCTCGGTGGGGATCGGTGACCTCTCGGCCGGGGACCGTGGGGCCCTGCGGCAGGCGGACCTGGCGATGTACGCCGCCAAGCGGGGCGGCGGGCACCATGTGACCACCTACCTCGACGGGGTCGGGCAGGCCATCGACCTGGCGCTGTCCGGCGAGGTCGACCAGCTGCGGGAGCGCAACTCCGAGCTGGAGCGGCTGGCGCTGACCGACCCGCTGACCGGGTTGCCCAACCGCCGTGCGCTTGACGACGACATCGTGCGGGTTCACGCCGCCGCGCTGCGCTCGGGCCGGCCGTGGTCGGCGATCTACGTCGACCTGGACCGTTTCGGCTCGGTCAACAAGACCCGCGGCGACGATGTCGGTGACGCGGTGCTGGCGACCGTCGCGGCGGTGCTGGAGGGCTGCTGCCGGCTCGGCGACCGGGTCTACCGGCGCGGCGGCGAGGAGTTCGTCGCGGTGCTGCCGGAGACCGAGGCGCTCGCGGCCTCCGTGGTGGCCGAGCGGATGCGCTTCAGGGTCGAGGCGCTGGCGCTGCCGCACGGCGGGACCCCCGAGCAGCCGGTGGTGACGATATCCGCGGGTGTGGCGACGTACGACGCAAGACGGCACCGGATGGCCCCCGACGTCGTGGTCGAGGCCAACCACGAGCAGATCGAGGCGAAGCTTGCGGGGCGCAACTGTGTGCGCCCCGTCCCCTCACCCCAGGCCGATCATGCAATCTCCGCACAGTCCGCCGCCCCCCCCTGCGCCGATCATGCAATCTCCGCACAGTCCGCCTCCTCACCGCAGGCCGATCAGGCGGCCCTGGCCCGCCCCGCGGAGCCCCGGCGCCCGTCGTGACGGCCAGGTACGACGCCAGCGGTGGCCGCAGCGAGGTCGAACAGCAGGTGCCACCCCTGCTCGGTTGCCGGGGGGAGCCCGTCGAGCAGGACCGGGGTGGTGGAGCTCACCCGGCCCGCCCGCCGACTTGTTGGAGCCTCCGGCCCGGTGGACTGACCCGTGGCAGAGACGCCACCCAGTCGCGGGCGGCGCCGCGGGCCCGCGCATCCGGGTCATCGAGCAGATCCGCCCACGCCACCGCCAACGGCATCGGGCCGTGGCCTGCCCCGACGGCACCCTCGCGGGCGGTGGCGACGTCGGGGACAACGGCAAGGACGATGTTGCCCGCCGGGTCCGGCACCATCCGGTAGTCCGCCACCAGACGGTCCACCTGCGCGGCGGGGACGTAGGCGAGCGGTCGGCCCCCCGCGCTCAGGCCCGCGCCGGCGGCCGCCGCCGCGTGCGCGCCCCCGACGCGGACTCGACGGTCGGCCAGGACACGGGCGAGTACGCCGGGGTGCACCCGCATCCGGCGCTGGTCGGCCCGCCGGCGCAGCAGATGGGTCAGACGGTCGGCGTCGGGGGCCTCGCAGAGCAGGGCCGCCAGGCGGTGACGCTGGACCCGGGTCAATCCGATGTCCGCCACGAGGGCCTCCGTGGACACGGGCGGGCCGTCCGGGGATCTTGGTCGGCCCATGCGTTCCAGCAGCGCCAGCAGCGCCCACGCCGACACTGGGGACAGGGGACGGCCGGCCCGCGGCCGGGACTGCACCCGGGCGAGCACGGCGTCGGGGTCGATGAACCACACCCCCGCGTGCCTCTGGGCGACCAGCCGCCCACTACCAGCGAGGCGTCGCACGTGAGCAGGAGACACGCCCAGCACCCGCGCGGCCTCCCCGACCGACAGCCACCTGTCGTCCATCGGCACCCCCTTCCTGCCCATAATACGTGCGTATACGCACTGATTGTGCAACGGCACGTCGACGGCGGAGCCACGACCCGGCGCAGCCGTAGGCTCGGCTGATGACGCGCCTGCCGGACTTCCGGCTCGAGACCTACTTCTCCCGCTGGGAGTTCACCGCTCGCCATCACCTGACCGCCTCCGACGCGCAGACCATGACCCTGGGCGAGCTGCTGGCCTTGGCCGATGACGGCGACCGGGCGGAGTTCGACCAGCTCCCGCTCGGCTACACCCAGACCTACGGCGACCCGGGGCTGCGCGAGGTCATCGCGGGCACCTACGAGCACGCCGAGGCCGCCGACGTGCTGTGCTTCGCCGGCGCGCAGGAGGGCCTCTACCTGGCGATGAACGTGCTGCTCGGCCCGGGAGACCATGCCGTCGTCGTCACGCCGAACTACCAGGCCGCCGAGACCGTGCCGGCCGCCCTGTGCGAGGTCACCGGGGTGGCGCTGGACGCCGAGGCCGACTGGGAGCTCGACCTGGACGAGGTACGCGCCGCGCTGCGGCCCAACACTCGGGTGGTCTCGGTCAACTTCCCGAACAACCCGACCGGCAAGCTGGTCAGCGCGCAGACCTTCGCGGCGCTGGCGGCGCTGTGCGACGAGCGCGGCATCCACCTGTTCAGCGACGAGGTCTATCGCGGGCTCGAGCTGGACCCGGCCCGCACCCTGCCCCAGGCCGCGGACCTGTCCGAGCGGGCACTCTCGCTCAACGTGGTCTCCAAGGCGCTGGGCCTGCCCGGGCTGCGGGTGGGCTGGATCGTCTGCCGGGACCGGGAGCTGCTGGGCCGGCTGGAGCGGGCCAAGCACTACACGAGCATCTGCAACGCCGCCCCCAGCGAGGTGCTGGCCCGCATCGCACTGAAGGCCCGCGAGTCGATCCTGGGGCGCAACCGCGGGATCATCGCGGCGAACCTGCCGGTCTTCTCGGCGTTCTTCGCCGAGCACGCCGAGGACTTCCAGTGGCACCCGCCCGACGGGGGGTGCGTCGCCTTCCCGCGCTACCTCGGCGCCGAGGGGGTCGAGCAGATGTGCGCCCGGCTGGTCGAGCAGGCCGGGGTGCTGCTGCTTCCGGCCAGCATCTACCGCTCGGAGCTGACCGCGACACCGGGCGACCGGTTCCGCATCGGGGTGGGCCGGGCCGACCCGGAGCCGGGCCTGGCAGCGTTCGCCGCCTGGCTGCGGGAGAGCAACAGTCGCTGATCAAGCAAAGAGCAACAGTCGCTGATCAAGCAAAGAGCAACAGTCGCTGATCAAGCAAAGAGCAACAGTCGCTGATCAAGCAAAGCGCAACAGTCGCTGATCAAGCAAAGAGCAACAGTCGCTGATCAAGCAATCGGTGTACGCCGGCACCGCGGCCGAGCCGGGCACGTCAGGTGCGGCCGAGCCGGGCACGGCAGGTGCGGTCGCCGTGGCTGACCGGCCGGCCGCCGGGCCCACGCTCACACGATGAACTCGAACATCCGCTGCCCTGCTGCGGCGGCGACGGGCTGGCCGGCGAACCGGTGCACGCCAACCGCGACGAGTGCGTCGGAGGGAGCGTCGAAGGCGCGTTCGGTGAACCCGGCCTCGGTCAGCCAGCGGCGGATCGCCGGCGTGATGTCGGGCGCGCGGCGCGATCGGGTCCAGACGACGGTCGCGCCCGGCGAGCACAGCTGGGGGAGGCAGTCGACGGTGCGGTGGATGTCGTCGTCACTGATGTTGCCGAACACCCCGCACATGAGCACGAGGTCGGCAGGGACGGCG
>JAJZTN010000034.1 GCA_021848885.1 Actinomycetes bacterium
GGCAGCGCGGTGGCCATGCTGGTGCTGCGCCTGGCCCGGCGCCAGACCGTGCAGTTCGTGCTCAACAGCCTCCTCGGCATAGGCATCGGGGCGGTCTTCGCGCTGCGCTCCGGGCAGGCCGCCGATGCGTTCCTGCCCGGGATCATCACCAATGCCGTCTACGCGGTGGGACTGGTCGGCTCGGTGCTGGCGCGCTGGCCTCTCATGGGCCTGCTCGTCGGCGGAGTGACCGGAGACCTGACGGGTTGGCGCGCCAACCCTGACGTGCTGCGCCTGACTGGCCGGCTGACCCTGCTGCTGGCGATCCCGTGCGTGGCGCGCGTGGCCGTGCAGTACCCGCTGTTCCTGGCCGGGCAGGTGGGGTGGCTCGGCGTGGCGAAGGTCGGTCTGGGCTGGCCGCTGCAGGTGGCGGCGCTGGCGGGGATGGTCTACCTGCTCGCCGCCGGGCACACCCCGCTTGCCGAGGCCACGGGCAGCGACGGCGGCCAGCCGGCGGGCTAGTGCGGGGTCAGCAGGTCGGCTAGTGCGGGGTCAGCAGGTCGGACAGGGCCGGACCGGAGTCGGCCGAGGCGACGAAGAGCAGCTCGTCCCCGGACTCCAACGGGTCGTCCTGGCTGGGCACGATCGGGGTGCCCTCACGGATGATGGCCACCAACGCGGTCTCGGCGGGCCAGGCCACATCGCCCACCCGGGTCCCGACGATGGGGGAGTCCGCCGGCAGGGTCAGCTCGAGCATGTCGGTCTTGGACTGCTGGAAGGTGAAGATGCGGACAAGGTCGCCCACGCTGACCGCCTCCTCCACCAGTGCGGTCATCAGCCGCGGGGTCGACACAGCGACATCCACCCCCCAGGTCTCGTCGAACATCCACTCGTTCTTCGGGTTGTTGACCCGGGCCACGGTGCGCGGTACGCCGTACTCGGTCTTGGCCAGCAGCGACACGACGAGGTTGACCTTGTCGTCGCCGGTGGCAGCCACCGCGACGTCGCAGCGGTCCAGCCCAGCCTCGTCGAGCGAGGCGATCTCGCAGGCGTCGGCGAGCAGCCACTCCGCGCGAGGGACGCTGTCCACCTTGATGGCCGACTGGGTGCGGTCGATCAGCAGCACCTCGTGCCCGTTGTCCAGCAGCTCGCGGGCGATCGAGCGACCCACGCTGCCAGCACCGGCGATCGCGATGCGCACCGCTACTCACCTGCCTCGGGGCCGGTGGCGAAGAGCCGCTCGACCCGATCGACGTCCTCTTCCCGCATCGCCACGTGCAGCAGGTCACCGTCCTGGATCACCGTGTCGGGTCGGGGCAGCAGGCCCTCACCCAGCCGGGTCATGAACGCCACCCGCGCCCCGGTCTCCTCCTGCAGCCGGGTCACCTGGTGCCCGACCCAGGCCGTGGAGTAGGTCATCTCGGCCACCCGGATGGTGCCGCTCGGGTCGCGCCAGGCCGGCTCGGCGCCGTGCGGGACGAGCCGGCGGATGATCTGGTCGGCGGTCCAGCGCACCGTGGCCACCGTGGGGATGCCCAGCCGCTGGTAGACCTCGGCCCGTCCCGGGTCGTAGATGCGGGCCACGACGTTCTCCACCCCGAAGGTCTCCCGCACCACCCGGGCGGCCAGGATGTTGGAGTTGTCCCCGGAGGAGACCGCGGCGAAGGCGTCGGCCTGCTCGATGCCGGCCTCCAGCAGGGTCTCGCGGTCGAAGCCGAGCCCGGTGACCCGCCGGCCCTTGAAGTGCGCGCCCAGCCGCCGGAACGACTCGGTCTCCTGGTCGATCACCGCGACGTTGTGGCCGGCGTCCTCGAGGCTGTGCGCAAGCGTCGCCCCCACCCGGCCACAGCCCATGATCACGACGTGCACGGCCGAAATCACTCCTCGTCCTACCGGCGTCGTTCCGGTCTGTCCTCACCCGATGCGGACCCGCCCCGGTGCCCGGCAACGGGGGAACGCTACACGCCACCCGTCCGCGTCGTGCGGGCCTGCCTCGACTGGGCCCTAGCATGGGCCGACGTGCCTCGCGCAACGGATGTGGTCAAGCGGCTGCTGGTTGGTCGGGCGATGCGCAGCGACCGTCTCTCCGAGACTCTGCTGCCCAAGCGGATCGCGCTGCCGGTCTTCGCCAGTGACGCGCTCAGCTCGGTGGCCTACGCCCCGGACGAGATCTTCCTGACGCTGTCGGTGGCCGGTTTCGCCGCCTTCACGCTGTCCTGGCGCATCGGCCTGGTCGTGGCGCTGGTCATGCTCGTGGTGGTGGCCTCCTACCGGCAGAACGTGCACGCCTACCCCAGCGGCGGTGGGGACTACGAGGTGGCCACGGTCAACCTGGGGGGCACGGCCGGGCTCGTGGTGGCCAGCGCCCTGCTCGTCGACTACGTGCTCACCGTCGCGGTGTCCATATCCTCGGCCGCCCAGTACGCCGCCTCGGCGATCCCGGCCCTGAACGGGCACGAGGCCAGGACCGCGGTCATCGCGGTGGTCTTCCTCATGACCATGAACCTGCGCGGGGTGCGCGAGTCCGGCACCGCCTTCGCGGTGCCCACCTACGTCTTCATGGCGGCCATCCTGGGCATGGCGGCCTGGGGCTTCTTCCGCTACGTCCTCGGTGACCTGCCCCCGGTGGAGAGCGCCGGGCTGCAGCTGGTGGGCGAGCCCGGCTACTCCTCGGGGCTGGCCTCGCTGGCCGGTGGGTTCCTCATCCTGCGTGCCTTCTCCTCCGGCTGCGCCGCGCTCACCGGGGTGGAGGCGATAAGCAACGGGGTGCCGGCCTTCCGGGTGCCCAAGAGCCGCAATGCGGCGACAACGCTGGCGCTGCTCGGCGGGATCGCGGTGACCATGATGATGAGCGTCATCGTGCTGGCCCGACTCGCCGGGCTCCGCTACGCCGAGGACCCCGCCCACCAGCTGCTGCGCAACGGGGTGCCTGTGGGGGCGTCGTACAACCAGGACCCGGTCATCGGTCAGCTCGCCAAGGCGGTCTTCGACCACTTCCCGCCGGCCTTCTACCTCGTGGCGGCGGCCACCGGGGTCATCCTCGTGCTGGCCGCCAATACCGCCTTCAACGGCTTCCCGGTGCTCGGGTCGATCCTGGCCCGGGACGGCTACCTGCCCCGCCAGCTGCACACCCGCGGGGACCGGTTGGCCTTCAGCAACGGCATCATCATCCTGGCCATCGGCGCCAGCGTGCTGATCGTGGCCTTCAACGCCGAGGTCACCAAGCTCATCCAGCTCTACATCGTGGGCGTCTTCGTCTCCTTCACCACCAGCCAGACCGGGATGGTGCGGCACTGGACGCGGCTGCTGCGCACCGAGACCAACCCGGCCGCACGCCGTCGCATGATCCGCTCACGGGTGATCAACACCGTCGGGCTGTCGGTCACCGGGATCGTGCTCGTCGTCGTGCTGGCCACCAAGTTCACCCACGGGGCCTGGATCGCGATCGCCGCCATGGTGGCGGTTTTCATCGTCATGCGCGGCATCCGCGGGCACTACGACGCGGTGGCCAGCGAGCTGTCGGTGCAGGACGATGACACCCCCACCACGCTGCCCTCGCGCAACCACGCCATCGTGCTGGTGTCGAAGATCCACCGTCCGACGCTGCGCGCGCTGGCCTACGCCCGGGCGGCGAGGCCCTCCACGCTGGAGGCGGTCACCGTGGGAGTCGACGACGCCGAGACCTTGGCTTTGCAGGAGGAGTGGGAGCGCCGGGAGATCCCGGTCCCGCTCAAGGTGCTCGACTCGCCCTACCGCGAGGTCACCCGGCCGATCATCGACTATGTCCGCGGGCTGCGCCGGGCCAGCCCACGTGACGTGGTGACGGTCTACATCCCGGAGTACGTGGTGGGCCGCTGGTGGGAGCACCTGCTGCACAACCAGAGCGCGCTGCGACTCAAGAGCAGGCTGCTGTTCACCCCCGGGGTGATGGTGGCCAGCGTTCCCTGGCAGCTGCGCTCCTCGCAGGGGCTGGAGGACCGCACCGACGGCCCCCGTCCGGGTGACTGGCGACGCGGCCCCTCCGCCCGAGCGGACGAGGGGGCCGGACGCTGAACGGGGCCGAGCCGATCGGCCAGCGGCTCACGCTGCGGGTCGGGCCGGTCGCGCACGGGGGGCACTGTGTGGCCCGGCACGAGGGCCGGGTGGTCTTCCTCCGCCACACCCTGCCCGGCGAGCTGGTCGAGGCCGTGGTGACCTCGACCGGGTCACGGTTCCTGCGCGCCGACGCGGTTGCCGTTCTCGAGCCAGCACCGGAGCGGGTCAGCCCGCCTTGCCCGTACGCCGGGCCGGGTCGCTGCGGGGGCTGCGACTGGCAGCACGCCAGCCTGGATGCGCAGCGGGCCGGCAAGGCCTCGGTGGTCACCGAACAGCTGGCCCGGCTGGCCCGCCTCGACGTCGAGGTGCGGGTCGAGGCGCTGCCGGGGTCCCCCGACGGGCTGGGCTGGCGCACCCGGGTGCGCTACGCCGTCGACGAGCACGGGGTGGCGGGGCTGCGCCGGCACCGCTCGCATGAGCTCGAGCTGGGGGTGGACTGCAGGCTGGCCGCGCCGGGGGTCCGTCAGATCGGGGTGGCCGGCCTGCGCTGGCCAGGCGTCAGCGAGATCGAGGCGGTGGCCTCGGGCAGCGGTGAGCGTGCCCTGGTGCTGCACCCGAGCGGGTCGGGCCGGGGCGAGCCGGGCCGGGGGCGACGGGACAGCGGGTCGGGCCGGGGCGAGCCGGGCCGGGGGCGACGGGACAGTGGGCAGCCACCGTCCGTGCCGGTGGGGATCCCCGCCGACGTCACCGTGTGCTGGGCCGGGCAGGAGGGCACCGTCGGGGGCCCTGGGCGCAGGTGGGTGCTGGAGCCCGCGCTGGGACGGGTGTGGAGGGTCGACGCCGCCGGGTTCTGGCAGGTCCACCCGGGCGCGGCCGAGACGCTGGCCGCCGCGGTGCTCGAAGGGCTCGACGCCCGTCCGGGCCAGCGGGTGGGCGACCTCTACTCCGGGGTGGGGCTCTTCGCAGCGGCGGCCGCCGAGGCGGTCGGGCCCAGCGGGGTGGTGGTCGCGGTGGAGGCTGACACCCGCGCGCTGGCCAACGCCCGGCGCAACCTGCACGACCTTGCCTGGGTCCGGCTGCTCGGCTCCCGGGTTGAGCAGGCGCTGGCCGAGTCAGCGCTGGGAAGCCTCGACCGGGTGGTGCTGGACCCCCCTCGCGCCGGTGCGGGTGCCCGGGTCGTTCACGCCATCGCGGCTCTTGGGGTCCCACGCGTGGTCTACGTCGCCTGCGACCCGGCCGCCCTGGCCCGCGACGTGGCCGGCTTCATCGGGCACGGCTACCAGCTGGAGGGGTGCCGTGCCTTCGACCTGTTCCCGATGACCCACCACGTCGAGTGCGTCGCGGTGCTCAGCCTGGTATCTTGATATCGAGATATCGGGGTCGGGTGAGGCGGCCCGAGCCGGCCGGGGCAGGATTGCCGGAGGCCGCCAGAAGAGGAGAGCACCGTGAGCGTTGACAGCTTCGGAGCCCGGGACCTTCTCGAGGTCGGCGGGACGTCGTACGAGATCTTCCGGCTCGACGCGGTGGCCGGCTCCGCGCGGCTGCCCTACAGCCTTCGCGTCCTGCTGGAGAACCTGCTGCGCAACGAGGACGGGGTGAACATCACCGCCGAGCACGTCCGGGCGCTCGCCGGCTGGGACCCCTCGGGCGAACCTGACCAGGAGATCCAGTTCACCCCCGGGCGGGTGATCATGCAGGACTTCACGGGCGTGCCCTGTGTGGTCGACCTGGCCACCATGCGCGAGGCGATGCGCGACCTGGGCGGGGACCCGAGCCGGGTCAACCCCCTGGCCCCGGCCGAGCTCGTCATCGACCACTCGGTCATCGCCGACGTCTTCGGCACCCCGGACGCCTTCGAGCGCAACGTGGAGCTGGAGTACGAGCGCAACCGCGAGCGCTACCAGTTCCTGCGCTGGGGGCAGGGCGCCTTCGACGAGTTCAAGGTCGTGCCACCGGGGACCGGCATCGTGCACCAGGTCAACATCGAGTTCCTGGCGCGCGTCGTCATGACACGCACGCTCGCCGGCGTGCTCCGCGCCTACCCGGACACCCTGGTGGGCACCGACTCGCACACCACGATGGTCAACGGCCTGGGGGTGCTCGGCTGGGGGGTCGGGGGGATCGAGGCCGAGGCGGCGATGCTCGGCCAGCCGGTGTCGATGCTCATCCCGCAGGTGGTCGGTTTCAAGCTCACCGGGACGCTGCCGGAGGGCGCCACCGCGACCGACCTGGTGCTCACCATCACCGAGGTGCTTCGCCGCCACGGCGTGGTCGGCAAGTTCGTCGAGTTCTACGGCGAGGGCGTGGCCGCCGTGCCGGTCGCCAACCGGGCCACCATCGGCAACATGAGCCCGGAGTACGGCTCGACCTGCGCGATCTTCCCGATCGACGAGGAGACCATGCGCTACCTGCGCCTGACCGGGCGCGACGCCGAGCACGTCGCCCTGGTGGAGGCCTACGCCAAGGCGCAGGGGCTCTGGCACGACCCGGCCATCGAGCCGGTCTTCTCCCAGACCCTGGCGCTAGACCTCGGCGAGGTCGTGCCCAGCATCGCCGGGCCGAAGCGGCCGCAGGACCGCATCGCGCTCAGCGACGCCAAGGCGGCCTTCCGCGCAACCCTGCCGGGCTACCTCAGTGACCCGACCGGGCAGCCGGTGCCGACCGGGCAGCCGGTGCCGGTCAGCAAGCCGGTACCGGTCGTGCTGGCCGACGGCACCCGCACCGAGATCGACCACGGTGCGGTGGTGATCGCGGCGATCACCTCGTGCACCAACACCTCCAACCCGTCGGTGATGGTCGGTGCGGCGCTGCTGGCCCGCAAGGCCGTTGAGCGTGGTCTGAACCGCAAGCCGTGGGTCAAGACAACCTTGGCGCCCGGCTCGAAGGTGGTCATGGACTACTACGACCGGGCCGGGCTGACCCCCTACCTGGACAAGCTCGGCTTCAACCTGGTCGGTTACGGCTGCACGACCTGCATTGGCAACTCCGGCCCGCTTCCGGAGGAGATCTCCGCGGCGGTGTCCGACAACGACCTGGCGGTCGCTGCCGTGCTGTCGGGCAACCGCAACTTCGAGGGGCGGATCAATCCCGACGTCAAGATGAACTACCTGGCCTCCCCGCCGCTGGTGGTCGCCTACGCGTTGGCCGGCACCATGGACATCGACTTCGAGCACGACCCGATCGGCCTCGACACGACCGGCGAACCGGTGTTCCTGCGGGACCTTTGGCCCAGCCCGCATGAGGTCGAGCAGGTCATCGCCGCCTCCATCGCCTCGGAGATGTTCGCCCGGGACTACTCCGACGTCTTCGCAGGCGACGACCGCTGGGCTGGCCTGCGCACCCCCCAGGGGGAGTTCTTCGAGTGGGACGAGACCTCCACCTACGTGCGCAAGCCGCCCTACTTCGAGGGGATGGGCGTCACTCCCACCCCGGTCACCGACATCACCGGGGCCCGGGTGCTGGCGGTGCTGGGCGACTCGGTCACCACCGACCACATCAGCCCGGCTGGGGCCATCAAGGCCGACAGTCCCGCGGGTCGCTACCTGCAGGAGCACGGGGTGGCCCGGGCCGACTTCAACTCCTACGGCTCGCGGCGGGGCAACCACGAGGTGATGATCCGGGGCACCTTCGCCAACATCCGGCTGCGCAACCAGCTCGCCCCGGGCACCGAGGGCGGCTTCACCCGCGACTTCACCCAGCCTGACGGCCCGGTCACCACGATCTACGACGCCTCGGTGGCCTACCAGGCTGCCGGCGTACCGCTTGTTGTCCTGGCCGGCACGGAGTACGGCTCGGGGTCCTCAAGGGACTGGGCGGCCAAGGGCACCGCGCTGCTTGGTGTGCGGGCCGTCATCGCCCAGTCCTACGAGCGGATCCACCGGTCCAACCTCATCGGGATGGGGGTGCTGCCCCTGCAGTTCCTCGAGGGCCACAGCGCCGCCAAGCTGGGGCTGAGCGGTGAGGAGACCTTCGACATCACCGGGATCGCCGAGCTGAACTCCACGACGGTGCCGCGCACCGTCACCGTCACCGCGACGGGCCCGGACGGGGCGAGCCAGCAGTTCACTGCCACGGTCCGGCTGGACACCCCGGGGGAGGCGGACTACTACCGGCACGGCGGGATCATGCAGTACGTGCTGCGCTCCCTGTCCGCGCACTAGTGGCGTGTCTCGCCCGGGGGTCCGGGGCCCGTCGGGTCCGGGGCGGTGGGTCCAGCCCCCGCGGCCGGTGGGTCCAGCCCCCGCGGCCGGTGGGTCCAGCCCCCGCGGCCGGTGGGTCCAGCCCCCGCGGCCATGATCATGAAGGTTCGCATGGGCCATGACCCCGGCAAACCTTCATGATCATGGCGGGGCCCTTGTCGGTGCCAGGTCGCAGGATGGCCAGGTGACCCGGTGCGCGGTGCGCCCGTGCCAGGTGACCCGGTGCGCGGTGCGCCCGTGCCAGGTGACCCGGTGCACGGTGCGCCCGTGAACGGATCCGTGCCGCCGGGCTGGCCCAGCGCGGTGCCCCCGCCCGGGGCGCCGGACTGGGAGCGCACCGCCATGGCCTGGCTGTTCGAGCTGTGCCCGGCGGACTACCGCGCCCACGAGGTGCTACGCCGCCACCCGGTGGTGCTGGCCCGCCTCGCGGCCCGGCACGTCGATGCCGAGCTGGCGGCGGCACGCGAGGGTCTGGCCGAGGTGCGCGCCGAGCTGCGCGACCTCGTCGACCCCGAGGTGATCACAGCGGCGGTGACGGCGCTGGAGCACGAGGGGGCCCGGCTGCTCGCGATGTCCCGGGCGGTCGGGCTGGTGGAACGGGCGTTGCGCGGCGAGCGGTTCCGAGCCCGGCTGTGAGAGGCCGTACGCCGCGTCACGGTCGGTCCACGCCGAGCCCGGCTGTGAGAGGCCGTACGCCGCGTCACGGTCGGGTCCACGCCGACCCCGGCTGTGAGACGCCGTGCGCGGCGTCACGGTCGGTCTGGGCGGGCGGCGTACCTTGTGGCTGCCTAGACTGGTGGCTCCTGCCGGCACGCGCGAGGAGGCCATCGGATGGGGCTGCTGGAGAGCATCCGCGACCCCTCCGACCTTCGTCGGCTGCGTCCGGATCAGCTGACCGAGCTTGCGATGGAGATTCGCACCTTCCTCATCGCTGCGGTGGCGCGCACCGGGGGGCACCTCGGGCCGAACCTCGGCGTTGTGGAGCTGACACTGGCGGTGCACCGGGTGTTCGAGTCCCCGCGGGACCGGATCCTGTTCGACACCGGCCACCAGGCCTACGTGCACAAGCTTGTCACCGGTCGGGCCGCCGGTTTCGAGCGGCTGCGTCAGCGTGGGGGACTGTCGGGCTACCCCAGCCGGGCCGAGAGTGAGCATGACGTCATCGAGAACTCGCACGCCTCCACCGCGCTGTCCTACGCCGACGGCATCGCCAAGGCACTGCAGCTTCGTGGGGCCACCGACCGCAGCGTGGTGGCGGTCGTCGGCGACGGTGCGCTCACCGGCGGGATGGCCTGGGAGGCGCTCAACAACATCGCGGCGGCCGAGGACCGCCCCGTGGTCATCGTGGTCAACGACAACGAGCGCTCCTACGCCCCAACGATCGGCGGGTTGGCCGCGCACCTGGCCACCTTGCGCACCACCCGCGGATACGAGCGGTTCCTGGAATGGGGCAAGGGGGTGCTGGGCCGCACCCCCGTGGTCGGCGCCCCCATCTACGAAACCTTGCACGGGATGAAGAAGGGCCTGAAGGACATCGTCGCCCCGCAGGGCATGTTCGAGGACCTTGGCCTGAAGTACGTCGGTCCGGTGGACGGGCACGACATCGAGGCGCTGGAGCGGGCGCTGCGCCGGGCCAAGAGCTACGGCGGGCCGGTGATCGTGCATGCCCTCACCCGCAAGGGCCTGGGTTTCGCCCCGGCGGAGAACGACGAGGCCGACCGGTTCCACGCGGTCCGGGCGATCGACCCGGCCACCGGTGTCCCGCTGGGTGGGCTGCGCGTGGACTGGACCTCGGCATTCGCCGAGGAGATGGTGCGCATCGGGCACGAGCGCGCCGATGTCGTAGGCATCACCGCGGCGATGCTGGCCCCGGTGGGGCTGGACCGCTTCGCGGCCGTCTTCCCGGAGCGTGTCTTCGACGTCGGTATCGCCGAGCAGCACGCGGTGACCAGCGCCGCGGGGCTCGCCGTGGAGGGATTCCACCCGGTCGTCGCGGTCTACGCGACCTTCCTCAACCGGGCCTTCGACCAGGTTGTCATGGACGTCGGTCTGCACCGGGCGGGGGTCACCTTCGTGCTGGACCGGGCCGGGGTCACCGGGGACGACGGGCCCAGCCACAACGGCATGTGGGACATGGCGATGCTGGCGGTCGTGCCCGGGCTGCGGCTGGCCGCTCCGCGCGACGGGGAGCGGCTGCGAGAGGAGCTGCGTGAGGCGGTCGCGGTCAGCGACGCGCCGACCGTGCTGCGCTTCCCGAAGGGCGAGCTGCCCGGGGACATCCCGGCGTGCGACCGGGTGGGCGGGATGGACGTGCTGGCCCGCGGGGAGGCGCCGGACGTGCTGCTGGTGTCCGTCGGGGCGATGGCCGGGCTTTGCCTCGAGGTCGCCGAGCGGGTGGCCAGCCAGGGCGTCGGGGTCACTGTGATCGACCCGCGCTGGGTGATCCCGGTGTCCGAGCAGCTGGTGGCGCTGGCCGCCGGGCACCGGCTCGTGGTGACCGTCGAGGACGGGCTGCGCGTGGGCGGTGTGGGGCAGGGGCTTGCCGGGGCGCTGGCAGCCGCGGGTGTCGAGGTCCCGGTGCGCAGCCATGGGCTGCCACGGCGCTTCCTCGAGCATGGCAGTCGGGCCGAGGTGCTCACCGAGTGCGGCTTGACCGCTCAGGAGATCGCTCGAGGCGTCATCGAGGCGGTCGCCCGGCTCGACGGGGACCTCACCGCCCCGGCGAGTCCCGGCTCCGGCCCGCAGTCCTCGCCGCAGACCGCCCCGCGGTGGCCGGTGAACCCCGCCCCCTCGGCCCGGCTGGACGGCGGGGCGGCCCGGCTGGACGGCGGCGAGGAGCCGGAGGAGGGCTGAGCGGGCGGTACGACGCCCCACGCGAGCGCCCCACGCGGCCGGGCCGGGCGAGCGCCCCACGCGGCCGGACCGCCCCACGCGAGCGCCCCACGCGGCCGGGCCGGGCGAGCGCCCCACGCGGCCGGGCCGCTCTACGACGGGCGCGGCCGCCCAGCGGCAGCTCAGCGGCCGCTCAGCGGTAGAGCACGTCGGGCAGGGCCGACTCGACCGGTGCCGGGTCGCGCAGCACGAGCCGCGCCGGTGCGGTGGTGGCCGGGATCAGGCTCACCTCGTCGGCGGTCACCAGCACGGGCCCGGGGAAGCCGCGTCGCTCGGCGGTCGTCGCGGCCGCGGCGGCCGGCGCGAAAGCAGGGTCGATCGCGCGCAGGTCCAGCCAGCCGCGCTCGCGCATCGGCACCGCGACCGCGCGCATACCGGTCCCGTCAGCCCCGGCCAGTGCTGCGCGGAAGCCGCGCGCACCGAGCAGAGTGGTCACCTCGGCGTCCCCCACCGGGCGCAGCACGAGCTCGCTGCCGCGCCCATGCGGGCGCAGCCGCCCGGCCGCCACCGCCCCGATCCGCTCCAGGTAGGCGCGGGCCTCCGGCCAGAGCTGCGCGGGGTCGAAGCCCGCGGCCCGCAGTGCCCGGTCGTCGAGCACCTCCACCCGAAGTAGGCCCGGGTCGGCGTCCACGGCCAGCCCGGTGTAGCCCAGGCCCAGCTCGAGCGCCCCGCCAAGCACCGCCTCGCGCACCCACGACGGCCCCGGGTGCAGCATGTGCCCGACGGGCAGCCCGAGGGGTCGGGCACGCTCGGCCAACCCCTCGGGGCCGAGGCGCGCCAGCACCGCGCGGGTGCGCAGCCAACGGGCCACCGGTGCCCAGTCGGGCCGGTCGGGGTGTGCCGGCCCACCGTCGTACGACGCCTCGGCGAGCTCGTCCCAGCCGATGAGCAGGTGGCCCTCGACGAGCACGCCGGCGTCGCGTGGCTCGACGTCGGCCTCGGTCAGCACGCTGGTGGCGAGCACAGCTCGGCGCAGGGCGACCGGCGGGCGTTCCGATCCCCGTCGACCGGGCGTGTCAGCGGAGGGCACGGCTTGACGCTAGTGACCAGCCCGGGTCGCGCACGTCGACCGAGGGGATGATGTTGACTACGGATAGTGAGCACACAGGCACCTCTGGTCACTCGGGTGGGAGGCTGGCCCGTCCCCGTGGCAGGAAGCGCGAGCCGGTGGCGCGTTCGCTGGCGCCTGTGCGGTCCAGCAGCGGGGTGAGCCCCCCGTTGTAGAGCGGGAACCCGGCACCGGTGATCATCGCCAGGTCGATGTCCTCGGGTGCCCCGACCACGCCCTCGGCCAGCATGAGCCCGACCTCCTCAGCTAGCGCGTCGAGGATCTGCTCGCGAACCCGCGCGCGGTCCAGCACCACCGGATCGGCCGGTTGCTCGAAGAGGCTGAGCACCTCGGGGTCCAGCCTCGGGGCCCCGTCCACCCAGGTGTACACGGCGGACCTGCCGGCCGCCACCAGCCGGCGCAGGTTCGCCGAGACCGCGAAGCGGTCCGGGAACGCCTCGTGCAGGGTCTGCGAGGTGTGCAGTGCCACCGGGAGGCCGACGAGCCCCAGCAGCACGAACGGCGTCATCGGGGCCAGCCCGGCCGAGGCCGAGTCGGCGACCGGGATGGGGGTGCCGGCATCGACGATGCGCGCGGTCTCGCTCATCCAGCGGCCCAGGAGCCGGTTGACGATGAAGGCGGGGGAGTCCCTGACCACAACCGCGGTCTTCTTGAGCGTAGCGGCGACCGCGAAGGCCGTGGCCAGACTCGACTCGTCGGTGCGCTCGGCCGCGACGACCTCGAGGAGGGGCATGACGGCGACGGGGTTGAAGAAGTGCATCCCGACCACCCGTTCGGGGTGGGTCAGGTCGGCGGCCATCTCCGTGACGGACAGGGAGGAGGTGTTGGTGGCCAGCACGCACTCCGGGGCGATCACCGCCTCCAGCTCGGCGAAGACCTCCTTCTTGACCGCCATCTCCTCGAAGACCGCCTCGATGACCAGGTCGGCCCCGGCGAAGACCGACCGGTCGGTCGACCCGCTCAGCAGCCCGCGCAACCGGTTCGCCCGGTCCGGGGAGAGCCGCTTCGCGCTCACCAGCTTGTCGATCTCGCCGTGCACGTGGCCCAGTCCGGACTCCACCCGGGCCTGGTCCAGGTCGGTCATCACCACGGGCACCTCCAGCCGGCGCAGCAGCAGCAGCGCCAGCTGGCTGGCCATGAGCCCTGCGCCCACCACCCCGACCGAGGTGACCGGGCGGGCCAGCGCGCGGGGCGGGGCACCCGCGGGGCGCTTGGCCCGGTGCTGCACCAGGTCGAAGGCGTACAGCCCGGCGCGCAGCTCCTCACCCATGATCAGGTCGGCCAGCGCCTCGTCCTCGGCGGCGAAGCCCACGGCCCGGTCGACGGTGCGGGCCGCACGGATGAGCTCGACAGCCCGGTACGGCGCTGGGGCCGCCTTGGCGGTGCGGGTGTTCGCGATGGAGGTGGCGCGGGCAAGGGCCGCCTCCCATGTCGCCTCGTCACGGTCCACCGGGTCCCGGGTGACCTTCCGCTGGCCGAGCACGACCTCGGCGGCCCATCGCAGGGACTGCTCGAGGAAGTCGGCGGCGGCGAAGCCGGCGTCGGCTATGCCGAGGGCGAGGACCTCGGCCGCGCCCAGCATCCGGTTGTTGTTCAGGGCGTTGTCGATGATGACGCGAACCGCGCGCTCGGGTCCTACGAGGTTGGGTAGCAGCCAGCAGCCGCCCCAGCCCGGCACCAGGCCCAGGTAGCACTCCGGCAGCCCGAACGCCGGGATCTGGGTGAGCACGGTGCGGTAGTCGCAGTGCAGCCCGATCTCGACCCCGCCACCGAGGGCCAGGCCGTTGTAGAAGCAGAACGTCGGCACTGCTGCCCGGTGCAGCCGGGAGAACACCCGGTGCCCGGCCCGCCCGACCTGGGCGGCGACCTCGCGGGAGGTTATCGAGCCGATCCCGGACAGGTCCGCCCCGGCGGCGAAGCCGAAGGGCTTGCCGGTCAGCGCCACCGCCGCCACCCCGTCGATGGCGAAGGCCTCGTCCAGTGCCTGGTCTAGCTCGGCCAGACCAGCCGGCCCGAAGGTGTTGGGTCGGGTGTGGTCGGCGCCGTTGTCCAAGGTGATGAGGGCCATGCGCACGCTCTGGGCCCCCACCGGGACGTCGACGGCCCGCACATGTGCTCGAGTGAGGACCTCGTCGGGGAAGATCGCGGCGAAGTCGACCTGGCTCACTTGCTCTCCTCGTGGGTGTGGTCGCGGCTGTAGTCGGCGTGGTGCGGGTTCTCCCAGATGACGGTGCCGCCCATGCCGATGCCGATGCACATCGTCGTGATGCCGTAGCGCACCTCGGGGCGCTCGGCGAAGGCCGTGGCCAGCTGGGTCATGAGTCGTACGCCGGAGGAGGCCAGCGGGTGACCCAGTGCGATGGCACCGCCATAGGGGTTCACCCGGGGGTCCTCGTCGGCGATGCCGAAGTGCTCGAGGAAGGCGAGCACCTGCACGGCGAAAGCCTCGTTGATCTCGATGAGCCCGATATCGGTCATGCTCAGCCCGGCCTTGGCCAGCGCCTTCTCGGTCGCCGGGACCGGTCCCACACCCATGACCTCCGGCTCGACCCCAGCGAAGGCGAAGGAGACCAGCCGCATCTTGGTCGTCAGACCCAGCGCCACGGCGGTGTCCTCGGCGGCCAGCAGGCAGGCCGTCGCGCCGTCGTTGAGCCCGGCGGAGTTGCCGGCGGTGACCCGCCCGTGCGGGCGGAACGGTGTCTTCAGCGAGGCCAGGTCCGCCACCGTGGTGCCCGGGCGGGGTGGCTCGTCCCGGGTGGCCAACCCCCAGCCCGCCTCGGCGCTGCGGGTGGCCACCGGCACGAGGTCGCGTTGGATGACGCCACGGCGGTAGGCCTCGGCGAGCCTGGCCTGGCTGGTGACAGCGAAGGCGTCGGCACGCTGCTTGGTCAGGCCCGGGAAGCGGTCGTGCAGGTTCTCCGCGGTCTGCCCCATAACAAGTGCGGAGGGGTCGACCAGCCGCTCGGCCACGATGCGAGGGTTGGGGTCCACCCCCTCGCCCATCGGGTGGTGACCCATGTGCTCGACCCCGCCCGCGATGGCGATCTCGTAGGCGCCCACCCCGATCGCCGCGGCCGTCGCGGTCACCGCGGTCATCGCCCCGGCGCACATCCGGTCGATCGCGTAGCCGGGGACGCTGCTCGGCAGACCGGACAGCAGCGCGGCCATGCGCCCGATGGTCAGGCCCTGGTCACCGGTCTGGGTTGTCGCGGCGATCGCGACATCGTCGACCCGGTCGGGAGGAAGGCTCGGGTTGCGCCGCACCAGCTCGCGGATGCACTTGACCACCAGGTCATCGGCCCGGGTTTCGGCGTACATCCCGGTCGGGCCGGCCTTGCCGAACGGGGTGCGCACACCGTCGACGAAGACGACCTCGCGCACCTGACGGCGTGCACGCTCGGGTGATCCAGGCATGGTGCTCCTCGGGGCCGTGAGCCGGGTCGACGCGATGCTACTCGCTAGTAACAACGTAGGTGGCCCGGCCGTCACGTCGATTCGGACGTGCGACGCGTCACATTCGGGCTCGGCCCCGGGGTGGCCCGCTCGAACCACAGCCGGGCGCCCACCACCGAGACCAGCTCGAAACCCAGCGCCTCGAGCAGGCGGCGCGAGGGGAGGTTGTCCGCATCGACCTCGGCGCCGAGCAGCGCCAGGTCGGGGCGAGCCTCGGCCCACCCGACCAGTGCCGCCACGGCCTCGCGGCCAAGCCCGCGACCGCGCCACGGCGGCGCCAGGCTGTAGCCGATCTCTGCGCGGCGGGTCGGCCCCGGTGCGCTCTTCAGGCCGAGCGCACCGATGGCCGGGTCGGCGTCGTCGGGGTCGCGCAGCCGCACCAACCAGGTGTACGTCGGCTCCTCCCCACGGGCCAGCGCCGCCCCGAGCAGCATGAAGGTGTCCTCGTGTGGCCAGCCCGCCGCGCAACGGAACGGTGCTGACCCACCCAGCACGCCCGCCGCCTGGGCCAGGGTCAGCGGAGCCAGCCACAGCCGCGCCGAGCCCAGCAGCGGCAGGGTCTCGGCGGCGGGGCCGGGCGGGCTCACTGGCGCGGGGCGGCCCGCAGACCGTCAAGCAGCAGCGGGACGGTCAGCTCGACCTGCCAGGCGCGCGCCCGGTGATGGCGCAGGACCGCTGCGAGACTGTCCTCCTCCGCCGGCTCCGGTGGTGCCCAGGCCAGCCGTCGTACCGTGTCGGGGGCCAGCAGGTTCTCCACGGGGATGTGCAGCTGCGCGGCGCGCTCCCCGAGCCTGGCGCGCATCGCGGCGAGCCGGGCCGCCGCGGCAGGGTCGCGCTCCGGCCAGCTGCGTGCCGGTGGCGGACCCTCCGGTGCCAGCGCCAACGGCGGCAGGGCCGACTCGGGCATCCGTCGAGCTGCCTCGATCGCCGCTGACCAGTGCCGGGCGAAGCGGCGCGCACCGCGGCCGATGAAGCCCGGAAGCTCGACCAGGCTCGCGGTGTCAGCCGGCAACGCCAGCGCCGCCTCGACGATGGCCGAGTCCGGCAGCAGCCGCGATGGCGAGACGTCACGTTCGGCGGCCTGTCGCTCCCGTTCCAGCCACAGCTCGCGGACCGCGGCGAGCTGGCGGCGCTTGCGCACCCGGTGCAGCCCGGAGATGCGTCGCCACGGGTCGACCCGGGGGGTGGGCAGTGGCGCGTCCACGATCGCGTCGAACTCCTGGCGAGCCCAGTCGATCTTGCCTTGCCGGGTCAGCTCGGCCTCGAGGGCGTCGCGCAGGTCCGGAAGCACCTCGACGTCGAGGGCGGCGTAGCGCAGCCAGGATGCCGGCAGCGGTCGGGTGGACCAGTCCGCCGCCGAGTGCCCCTTCTCCAGGCTGAGCCCGAGGACGTGCTCGACCAGCGGTCCGAGCCCGACCCGGGGGTAGCCGGCCAACCGGGCACCCAGCTCGGTGTCGAAGATGCGCCGCGGCCGCAGACCAAGTTCGGCCAGGCACGGCAGGTCCTGGGTCGCGGCGTGCAGCACCCACTCGAGCGTGCTGAGCTCGGTGGCCAGCGCGCTCAGCTGCCCGGCCGCCACCGGGTCGATGATGATCGTCCCGCAGCCGCGGCGGTGCAGCTGGACGAGATAGGCCCGCTGGCCGTAGCGAAAGCCGGAGGCGCGCTCGGCGTCCACCGCCACCGGACCGTGCCCGGCGCTCAGTGCCCGCGCCGCCGCCTCCAGTCCGGCCTGGTCGAGGACCGGCTCGGGCACGCCCTCGGACGGCTCGCTCAGCGGCACGGGCTCGGGGTGCGGCTCGGGCACCGGCGAGGGCCCGGCAGGCACGGAGGGCTCGGCTGGCCCGTCGGACCCGGCATCGGGCGGTGCGCTCACCAGATCACCCTACGGCGCGTGAACGTCCACGCGGATGAGGCGTGAGGGTGCGGCTACGCGCGGTCCGGGAGGCCCACTGGTGGGGCAGGTCACCTGGTGGTGGGACAGGTCAGGTGACGGCACCGGCTCGCATCGCCCGCGCGACCAGCTCGGCCCGGTCGCCGGTGCCGAGCTTGCGAGCGATGCGAGCCAGGTGGCTCTTGACTGTCAGGGCGCTGAGACCGAGCTCCTCACCGATCTGGCGGTTGGACCGGCCGTTGGCGACATGCTGGAGCACCTCGCGCTCGCGCGCGGAAAGCGACTCGATGCCGTCCCGGGCCCGGCCACGCAGGGCGATGGCCGGCACCGCTGGGGTGGCGGCGGAGCCGGCCCGCCCGACCAGCATGCCGCGGGCGCCTGCGGCCAGCGCCGCGCGCACCGCCGCCGGGTCGTGATCATCGGCCAGCAGTACGCCGTAGGCCCAGCCGATCGCGCGCAGCTCGTCCAGCAGGGCCAGGCCGGAACCGTCCGGCAGGCCGAGCGCGCTGACCACCAGGGCTCGTGGCGGACCGGAGTGGGCCAGCAGCCTGGCCTGGCCGATCGAGGCGGCCTCGGCGATCTCGCGGGCGCCCACCCCGCGCAGCCGGCGGACCAGCCCGTCGCGCACGCCCGCGTTGGGGTGCACCAGCAATGCGGAGAAGCGCCCGGGACGGACCAGGCGGGACTGCTCGGCTGGTCTGCTGGCAGGTGTGATCTGGCGGGCGCGCTCGACGAGTGCGGTCACGAACCCTCCACCGCGATGGCGCGCTGCCCGGTGCAGCGTCCTCGCCATGGGTCATCGGCCGTCGGCCACCGGACCTGTAGCGCCAGCGGGAGCGAGCCTCAGTCGCTGTCTCGCCGGCGTGCCAGCGCCACCACGTCGCTGGGCAGGTCGGGCAACCCGGCAATCGCGCACAGCAGGTCGGTCCAGGCCAGCAGGTGGGCTCCGGCGCCGGTCGCACCCACCCGGTCAGCGGGCACCCTGCGGGCCGGGCCGGGGCCGGACCCGGGCTCCCACACGGGGGTCCATGAGGCGCGCACCTCGATCTCGGCCTCAACGGCTCGGTCGACCATCGTGCCGAAGGACTCGGAGAACACCCGGGTGACGGTGCCAGCCGCCTGCACGTGCTGGGCCCCTCGCGCGCTCAGCGCCTCGATGAGCCAGGTCCAGCCGACTCGCGGCAGGAACGGGTCGGCGGCCATCTCCGTCTCCACGCTGGCCCGGGCGAAGACCACCACCCGCCAGGTGCCGGCCCAGGCCTGCTGACCGGCCGGGTCGTGCAAGAGCACCAGCCGCCCGGTGGCCAGCTCGACCTGCTCGACGACGACGTCCCCGGTCAGGGCGACCGTGAAGGGCGCCAGCCGGCTGGGAGCCGGCGCCTCGGCGATGACCACCTCGGGGCGCGGCACAGCGGCGCGCAGTGACCGCAGCGCGCGGTCGAAGTCGGCCCCGGAACGGGCGCTGCCCGGCCCGGCGGTGCGACCGCCACCTGCCACGATCGGAGCGTAGGCACGAGCGCGCCCACCGGGCGGCGCGGCGCGCCGGTGACGCTAGCGTTGCGGCCCGTGACCCTCGCGTTGTCTCTGCTGTCCAGCATGCTGTGGGGCGGTGCGGACTTCCTCGGGGGCAGCCTCACCCGGGGGCGCAGCGCGATGCTGGTCGTCGGGGCGTCCCAGGCGGCTGGGCTGCTCACCGTGGCGGTCATCGCGGTGGCCACGGGGGCCTGGCGGGACCCGACCGGCTACCTGGTCCCGGGGCTGGTGGCGGGGGTGTCCGGTGTCGCTGCCCTGGTGGCGTTCTACACCGCGCTGGCGATCGGCACGATGGGGGTGGTCTCCCCGATCGCGGCAACAGGGGTGGTCATCCCGGTGCTGGTGGGCCTGACCCGGGGGGAGCGCCCGAGCACGTTGGCCCTGGTCGGGATCGGGTTCGCGATCATCGGGGTGGTGCTGGCCAGCGGGCCGGAGCTGTCCGGACGGGCCGGTGCCCGGCCGCTGCTGCTCGCCCTGGGCGCCGCGGCCGGCTTCGGTGTGGCGCTGCTGTTCATAACCGAGGGGGCGCGGGCCAGCACCGTCATGACGTTGGTGACGATGCGTGTGGCCTCGGTGGGGCTGCTGGTGAGCGTGGGGCTGGTCCGGATCCTGGCGCGGCCGCGGGGCGTGCACCGGCCGATCTCCGCCGGTGCACGTCGGGCGCGCGTCGCCGGGTTGGTCGGGCTGACCGGGGTGGCCGACGTCATGGCCAACTTCACCTTCGGCGTGGCCTCACGCACCGGGATGGTCAGCCTCGTCAGCGTGCTGGGCTCGCTCTATCCCGTGGTGACCGTGCTGCTGGCGGCCGGCGTACACGGTGAGCGGCTGGCCCGGGTGCAGCAGGTCGGGGTGGTCACGGCCATGTGCGGAGTCGTGCTGATCGTGGCCTGATGACCCGCGTCGCGACGATGCCGTGGCGCCAGCCGGCGCCCGGGCGTGCGACGATCGGCGCCGTGACTGCGAACTCCACCGGTGACGGCGTGTTCCTGCGGGCCTGCCGTCGCGAGCCGGTGGCGTTCACCCCGGTGTGGTTCATGCGCCAGGCCGGGCGGGCGCTGCCGGAGTACCGCCGGGTCCGTGCCGGCGTGCCCATGCTGGAGTCCTGCACCCGGGTCGACATGGTCGTCGAGATCACCATGCAGCCGGTGCGTCGGTACGGCGTTGACGCCGCGGTGCTGTTCTCCGACATCGTGCTGCCGCTCAAGGCCGCCGGGGTCGAGCTGGACATCGTGGCCGGCCGTGGCCCGGTCATGGCCCACCCGCTGTCCACCCCCCTCGACGTTGCGCGGCTGCCCGAGCTCGAACCGGACCAGGTCGGCTATGTCGCTGAGGCCGTGCGCGCACTGGTGGGTGAGCTGGGCGAGACCCCGCTCATCGGGTTCGCCGGGGCGCCGTACACCCTGGCGAGCTACCTCATCGAGGGTGGACCCAGCAAGGAGCACGCCCGCACCCGCGCGCTTATGCGCTCCCACCCCCAGCTGTGGCACGACCTGCTCGACCGGCTGGCCCGGCTGTCCGCGACGTTCCTGACCGTGCAGCTGGAGGCCGGGGCCGCCGCGGTGCAGCTCTTCGACTCCTGGGCCGGCAGCCTCGCCGCGTCCGACTACGCGGAGTTCGTGCTGCCCCACTCGGCCACGGTGCTCGAGTCGGTGGCCGGCTTCGGCGCGCCGCGCATCCACTTCGGCGTCGGCACGGGGGAGCTGCTCGGCCTCATGGCTCGGGCCGGAGCCGATGTCGTCGGGGTGGACTGGCGGGTGCCTCTGGATGAGGCCGCCCGCCGGGTGGGCCCCACGGTGGCGCTGCAGGGCAACCTCGATCCCGCGGCGGCACTGGGCTCCCCGGAGTCCCTTGCCAGGCAGGTGGAGCGGGTGCTGGCCTGCGCCGAGGGGCTGCCGGGGCACGTGTTCAACCTCGGTCACGGGGTGCTGCCAGAGACCGACCCCGACCAGCTGACCCGGGTGGTCGAGCTGGTGCACGAGCGCACCCGTCGCTGAGCCGGCCGAGCCGGGTCGAGGCGGGGTCTACTGGCCGTCCGGGTGCGCCACGGGCCGGCTCCGACGCCGCCACCACCAGGCCAGCGCGCTCAGCGGTGCGAGAAGGATCATGAAGGGCGCCACCGCGCCCAGCCCCATGGCGGCCGCCCGCATCGTCGCGGTGAACGCTCGCCAGCCGGCGGACAGCCCCGTGCCAGATCG
>JAJZTN010000194.1 GCA_021848885.1 Actinomycetes bacterium
GGCGCATCCGTTCGGCCGAGGCGAGGAGGGGCTGGCCGAGCCCGACGAGGCCTGAGCCGCGCCCGCACGACCTCGCCGGCCCCAGCACCGGCGGCAGGAAGACCCGGATCAGCGCCGGCGCAGCACCGCCAGCGCGGCGAATGGCACCACGAGCACCGCGCTGACCTGGTCGGGACGGCGCCACTCGTCCAACGGGTGCTCGGCCAGTTCGACGAAGTCGGCTCCGACCCGGTCCAGCGTGCCGGTCAGCACCGTCCCGTCACGCAACGTGGCCAGCACGCGGCTGCGGTCCCGGGCGATCCCGCGCAGCACGTGAGCGAGCCCGAGCCGACGACGCAGCGGCCCGGCCGAGCCGGGCGGGGTCGCCTCGCGGCCGAGCCCACTGATCGAGCCCACAGCGTCGAGCGGGGCGAGCAGCTCGTCACCGCCCTCGGCCAGCAGCAGCCAGGTGGCCGCGTAGTCGCGCAGCTGCCCGGCCACCACCCCGCCGCCGAGCACCCGCACCCGCACCGAGCGCCCCACCGCGGGCGCGAGCCGGTCCAGCAGGGCCAGGCGAGCGGCCTCGGCCCGGGCCAGCTCCTCCAGCTGCGCCTCGTCCTCGGCCCGCTCCGCAGCGGCCAGCTGGGACTCCAGGTCGGCGAACAGCTCCTCCCAGCGCACCCAGCCCCTCCCCCACACACGGCGACGCGTCGGCAGCCGACGCTACGCTCGAGCCGGCCACGCAACCGCGATCCATGAAAGATCGTTGCACCGCGCTCACCCGAGAGGAGCCGACGTGATCGTCGCGGAGGGCCTGACCAAGCGCTACGGCGACAAGCTGGCCGTCGACCGGGTGAGCTTCACCGTCACCCCGGGTCATGTCACGGGGTTCCTCGGCCCCAACGGCGCCGGCAAGTCCACGACGATGCGGCTCATCCTGGGGCTGGACCGGCCGACCGCCGGGAAGGTCAGCGTCAACGGGCGCGGCTACGCCCAGCTGGCGGCCCCGCTTCGCGAGGTCGGGGCGCTTCTGGAGGCACGCTCGGTGCATCCAGGTCGATCGGCGTACCACCATCTTCTCGCCCTGGCCCAGACCGAGGGCATCGGGCGCGCCCGGGTCGAGGAGGTGCTCGAGCGGGTCGGGCTGACCGAGGTGGCCCGCAAGCGGGTCGGGACCTTCTCCCTGGGCATGGGCCAGCGGCTCGGCATAGCCGCCGCACTGCTGGGCGACCCGGGCGTGGTCATGCTCGACGAGCCGGTCAACGGGCTGGACCCCGAGGGTGTGCTGTGGGTGCGGACCCTGCTCAAGGACCTGGCTGCCGAGGGCCGCACGGTGTTCGTCTCCAGCCACCTGATGAGCGAGATGGCCCAGACCGCCAACCACCTGATCATCATCGGGCGCGGACGGCTCATCGCCGACACCACGGTCGAGCAGGTCATCGCCGGCGCCTCGGCCGCCGCGGTGCAGGTGCGCAGCCCGCAGGCCCAACGCCTTCGGGCCGCCCTGCTCGCCTCCGCCGCCGAGGTCGACACCGTGGACGAGGCCACCCTGCGGGTGCGCGGCATGAGTGCGGCCGACGTGGGCGAGGCAGCCGCCCGGCTCGGGCTGGCGCTGCACGAGCTTGTCACCGTCAAGGCCTCCCTCGAGGATGCCTTCCTGGCGCTGACCGGCGAGGCAGTCGAGTACCACGGGCGCAGCGGGACCGGCGAGACGGACCCGGCCACGTCGGGCGCATCGCAGGTGCTGCGATGAGCCGGGGAACTCACTCGGCCCCTCAGGTGCGGACCGCGGCGGGGCCGCCCACCCGAGGCGGCACCGCAGGGCCGGGAGTCAGCTTCCCGGGCACGGTGCGCGCCGAGTGGACGAAGTTCCGCACCGTCCGGTCGACGGCATGGTCGATGCTGGCCACGATCGTGCTGACCATCGGGCTGGGCGCGCTGATCACCGGCGCCCAGGTCGCACACTGGAGCGAGATGCCGGCCGCCGAGCGGGCTCGCTTCGACCCGACCATGGCGAGCCTGTCCGGGGTCTTCCTGGCGCAGCTGGCCGTCCTTGTGCTCGGGGTCCTGGTGATGACCGGGGAGTACTCCAGCGGCACCATCCGGGCCACCCTGGCCGCGGTGCCACGTCGGCTCCCGGTGCTGGGCGCCAAGGTCGTCGTCTTCGCCACGGTGGTCTTTCTCGCCTCGGCTGTCTCCGCGCTGGTGGCGTTCGTGATCGGCCAGTCGATCCTGGCGCATCGCGGCGTCGGCACCACGCTGTCCAGCCCCGGCGTGGGCCGTGCCCTGCTCGGGGCGGCGATCTACCTGACCCTGGTGGGGCTGCTCGGCCTCGGTCTGGGGGCGGTGCTGCGTTCCACCCCCGGTGCGATCTCCGCCGGTGTCGCCGGTCTGCTGGTGCTGCCGATCCTGGCGAACTTCCTGCCCGGGCAGTGGAGCACGACGGTGCAGAAGTTCCTGCCCGGCGGGGCCGGTCAGGTGCTCATGCGGGTGCACCAGCTGCCTGCGGGGCTGTCCCCGCTGCAGGCCGGGCTGCTGCTCGGTGGTTACGCACTGGTGGCCGTGCTGGCCGGTGCCGTCGTGCTCAGCCGCCGGGACGCCTGAGCCCCGGGGCGGGCGCCCGAAGAGCGCTGTGTAGCGTGTGCGCATTCACCCAACCATCGACGAGGTCGTCGATGACGAGGTGCTCGACCCGGCGCCGGCGCGCTCGGCGCTCCGTTGTGGGTGCAGGGGTTGGCACGGACGGGTCGGAGTCGCTGGTCCAGGCCCGTGACCTGCTGTCGCGACGAGCGTGGCTATGAGCCGCGGCCCCGCCAGCGGGCAGGGCGCACATGGGTGATGTGGGCCACACCCTCCTCGGGCTGGCCGTGGCCATCGCGGTCGCGTGGGCCGCCCTCGTCGTGATCATGCTGCTCGCCGCGCGCGATCGGGCAAGGGTCGCGGACACCGTGAGGCTGCTGCCTGACTTGTTGCGCCTGCTCACCCGCCTGGCCCGCGACCGGACCCTGCCTCGCGGTGTCCGGGTGCGTCTGTGGTTGCTGCTGGCCTACCTCGCGCTCCCGATCGATCTGATCCCTGACGTCATCCCGGTCATCGGCTACGCGGACGACGCCGTCGTAGTGCTGCTGGTCCTGCGCAGCGTCGTACGGCGCTGCGGGATCACCGCTGTGGCCCGACACTGGCCGGGCACGGTCGACGGGCTGCAGGCGGTTGTGCGCCTGACAGGTGGCGAGGGCGCGTAGCCGTCCGGTCAGGCGAGGATCGCCTCGAGAAGCAGCCAGGCGGCGAACAGGAAGAACAGCACCGCGGCACCGGTCCGGATGATCTTCTCGGGAACCTTCTTCCCGAGCACCGCGCCGGCCGCGATGGCGAGAGCGTCCGCGGCGACCATGCCCAGGGTCGATCCGAGCCAGGTGCCGAACCAGCCGTTGTCGGTCGCCAGGACGATCGTCGCAAGCATCGTCTTGTCGCCGAGCTCGGCGAGGAAGAACGCGATCGCTACGGCGAAGAAGGCTGAGCGCTGGCTGCGGGCCTTGCCCTCCTCGTCCTCAGACAGCTTGTCCCCGCGCAGGGTCCAGAGTCCGAACCCGATGAACGCCGCGGCCGCCAAGACGCTGATCAGCTTGGCCGGCAATGCGACGCCGACGAGCGCACCGACGGCGACCGAGACCAGGTGCACGACGGCGGTCGCGGCGGAGATGCCGGCCAGCACGGTCCAGAACCGGAACCGGGTGGCGAAGGTCATCGCCATCAGCTGGGACTTGTCGCCGAGCTCGGCGACGAAGATGACGACGAACGACAGGATGAGCGCGTCCACGGGCTGGGTGCCTTCCGGCTCGTGGGCCGGCGCGAGGGCGTCGGGCGACGCTTCGACCGACCCGGGTACGGGTCTGGGTCGAAGGTCTCGCCCACCCGCGGATCGGCGGGTCCGCGAGCCGGGCCGGAAGGCCGGTGTGTCGACTCGACGGTTGGGGGCTACTCCCCTTCGCTTGCCCGGCCAACCTAGCAGCACCGGTCGGGAACCTTCGCGGTCGTGCGGGCTACGTGGATCGTGCGGCGCTTCCGAATGGGCTTGCTGGCACTCCACTGCAGGAGCA
>JAJZTN010000035.1 GCA_021848885.1 Actinomycetes bacterium
GGCATTGCGACCGCCCCCTCGACCTCCCCACAGCCGACTCCGACCGGCTCGAGCGGAACCTCCCCTGCGCCGGGCGCGACCACGACGGTGTCACCGGCGCTGGCCGCGTGGCTGACCGCCCTGCGGGTCGGGCCGCCCGAGGCGACCCCGACACCTAACCCCGCGTCGCTGCGCTATGCCGGCGGGACGTACGTGCCGCAGACGAACGACCCGCCGCCCCCGATCCTGGTCGCGCCAACCTCCCGCGGCTGGCTGGCGATCTTCATCCCCGACGGCTTCACCGGGGCGCCGGACCCGAACACCGTGCTCGGCCTTCTCACCCCTCCCACCGTCACCGGCCAGCCGTGGACGCTGACCCCGCTGGCGACCGGTGTGATCGCCGGTGCCGCGGTGTCCCCGGACGGCACCGAGGTCGCCTACGCCCGGGTGAACTCCAGCACCTTCGATGGGCCCGTCATCGTCCGTGACCTGGCCACCGGTGCGGTGCGGGCGACCTCGCCGACCCTCGCCTCGGCCCGGGTGCTCGGCTGGGGCCCCGACGGGGTCGTGGCCGGCACGTCCAGCGCTGCGGGGACTGGGTGGGCGCTGAAGGTGTGGGCGCCGGGCCAGTCGTGGCGGAGCGTCGCTGACGTCAGCGGGCCCGGCGCGCTAGACGGTCAGGCCGCCGCCTCCGCCCCCGAGGTTCTCGTCCTTCCCCCGGCCACCAACGGTGAAGCGCCCTGCGCCGAGGTGCTCCGGCTCACGGCCACCGCCACGCCGACTCGGCTCTGGCGCGGCTGCGGACCGCAGGCAGCAACTGCCGGGGCGCTGTCCCCGAACGGGCGGTGGGTGCTCACCAACAGCCTCGCACTGGTCAATGTGGCCACCGGCGCGAGCACGCCGCTGGCCCCCGCCGCGGTCGGGACCGCGAATGTCGCGTCGGTGCGCTGGCAGGACGACTACACGGTGACGGTGCGGATCGTGTACTCCTCCTCCGGCGCCACGACCACACTGCAGTGCACCGTCTCCGGTTCGTGCATGCTGGCCGGACCCGTGTTGCCGCCGCACCCGGCGGCCGGTACGGCCGCAGCATCCACCGCCGGCGCCAACGCCATCGCCGACTACCTGCGGGACTGGGCGGCCCACGGACCGGCCGCGGCTGCCGCGACTTACCTCGTCCCGGACCAGCAGATCCCACCCGGGCAGCAGGTCCCGGCGGGACGGCTGGTCACCGGCTGGGTCAGCGACCCCGTCCTCACCTCCTGGGTGTCTACGGAGGACTTCACCCTGCGCGTCACCCTCGTGCTGCACTTCTCCACCGGGGCGCCCTGGGCCGCCTGGGGCGAGGGCGCCAACACCCGGATCGTCCACGTCACCAAGGCAGCGGGAGCGACCGGCTACCGGCTCTCCCTCGCCACCGGACCGTGACGGGAGCGCGCGTCGTCGTGCCGTCTGGCGGCCGGCCCGGCGATCCAGCTGGCGACAGAGACCGGGACGTTCCTAGACCCCCACCAGCGGATCGGAGTCCGTCGTCTCTGCGGCCATTCCCAGGCACGGCGCGGATCGGAGTCCGTTCGAGCACCGCGTGAAGGGGCCGGGGCGATCCGCCTGCCCCACCACGACACATGAGCGACCAGGGCGGTGGGCCACCCGGCGACATTGGCGCGATGCGAACCGGCCGGGCACCCGCGTCTCTGCTCCCGACGACGAGGCCAGCCCGACCAGTTCTGCCACACTCAGGCGCGAGCTACCTGCTTCGTCTGCACGACCATGGTGGGGGTAGATGCGGCGTCCTCGTCCAGCTCTGGCAGGATCAGAGCGAGGTGGCCGCCCAGGCCGGCGACCAACCGCAGGTAGGTCGGCGTCGTCGGGGACAGCAGGTTCCGCTCGATCCGGCTGATGTCCGCTTGGCTCACGCCTGAGAGTCTGGCGAGTTCGGTCTGTGTGAGGTGGCGAGCCTTGCGGGCCTGGCTCAGTGCCGCAGCGACGGAGTAGGTCGCGTCGAACACGCGCACCGCCGTCTCGCCTTCGGGGGTGAGCGTGGCTACCCGCTCGGTGGCGTAGTCGGCGAACGTCTTGGGCACGGCGATCATCTCCTTGCTGCTTCCACCACGGTATGTGCCTCTACACATACCGTCAAGGGGCACGGTGCGTGTCCGGCTCTCATCGGCCAGTGACCGCTGCCCACGCGGTTCATCGCCTGTTCCCCCGTCGCTGCTGCTTGGCCGTGCGGGCCTGCGCGAGCTTCCAGGCCGTGAGCCGCCGCCGCGCTTCGGCTATCTCCTTGTTCTGTCGCTTCTCGCTGGTGTCGGCACCCTTGTCGTAGCCGTGCATGAGCAGAACCACGCGATCGCCGTAGAAGTGGACGAACATCCGCAGCGAGAATGTCGGCCCTGTCCTTCGGCGGGGCCTCCTGCTGGTCGGAGTACATGCGGACGATCTCGTCCGCAGTGTGCCGGACCCGGAACTCGTACAGGCCGTCGCCGAGCGGTGTGAGCCACGCTGTCCTGGCCAGGGCGAGCCCCTCAACTTCGAGCCGGTGCTTGATCGCGGCGTGAAGGGCAGCGAACTGCACCTCGGTCAAGGAACCGAACCACGTCTCGATCGGGTAGTGACCGGGGCGGTCCTCGTAGAGCTCCGCGGTCCAGCGCCCGTTGCCGCTCACGCCACCACCCGGCGTGGCTGGCAGGACATGAGGCACGAGCGGAACGACTCCTCCGTGGTCAACATGTGGGCTAGTCTCCCGCGCCGCACCGACGCCACAGCGGTCACGCCCAGCAACGCGTCCGTCTGCGCGAGATCACCGTCGATGCCGGTCGAGTCAACGGCTGGCCGCAGGTGCGACAGGCCACTCTCCAGCCCTATCGTCGGGAACCTGCCCCTGGGGTCTAGCTCCTGCGCACGCGGTGTCCACGGCCCGTCCAACCGGCTTCACCGCCCCGATTTCACTCGGTCGGACTACGGGAGCAGCCCGGTTCGCGCGGGTTGGTCGGGTTGTCGCGTGTGTCTGGTGCGGATCGTACCGGCACGAGTGGGCCCGTGACCGCTTCACGCGAAGCCGCCGGACCCGCCACGGGCCGGCCCACCCGGCCGCTCCGCCGGCGGCGCCGGGCGCCGCTGGCGTTGCGCCCGACCGAGCTGGTCCCGTTGACCGGGGACCAGCACACCGCGGCGGTGCGGGCCCTGGTGGACCTGCTGGCCGCGACAGCCCCACCCGACCCGGGGACGTCCGCGCCACCCGACCCGGACGCGACCCTGCCGACCGACGGTGGTGTCCGCCGGGCCCGCCACTCTGAGGATGAGCCCGCCTGGGCCGCGACGGACTGGAGGCACGCCGGATGAGCCCTCACCGCACCACCCCCGCCCGACACCTCAACCCCGTGACCACCGGCCCCGACCCTGGGTCGGGTGCCGGCCTGCCGACCGGACCGGTGCGGGTGGCGACCTACCGGCGGGCGTCCACGGATGAGACGAACCAGCCGTACACCCTCGACGCGCAGGAGAACTACCTGCGCCACCACATCGCCGGGCAGCCCGGCTGGGTGCATGCCGCGGACTTCGTGGAGCGGGCCAGCGGCAAGGACATCGCCGGTCGCCCGCAGCTGCGCCGGCTGCTGGCCGCGGCCACCGGCGGGGTCTTCGGCAAGCTCATGCTGCAGATGCTGGCCATCTTCGCCGAGTTCGAGCGGGCCCTCATCCTCGAACGCATCCGCACCGGTATCGCCGCCAAGCTCGCCAAGGGCATCCCGCTGAACAACCGGGTCGGCTACGGGCTCACCCTCGCCCCGGACGGGCGCGTCATCACCGACCCGGCCACATTCGGCACCGTACGGCGCATCTTCGACGCCTACGTCACCGACCGGCTCGGCACCCGCGCCATCGCTCTGGCCCTCAACCGCGACGCCATCCCCGGCCCCGGCCGGGCCGGCTGGTCCGCCTCGTCGGGCGCGCGGGTGCTGCGCAACCGCACCTACATCGGCGACATCCAGCACAGAGGCGACTGGCTTCCCGGCGCCCACGACCCGCTGCTGCCGGTCGAGCTGTTCACCGCAGCGGGCGCCCGCCTGGACCACCACACGCACAACCCCGCCGCGGCCGCGGCCAGCCGCGGGGAGTTCCTGCTCACCGGCACGCTGCGCTGTGCCCGCTGCGGCGGCGCCTACGTCGGCAGCAGCGGCACCTCACGGACCGGCGCCGTTTGGCACTACGACAGCTGCGCCACGGCCCGCCGCTACGGCGCCGACCGGTGCCCGGCACCCAGCCTTCCCGCCGTGGAACTGGAGACCCTCATCGTCGAGGCGCTGCTTGCCTGCTACGCCGACACGGACCTGTTCACCCAGGCCATCACCGCCCACCTGG
Source organism: Actinomycetes bacterium (assembly GCA_021848885.1). Lineage (GTDB taxonomy): Bacteria > Actinomycetota > Actinomycetes > JAJZTN01 > JAJZTN01 > JAJZTN01. Next base: position 4,339 of record JAJZTN010000035.1, read on the forward strand.
CTGCCCGCGCCGACCGTCAGGAACCCCTGACCGCCGAACTGGACGCCGTGACCGCCGCCATCGCCAGCAAGGAGCGCATCAGGGTCCGCTACCAGGCCGACTACGAGGCCGGCGAGCTGTCTGCAGCGCGCTACGAGACCCGCGCCGCCGACCTGGACACCGAACTGGCCGCGCTACACGAACGAGCCAACCAGCTGCGCGACACCATCACCGCCACCCCAGACCCGACCATCCCCACCCCGGCCGAGCTGGCCACCCTGCACGACCGGCTCGCCTCGGGCCTGACCTCCGGCCCCGTCGCGGTGCGTCGAGCCCTCGCTGCCGCACTCATCGAGACCATCGACCTCCACGACCCCGGCGACATCCGGCCGGTGTTCCGGCTCTACGACCCCACCACGGCCCCTGCCGACCAGAACGGCCGGCAGGCACGCGGTGAAGAGTTCGCACACCGTGCGCTGGGTGAGGTGTTCGTAGGTCGCGTCACCGCAGGTAAGGGACGTGAATCTGCGAACCGATGACCGAGCTTGCACCCTCGATCGGCAGAACCAGCACCCATACAAAACGGACACTGCCAGGGTTCGTCTCCTCGACGCCGCACTCGCACCGACCGGGGCCTCCACCAACCACCGGCGGCTGACCACCGTGGGCGGCGTTGACCGCACGGGGCGACCGCCTCCGTGCCGGTCAGGTGGACAGCGGGCTCGGTCAACGGCCGGGCTGGAGCTCCGTCTCGAGGCTGGCGCGCACCACGTCGTGCATGCCGCGGCTGAGGGCGCTGCGGCGGGAGAAGCCCCCGAGGTTGGCCTCGCGGCCGTCCAGCCAGGTCTGGAACGCCTCGGCGGTTCGGCCGGTCTCGTTCCACCGTTGCCACATGGCCATCTCGTGCCAGACCTCGGTACCGACCGCGACCAGGTCGGTGAGGTGGTTCAGCAGCCGGGTGCTGGCGAGCCCGAGCCGCTGACGGAAGGCCGCCCAGCCCAGCTCCGACAGGCACCGCTTCCGGTGGGCCACGTCGAGGTAGAACGCGTCGATGTTGGCCGCCACCCGCAGGTCGGCGGCGTACATCCGGCCATCACCGAGTAGGTCGGGCAGCGGGGCCATGGTAAACGCGCCGTCCCAGTCGACGGGGATGCCGGCCTTCTCGGCGTCGATGACAGGGGCGACGGTCTGGACCGTGACCAGCTTGCCGGCCGTGTACATGTCGCAGGGGTAGCCGAGCACGACGACCAGCCGCCGGTCGACGGCGATGTTGGGGCCGTCGGTCGACTTGGACGCGCGGCGGCCCTTGATGAAGGGGACGTCATCGAATACGTCGCCCTGCATGACCGGCCGGGCCGGGCCGGCGGGTAGGTAGTACTCGTCCGGGACCGGGGGCCAGCTCAGCCCGCCGCCGAGCGTGCCGGCGGTGACCATGCCACCTCCTCGGGACAAGGACCGGCCCCCGTCCTTCCTGGCGGGGTGCCAGTCGACGATGGTGGGTTAGAAGCTCCAGTCGTCGAGCGGCGGAACGCTGGAGCGGCCGGTCATCTGCAGCGCGCGGCCCGCCGGGACGATGCCGATCCGATCGGCACCCGACCCGGTGACCAGCGCACGCTCGCTCGCGCGGTGGTAGATGATGTCGTCACCGAGCAGCTCGACGGTGTAGGTGTCGCCCAGCCCGGCGTGCGCGGCGCGCGCGAGCTCGGCCGGTACGGGCAGCATCTTGCTGTTGCCGGACCGCGTCACCTTGACCGGGGTGGGGGTGATGCTCACCGCGACCTCCTAGAGCTAGATAACCGCGTACTGACATCGAGCCGATGTACTGACATCGTGTGGGGTGCGGGCGCGGCTGTCAAGTAGTTCAACGGCAGGTCGGTCACACTCCCCGCGAGGCTGGTTACCGCCGTGGCGCACTACAAGACCACCGACTCCACCGAAACCGGCATCGCCGACGCCAGTGCGACGTAGCGCTCATGTCAGCTGCGACGGCCGGGCGACCCGCCAGACGCCACTGGGCTCGGCCCTGAAGGGGTCGAGTCCAGTCGACAATCTAAGAACAATCGGCCTTCATTCTACGAAGACCTCCATGTGGAGCAGCCGGGAATCGAACCCGGGTCCTGGCGACCACCGACGAGACTTCTCCGGGCGCAGCCACGCTGGTGAGCTCTCGGCTACTCCGCTTCGTGTGGCACTGCGGAGAACTCAGCCCAGTCACTGTGAGATGTTCCGCCCGCCCCCGTGACCGGGGCGATTGGTGAGTCTCCTAGCTGGCGCCAGTCACCGGGTCGGAGACCTCCCGGGCTGACGGCGTTGCTCCTCGCCTAGGCGGCGAGGGCGAACGCGGACTTCTGCGTGTTGGCAGTTGTTGTGTCCAGGGAGTGGTTAACGAGATCTTCCCCGGCATCCTCGGCCCGCTTCTCCCGTCAATGAACTCGACAGTCGAAACCGTTCTGCCCCCTGTTGAGTTGTCACGCCCGAGGGCGCACCCTCAAGACTACCGGGGTCAACGCCAGGCGGGCACCAGAGATTCCGCACCGGTCCGAGCCACCTGTCGGGCTCGCTCAGTCGTCCTGCCCCTTGGTTCGGCGCCCCACGGCACGCTGCGCCTCCCTGGTGGCCTGCCTCTCGGCCAGCGCCTGACGCTTGTCGTAGCTGCGCTTGCCCCGAGCCAGAGCGATCTCGACCTTGGCCTTGCCGTCGGAGAAGTAGAGCGCGAGCGGGATGAGGGTCAGCCCGCTCTCCTTGGTCTTGCCGATCAGGCGCGCGATCTCATGACGGTGCAGCAGCAGCTTGCGCCCGCGGCGCGGCTCGTGGTTGGTCCAGGTCCCACCGGCGTACGCCGGGATGTGCACCCCGAGCAGCCAGACCTCGCCGTCCTTGATGGTGGCGTAGCCGTCGACCAGGGTGGCTCGCCCCTCGCGCAGCGACTTGACCTCTGTGCCGGTCAGCACCAGGCCCGCCTCGTAGACGTCCTCGATGATGTAGTCGTGCCGGGCACGCCGATTCTGGGCGATCAGCTTCCGCCCCTGCTCGCGGACCATGTTCAGCCCCGGCTGCCCGGAGTGAGGGCAGCCACCAGCTCGGTGAGCACCTCGATGGCCCGCCGCTCGGCGGTCGCCGGCGGGTCGGTGGCCGGCACGAGCACGTCGGGCAGCACCCCGACCCCGTCGATGCTGCGCCCGTCGGGGGTGTAGTAGCGCCCCACCGTCAGCTCGATCGCGCTGCCGTCGGAGAGCCGGGTGGGCTCCTGCACCGACCCCTTGCCGAAGGTGCGCGAGCCCACGACGACGGCGCGGTTGCGGTCCTGCAGTGCCGCGGTGACGACCTCGGCCGCGCTGGCCGTCTGGCCGTCGACCAGAACGACGAGCGGGGTCGTGGTGTCGCCGTGGCCCAGCGCGTCCAGCGTGGTCCGCCCGTAGCCGCGCCGGTCGTAGGAGACCACGGGGCCGCCATCGAGGAACACCGAGGCGACCTCGACCGCCTCGGCGAGCAAGCCGCCGGGGTCGCCACGCATGTCGAGCACTATGCCGCCGCGGTAGGTGGACGGGTCAGCCGCCAGCGCGGCACGCACCCCACGTCCGACGCCTCGGGTGAACGCCGAGATCTTGATCAGCATGACCGAGCCCTTGAGCCGCTCGATGCGCAGGTCCGCGGCAGTGAAGTCAACCCGCGGCATCGTCACCCTCCGCTGGGCACCGAGGTGGTCGACCACCACGCTGACCTTGCTGCCGGCCGGGCCCTGCAGCAGGGTGGCGACGTCGTCGACACCACGGCCGAGCACAGCGGTGCCCCCGACCGAGACCAGCACGTCACCAGCGAGTACGCCGGCGGCCGCGGCCGGGGACCCGGGCTGCACGCTGCCGATCTCGACCCGACCGTCGGCGAGCGGGCGCAGCCACAGCCCGACGCCGGTGTAGCGGCCTTCGAGGGCGTCCTGGAAGGAGGCGAACTCCGCGGGGGCGTAGTAGTTGGACCACTTGTCCCCCAGCGCCTTGAGCATGCCTTCCACCGCGGCTCGCTCCAGCAGGCTGCGGTCCACCGGGTGCTCGGCCTCGCTGGCGATGCGCTGGGCGGCCTCGTCGATGACGCTGACCCGCTGGGCACTGGCCAGCGTCGCGGTCGGCTGGCTGGCCCGGCTGGCCCCGGTGAGCACACCTGCGCCGTACGCCGCGACGAGGGCCGCGGTCAGCGCACCGACCTTCAGCACCCGACGCATGGGGGGCAGTCTACGGAGAGCGCCCGCCTCACGGTGGCGCTACATGACCGCCTCGGGGCCGTTTGGGCACATCGACTGGATAGTGCGACGCGGCCCACCGAACCAGCCCATCGGGTCATAGGGCACACCCGACAGCGCCACCCCGAAGTGCAGGTGGGGCCCGGTGGCATAGCCGCTGGCCCCGACACGACCGATGACCTGGCCGCGCGCGACCCACTGCCCGACGTGCACGAGGTAGCCAGGCTGGTGGGCGTACCACGTGGTCATGCCCCCGCCGTTGTCGATCACCGTGGTGTAGCCGTCCCAGGCCGTGTACACGGTGGCCACGACAACACCGCTGGCCGCGGCCACGATCGGTGCACCGTAGCCAGCGGCGATGTCGACGCCGGCATGGCAACTGGGCGAGCCGGTGAACGGGTTGACCCGGTAGCCGGCGCCGTCGCTGATCGGGCCGGGAGCCGGCCAGGCCAGGCTTCCGGTGGGCAGGAACGCACGGCCGCCGCCGCGCGAGGCCCGCAGGGCCTCCTGGCGGGCCATCTCGGCCGCGATCTGGCGGGCCAGGACCTTGGACTGCTCGATCGCCTGGGCGAGGCGGCTCTGCTCGGCCGCCTTCTGCGCCGCCACGTCGCGGGCGGCCTGCTGGCGAGCCGTCACCAGTTCACGGACCCGGGCCTCGCCGGCCTGGGCCTGACGGCTCAGGGCCGCCTTCTGCCGCACCAGGGCGGCACTTTGAGCCCGCATCGCCGCGACCCGGGCTCGCTGGGCGGCAAGGGTGGCCTGGGCCTGCCGCTGGTCGGCCCGGCTGACCTGCAACTCTCGGATGATGTTGTCGCTGGCCTGCATGGCGGTCTGGTAGAGCACGATGCGGTCGGTGAACTGCTGTGGGCTGCTTGCCTGCAGTGCGACCGCGAGCTGACCGAAGTCCCCGCCGCCGGAGCGGTAGGCGGCGTTGGCGATGGCGTCGACGGTGACCTGCGCCGAGCTGATCTTGGCGTTGATCGCGTCCATCTGCCGCTGCGCACGAGCCTCGTCGGCGAGGGCGGCGGACAGCTGGGCAACCATGGCGTCGTCCCGGGCCTGCGCGACCGCCAGGGCAGCGCGGGCCGAGCGCACCCCGGCTTCGGCCTCGGCCAGGGACGCCTTGGCCGAGGCGAGCGCGACGATCGCCGCGCTGAGCTGGGCGGAGGTCTCCCCCAGGCTGGCCTTGAGCTGGGCGATCGCCGCGTCGACCTGCTTCTTCCGCTGCGTGGTGCTGTCGGCCATCGCGGGCGCGCCCAGACCGGTGACGAGGCAGAACGTCAACAGCGCACTGAGGGCGCGTCGTCGAAGTCGCACGGGGAAGCACTCCTGGCATCGCGGTCGCGGCGGCATCCGGCCCTGCAAGCCCCCGCAGCGTCGGCACCCGGGAGTTGTCTACCAGACCGGGCAAACCATATCGCGGATATGGACAAATCCGGCGCAGCGGCGCGCGGTCAGCAACCCCGTTGGCACGCTCCGCAGCGGCGCGCGGCCGCGGGCTCAGACCCGCAGGTAGCGGACGAGCGGGCGCGGGCTCAGACCCGCAGGTAGCGGCGCAACGTGAGGAACGAGGCCAGCCCGGCCAGCACTACCCCGGTCAGCAGCAGGATGGGGATGGTGCCCCACACCGCTGACCAGCCGATGAACTGGGTGAAGGGGAAGTTGCGCACCAGCCGGTCCTCGACGACGAACTTCTGCAACCCGACCAGGGCCACGCTGGCGAACCCGGCACCGATCAGCCCGGCGATCGCGCCCTCCAGGATGAAGGGCAGCTGGATGTAGAAGTTCGACGCACCGACCAGGCGCATGATCCCGGTCTCCCGGCGTCGGCTGAACGCCGCGACCCGGATGGTGTTGGAGATCAGCAGCGCCGCTGCGGCGATCTGGACGAGCGCAACGATGAGGGCGGCGAGCTGGAAGCCGTTGAGCACCTTGAAGAACTTGTCCAGCACCTGCTTCTGGTCCTGCACGTCCTGCACGCCGGGGCGGCCCTGGAAGGCGCTGGCGATGACGCCGAACTGGGTCGGGTCCTTGAGCTTGACCCGGAAGGACTCCGGCATCGCGTCGGCGGTCACGGTGTCGAAGATCGCCGACCCCTTGAACTGCTGCTTGAAGTGCTGGTAGGCCTCCTGCTTGGACTCGTAGTAGACCCTCTTGACCTGCGGCATGGCCTGCAGGTCGGCCTGGATCTGGGCACGCTGGGCGGCGGTGACCGCGCCGCTGGCGCAGCTGGGTTGCGGCTGGTTTGCCGAGCACAGGAAGACCGCGACCTCGACCCGGTCGTACCAGTAGCCCTTCATCGTGTCGACCTGCTGGCGAATCAGCAGGCCGGTGCCGAACAGCCCGAGGCTGATCGCCACGGTCACCACCACCGCCACGGTCATGGTGAGGTTGCGGCGCAGGCCGATGCCGATCTCGGACAGGATGAACTGGAGTCGCATGTCGTCCTCGTGCTCAGGGCGCCGGGGTCGGCACCGGGGTCGTGCACCGCTGCGGGGCGGTCGAGGGGGTGCGGGCCTGCGGGGTCACCGCGAGTAGCCGTAGACGCCGCGAGTCTGGTCACGGACCACACGCCCGTGCTCGAGCTCGATGACGCGCTTGCGCATCTGGTCCACGATGCCCTTGTCGTGGGTCGCCATGACGATCGTCGTGCCAGTCCGGTTGATCCGGTCGAGCAGTTTCATGATCCCCACACTGGTGGCCGGGTCGAGGTTGCCGGTCGGCTCGTCGGCGATGAGGATCATCGGCCGGTTGGCGAAGGCCCGGGCGATCGCCACGCGTTGCTGCTCGCCACCAGAGAGGGCGTCGGGCAGCCGGTCCTCCTTGCCGGCCAGGCCGACGAGCTGGAGCACCTCGGGCACGACCTTGGCGATCTGGTGGCGCGGCTTGCCGAGCACCTCCAGGGCGAAGGCGACGTTCTCCCGCACGGTCTTGTTGGGCAGCAGCCGGAAGTCCTGGAAGACCGTCCCGATCTGCCGGCGCAGCTGCGGGACCCGCCACGAGGACAGCCTGCCCAGCTCCTTGCCGGCCACGTAGACATGCCCTGACGTGGCCGGCTCCTCCTTGAGCACCAACCGCAGGAACGTCGACTTGCCCGACCCGGACTGCCCGACGAGGAAGACGAACTCGCCCTTGTCGATCTCGACCGAGACGTCGGCAAGGGCCGGTCGCTGCTGGGTCGGATAGAGCTTGGTCACGTTGTCGAAGCGGATCACAGGCGCATCACCCGAGCCAGTGTAGGCGGCAGATCGGACGTCACGGGACGTGCGTGGGCCCCGGCGGTGGCAGACACCGCCGGGGCCCACACCCTCGAAGGAGGGTCAGGTGGGGCCTCGGCCCCCGAGCCGGTCAGCCCCTGCGGGCCCTGATCCGGCGCTCGGCCAGCAGCAGCACCCCGCCGCCACCGAGCAGGACGGCGCCGACCAGCAGCGACCACCCGAGTGGCAGGTCGACGCCGGTGTGCGGCAGGACCCCGGCCGCGGTCAGGCCGATCCCCGGCACCCCGGCCGGCGGCTTGCTGATCTTGAAGCCGAGCACGGCTGTGATCGGTGTGCTGACCACATTGGACTGCACCGGGGCGCTGGCCTGGTTGGAGGTCACCGTCCCCACGTTGACGATGGTCAGGCTGCCGACCGTCTTCGGCACGTCCACGCTGACCTGGAAGGTGACCGACCGGGAGGTCCCGCCAGCCAGGTCACCGATGTGCCAGCTCAGCGTGTGGGTGCCCGCGTCGTACGACGTCGTGCACGAGCCCGCCCCCAGGCAACTCGCCGACCCGTCGACGTAGGTGGTCCTGCCCGAGGCCGGTGCCCCCGTCGAGCCGGGGACGACATCGGTGATCACGACGTTCGTCTGTGGTGTCGCGCCGGTGGCCGCGGCCGTCAGCGTGTAGGTGAGCACCGGTGCGGTGGGCGAGTCCAGGTCGATCTCAACCGGCCCGTTGCCGGCGGAGACCGCCTTGGTCAGGCTCAGCCCGCCGGTGGACGAGCCGACCACGCTGGCCGGGCAACTGCCGGCGGCCAGCACCGACGCGGCGACGGTCACCGACTCCCCGCCGGTGCTGAACTCCAGGCTGTAGACCACCCCGGCGGAGGCCGTGTAGCTGGCACCCAGGAAGGGGCTGTAGGTGACGACCGTGCTGCCGGCCACCAGTCGCCAGTCAACGCTGGAGTAGCCACCGTCGCTGAGCGCGGTCACCGTGACCGAGCCGGGCGAGCCGCAGGTCGTGGTCAGCGACCCGCTCGGGCTGGTGGGGGGCTGCGGCGGGCCGCTCGGCGGCGGGCCGCTGGGCGGCGGACCGCTGGGCGGCGGACCGCTGGGCGGCGGGCCGCTCGGCGGCGTGGACCCGCAGTGCTCGGGCGCCTCGGACTCCTGCGCGCTCGTGGTCCGGGTCGTGCCGCCGAAGCTCCACGACGCCCGGACCCACACCCTGCCGCTGAGGCTGCCCAGGTGGACCGTCGCTGACGGCGCGGCCGACGTCAGGGTCACCGTGGCCTGGGTGGTCCAGCTGCTGTCATCGGCCGAGGTCTGCACGACGTAGGTCGCCGGCAGGCCGCTGGAGGAGGACACGGCAAGCGTGACGTTGAAGGCCGAGCAGGAGCGGTCCACACTCACCGTCGGGGTGGGCGGCGCGGGAGAACCTGTGGGCGGCGGGGGGGTCGGCGAGGTGGGCGTGCCACAGGCCACCCAGTGGCTGATGCCGGCAGGTGCGCCGCTGGCGTTCAGCGGGGCATGCAGGTCGGACCACGGCTTGGACTCGGTGGGCTGACCGCCCATCCCGCCGGCGGCGTACCAGTTGTAGGCGTCCCCACCCTTGACCGCGACCCCGTCGAGCGTCCAGCCGCTCACCCCGGTGATCGTCAGGTAGGTCGAGCCCTGGGTCCCACCAGAGGAGGTGATCGCCGAGGAGGGGATGGGGCCGCCCTCACCCCGAGTGCTGCAGCTGTCGTTGTGGCCCCCGCCGTCGTCGGTGATGTTCCCTGGGTACGCCGTGGCACGGGTGTCACCGGACTCGGCCGCGGGATACGAATCATGGGACTCGGGCGCGGCATTCGAGCTACCGGACTCGGCCGCGGGATACGAATCATGGGACTCGGATGTCGACGTGTCCCTGCTGTGGTGCTCACCGTCGTGTCCACCGCTCGCGAACGCCAGCGGTGCTGTCCCCGGGACCAGCCCAGCGACGAGCAGGAGCGCGCCAACAGCCTGAAACATGCGTGTGAAGAAGCGTCTGGACACTCGACCCCCAAAGTCGTCCGTCCGGGCTGGTCTCACCACTGGCTCCCCGCGACCGCACCCGCCGTCGGCGGGTCGGTGACCGTCGTATCGGTCGCGGCTCTGCGCCTCCCATCAACCACCACTCACAAGTGGCGTCACTCATAGTGACGGGATCGTGGACTCTAGGCAACCCAAGTGTCCACAATCACTACTTTGGGTGACCAGATTTCCGATATGTCGGGACATCCGGACAACCGTGGTGCCCCGGAGAGTGATCTCTCCGGGGCACCACGGCGGCCCCGCGGGGGGCGTTCGCCGTTACTCGGTGCGACGCCGGGTCGCCACCGTCAGCCCGACCCCGATCCCGATCAGCAGGATCGCCAGGGCCGCCATCGGCACGACCGGTCCCGCTGGCCCGGTCTTGGGCAGGGTCGCCGCGGGCACCCCACCGGAGGGCTTGACGATCTTCAGACCCTCCACCGAGGTCACGACGTTCCTGACCTCGTTGGACGGCAGGGTGGCCACCTGGCTCGAGCCCACCGCCGCTGCGTTGAGGATCTGCTCCGACGGCAGGCTCCCATCGGCCAACCTGGCCGGGGTGTCGACCGTGACCGTGAAGGTCACCGTGCGGACCTGACCCGCCGACATCGACCCGAGGTTCCAGGTGATCAGGTGCGACTGGCTGTCGTAGCTGACCGTGCAGGTCCCGTCGCAGGCCGCGTTGCCGTTGTAGGTGGTCACGCCCGATCCCGTGCGGGCCGGGTCATAGCCGGGCACATGGTCGGTCACGGTGACATCGGACTGACCGATCGTGCCCGTCGCGGTCACGGTCATCGTGTAGGTGAGCGTGTCGCCGTAGTTGACCACGGCCGACTCGCCCGGGGAGACCGCCTTGGTGATGGTCAGCCCGGCCGTCCCCGGCGAAGTCGCGGGCGGCGGCGGCACGACGACCGTATGGGTCGTGCGGGCGCTCATCTCCCCGAAGTGGGCAGTGTTGACCAGCTGCTGGCCATCCGGTGCGTCGGAGTTGACCGTCACCGAGTAGGTGAGCACGGTCGACCCGTTGGCCGGCACATCCACGGTCCAGACGATGTTCCCCTCCAACAACGCCCCGCCACCGCTGATCGACTCTGGAACAACCGTGACGTACGACGGAAGGACATCGGTCACCCTGGCCTCGGAGATCGCCACATCGCCGGTGTTGGTGACGGTCACCGTGTAGTCGATCTGCTGACCCCGCGAAACGTTGCTACCGGACGTCGGGTCCGCGGTCTTGGTCAGCCCGGGGTTCGCCGGTGTGAGCACGACGGAGGTCTCACCTTGGTCTCCGCATCGTCCCGACACGGCGGCGTTGTTCGGGTCGCCCGAATACGACGCCACCCACCAGTAGGTCCCAGCGCTAGTCGGTGAGTAGCCCTTCGAGGTGACCGTCACCGCTCCGTTGGTCACGGACCCGAGAGCCTGCTCATCGGTGAAGACCGGTTCCCCCGTGCATGTTGCCGTGCCGGACGGCCCGTACAGCGCGAACCTCACGGTGCCGCCCGCATTGGAGGTTAGGCCAGACACCGTCGCCACGTCAGTGATCGAAGCCGGCATCTCTGCGTTCGTTGCGGAGGTGACGATGGTCGGACTCGCCGGGCTGACGGTTGAGGCCTCTCCCTCGTCGCCACACTTCCCAGACACCGGCGAGTTGTTCTTATCGCCGGAGTACAAGGCAACCCACCAGTACGACCCCGCAGCCATCGGCGTGAACGACCCGGAGGTCACCGAGGCAACACCGTTCGTCACCGTGCCGATGGCGTACGTGTACTTGTACACCTCGGTCCCGGAACAGTCCGCGGTGGAGGAGGGCCCGTACAGCTTGAAGGTCACATCACCGGTCGCCTTGGCCGTCAACCCGGAAACCGTTGCCGTGTCCGAGATCGATCCCGCCGGCAACTGCGCGTTCGTCGCCTGAGTCGAGATTGACGACACGACCACGGTGTGAACCGTGCTGGCGGTCAGCTGTTCGAAACTGGCCGTGTTGATGAGTTCCTCGCCGTTCGCAGCGTCGGAGTTCACTGTGACCGAGTACGTCAGCGATACCGACCCACCTGGAGCAATGTCCACCGTCCAGGTGATCTGACCGCTGGAGTACGTGCCTTCGTTGCTGATGGAGCCGTCCACGATGGTGACATCGGACGGCAGGGTGTCTGTGACTGTGCCGCCACTTATCGCTGTCTCACCGGTGTTGGACACCGTCACCGTGTAGTCGATCTGCTGACCGGGGATGACCGTGCTGCCTGATGCCGGCTTCGCCGTCTTGTCGAGGCCTGGCTCCGGCGGTGTCAGCACCACGGACTGCTCATTGGCGTCACCGCACCGGCCGGAAACGGCCGCATTGTTGGTGTCACCGGAGTACGAGGCGACCCACCAGTACGACCCCGCAGCCGTCGGCGTGAACGACCCGGAGGTCACCGAGGCGACACCGTTCGTGACCGTTCCGATGGCGTACGTGTACTTGTACACCTCGGTCCCGGAACAGTCCGCGGTGGAGGAGGGCCCGTACAGCTTGAAGGTCACGTCACCGGTCGCGTTGGCCGTCAACCCCGAGACCGTCGCCACATCTGCAACCGTGTCCGAACCCAGCACTGCGTTCGACGCCGAGGTGACGATCGATGGCTGGGTCTTGTTCACCGTCGACGTCTCACCGGCGTCACCGCATCGCCCGCTGACCGAGGTCCACTTCGAGTCGTCTGCCGACACGAACGTTGCAATCCACCGATAGGTGCCAGCCATCGTTGGTGTGAAACCTGATGTTGACGCGGTCCCGTTCGTCACGGCGATCTGGGAGGACGTGAAGGCTGCCCTGCCAGAGCACGTCTTGTCGTCCGGGCCGTAGGCGACGAAGGTGACTGTTCCCTGAGCGGAGGGCGGGGAGACTGTCGCAGAGTCACCGATGGCTTGACCCACCGCGGTGCTCGTCGTCGCGGTGGTGGTGATTGTCGTGCCGGTGGCCGGGGCAATGGCTGAAGACATCAGCTGGTTGTCGCGGTTCCCGGCAGAGGAGCCGTCAATGGCGGTGATCCGGATGTGATACGAACCACCAGGCACTCCCGAGGCTCCGAGGCCAGCCCCCCACCCGCGGGGTCCGAATGCGGCGGCGATGTGCCCGCCGAACAGCAGCATCACCTGGGTGCTGGGCGAGGTCGTGGACAGGGTCACCCGAAGCGTCTGGTACTCGGGCGCGTAGTAGCCCAGTCCCATGTAATCGGCCGCCGTCAGGGTCCCGCCGTAGAGCTTGATCTGCTGCCCGGTCAACTGGTGATCGAAGGTTTTGAGGCTGATCCCTGTACCCGCGTCATGGCTCGTCGAGGTATCAAGCGGAATGGTGAGGACACTGGGAGTCCCGGGTGTTCCGCCGACGCAGGTAACACCGGTGCTAAGGCTCTGGCAGCGATCCGCCCCGGTGCGGGTGAAGTTCCACGTAGCCAACGAGTCGTAGGCATGCACGCCCGCGTCGAAGGTGAGGTAGCTGATGTCGATGGTGTGCGTGCCAGCAGTGTCGAACGTGGCGACAAGGCGCTGCGGTGTCACCTCATCCTCGTGGTAGACGTCATGCGTGCCGTTGAGAATGCCGTGTGTCCAATCGGCGCACTTGCCGTCGCTGACTGCCGGGTTGCCCGTCTCACACTGGTCGTACTGATCGACGTTGACGGTGCTTGCCGCCTGCGCGGCAGTCACGGCCAGCGTCGGCACCCAGTACGCCGCCAGCAGCAGCGCGAGCGTGACCGCCAGCCACCGCGGAACGCGACGGAACCTCATCGAGCTGAGCATCGGACCGACCTCTCGCTGTGCTCGGCCCGGAGTCGGTCTCACCATTGGCTCCGCGCGGCCGCAACGCAGGGTGCCCACCTACACACTGCGACGGGTGACCGATAGCTCGGCCGCGCATCCTCGCCCCCCCGGCGGGGCCCACCTCCGCGAGGTGGATAACTCATGGTCGATTGACAGTCACGCAGAGGTCAAGGACTTTGAGAAATCTCCACCGAGTGACGCGCGATTAGGACCGATTTGTCCGAATCAATTCACCCGTTCGGTCGACCGTCCCACGGGGCACGTCACTGTCCGCAATCAGGGGGCGCTACACAGCGTGACTGACGACGCTCCGAGTGAGAGGACCCCGGGCTATCCCTCGTGCTGGCGGCGCCAGCGGATCCCGGCCTCGATGAACTCGTCGATGTCCCCGTCGAAGACGGCCTGCGGGTTGCCCACCTCGTGCTCGGTGCGCAGGTCCTTGACCATCTGGTAGGGGTGCAGCACATAGGAGCGCATCTGGTTGCCCCAGGACCCACCGGAGTCCGCGCGCAGCGCGTCCATCTCGGCCTTCTCCTCCTGTCGGCGCCGCTCGAGCAGCCGGGACTGCAGCACCCGCAGGGCCGCGGCGCGGTTCTGGATCTGGCTCTTCTCGTTCTGGCAGGACACCACGATGCCGGTGGGCAGGTGGGTGATGCGCACCGCCGAGTCGGTGGTGTTCACGCTCTGCCCGCCCGGCCCGGAGGAACGGAAGACGTCGATGCGGATATCGGTCTCGGGAAGCTCGATGTGGTCGGTCTGCTCGGTCACCGGCAGCACCTCGACCCCGGCGAAGGAGGTCTGCCGGCGGCCCTGGTTGTCGAACGGGGAGATCCGCACGAGCCGGTGGGTGCCCTGCTCGACCGAGAGGGTGCCGTAGGCATAGGGCACCTTGACCGCGAAGGTGGCTGACTTGATGCCGGCCTCCTCGGCGTAGGAGGTGTCATAGACCTCCACCGGGTAGCCGTGCCGCTCGGCCCAGCGCAGGTACATCCGCTCGAGCATCTCGGCGAAGTCGGCCGCGTCGACCCCGCCGGCCTCGGCCCGGATGGTGACCAGCGCCTCGCGGGCGTCGTACTCGCCGTTGAGCAGGGTGCGCACCTCGAGGTCACCGATCGACTTGCGAAGCGCCCTCAGCTCGACCAACGCCTCGGCCCGGGTCGCGGCGTCGTCGGCCTCCTCGGCCAGCTCGAAGAGCACGGGCAGGTCATCGATGCGGCGGCGCAGCCCGGCCACCCGGTTGAGCTCGCCCTGCAGGTTGGACAGCCGGCTGGTGACCTGCTGGGCCCGCTCCTGGTCGTTCCACAGGTCGGGTGCGGCGGCCTGCTCCTCGAGCTCGGCGACCTGCCGGCGCATCGCGTCGAGGTCGAGCACCGCCTCGATCGAGGTCAGGGTGCCCTCGAGCTCCTTGAGCTCCTGCAGGATGTCATCGGCTGCCACGTCCGGTCAGGGTACGCGAGTCGCGGCCGTGCGCGGTGCGGGCGGCGCGGGGCGTGGCTCAGCGACGCAGCGGCGCGCGGGCCCGAGCCGTGGCGGTTATGGGCACGCCCTCGGCCCAGCCGGTGGCCACCGAGCCGACCAGCGGCAGCCTCACCCGGGCCCCCAGCGTCACCGAGACCGTCGTGGCGTCACCGGACAGCTCGACCGCGAGGACGCTCAGGCCGGGGAAGCGCTCCCCCAGCGCGGCGTCCACGACGTACGCCGACACGGCCCCGGACGCGGCCCGGGGATCCAGGACGAGGGTCTGGGCCGTCTCGACCTGCCCGTCCACCAGGGCCGCCACATCAACCTGCTGGGCCGCCACCAGGGCGGCGGCGTCGGCGGCCGCGGCCAGGGCGCGACGGGCCAGGAAGACGGCCGAGGCGTCGGCGACGACGGTGACCAGGGCGGCGAGGATGAGCAGGTAGCCGATCACCAGGGGCACGATCTGGCCGGTGTCCCCTGACCCGCTCACGCGGGCGCTCGACAGGCCGGCATCCCCTGACCCGCCCGCGCGGCCGCTCGACAGTCTGGCGCCCCCGAGACGGGTCGTGCGGGCCATCACCGGATCCGGGCGAAGCGGTCGACGACCTCGACGTGCTCGCCGCTCACCCGTACGACGAGCCGCCCCCCGCCGAGTGCGGCCGGGACCAGGGGCAGGGCCACCTCGGTGCCGATCCGCACGGTGACCCGGGTGCCCGGCTCGAGCCGGCAGGCCGGTGTGCAGCTGATCCGCACGGCGTCGGGGGGCAGCGGCAGGTCATGGTCGGCCAGGGCGACCCGGGCCGCCGCGGCGGCGCGCTGCCAGGCCAGCTCGCTGCTCGGCGCGGTGATGAAGGCCCGGCCGGCCTCCCGGGTGGCCCCGGCCAGGGCGAAGGCGCTGGCCTGCAAACGGAACAGGACGAGCAGGAGGTAGATCAACGGGATGAGCAGGAGCAGCGCCAGGGCCACGAACTCCACGACCGCGCTGCCGTCCTCGTGCTCGCCCATGCCTCAGCCCGCCTCGGCCAACGCGTGCCCGCGCACCACCAGCCTGCGAGCCGGGCCGAGCAGCCCGACCAGCGGGAGCCGGGCCTGGACCTGGACATAGACCGTGGGCATCCCGTCGACGGAGTCCAGCCCGGCGCTGACGTCCTCGGCGAAACTGCTCGACAGCGCGGTGGTGATCACCTGGCGGGCGCGCACCACGCCGTCGGCGGGGCTGCGGTCGGCGTTGGCGGCGTACCGGGCGCCCTCCGCGGCGGCGGCCACCAGGGTGTTGCGCACGTGCAGGACCAGGCCGAGCTGCAGCACGCCGAGCATGAGCAGGCTCAGCAGCGTGGCCACCAGGACGAAGTCGACCACCGCCGAGCCTCGCTCGGCCGGGTGGTCCCGGACCGGCACCGGCTCAGCCGCCCGGGGTCACGCTGGCCAATGCCGACTTCAGCATCGTGGTGAGCGTGTCACCGGCCAGCGGCCACAGCACCGCGACGATCCCGGCGGTCATGATCGTGATGAGGACCCAGCCCGGCACGTCCCCGCGCTCCTCCTCGGGAGGCCCGGCGCTCAGCGAGCTCAGCGTGCCCAGCAGACGGTCGGCGAGGTGCGCCATTGCGGTCTCCTTCGGGGTGCGACGGGCCGTGGACGGCGGATGGGGGCTTCTCACAGGGTCAGCCGCAGGCTGGCCAGGCCCGGGAACAGCGCGAAGACGATGGTGACCGGAAGCACGAGGAAGACGACCGGGACCATCATCGCGATCTCCTTGCGCCCCCCGGTCTCCATCAACGCGCGCTTGCCCAGCTCGCGGACGTCACCGGCCTGGGCACGAAGCACCTCGGCCAGCGGGGTGCCCCGCTGCAGCGCGACCACCACCCCGTCGACGAAACGGACCAGGGCCGGCACGCTCGTGCGCTCGGCGATGCCCGACAGCGCGGTCACCACGGCGGCACCGGCCCGGGCCTCGGCCAGGGCCCGGGCAAGCTCGCCGGCCAGCTCCCCACGCGCGGTGCGAGCCACCCGCTCCAGGGCGGCTACCGGGCTCTCCCCCGCGCTGACCGCCAGGGCGAGCAGCTCGGCCACTGTCGGGAACTCGGTCACGATGC
>JAJZTN010000195.1 GCA_021848885.1 Actinomycetes bacterium
TCACCGGACGGATGACGACGTGGGCCCCAGTCGCCGCCGTGGCAGGCGATGCCTGTCTGGGGTCGGCCCGCTGTGGCCGTTGCCTGCCGGCCTGCCCGGTCGCGGCGCTGACCCAGGGGCCGAACCCCGGGCAGGCTCCCGCGGTCGACCCGGCCGCGTGCACCGCATGCGGCCGGTGCGTGGCGAGCTGCCCGGTGGGAGCACTGCGACTCGACGGGTTGGACCCGGGCCCACTCGGGCGCCGACTCACCGCCCTGCTGGACGGCGGCGCGGACGAACTGCCGGCGCCAGCGCTCGCCTTCGCCTGCCAGTCCATCGTGGGCCTGGCCCATCGGGCCGGTCGACGCCGAGGTTCGGGCGGCTGGCTCCCGGTCGCGCTGCCCCACGTGGCGGGGCTGGGCACCGGGTGGCTGCTGGCCGCACTCGCAGCCGGTGCGCGTGCCGTTGGCGTGCTGCCCTGCTCGCAGTGCCGGTCGGACCCCGTGGTGGCCGAACGCGTGGAGTTCGTCCGCGCGCTGCTGGGCGGGCTCGGTGACGGTGCGGGCGCCGCGCGGGCCGGCGTGCTGCCCGACAGCAGCACCGAGGTGGCCGGCAGGCTCGCGGCCGCTGGTCAGCTGGCCCCGTTGTGCCCACCAGTCGCGGGGGCCTCGGGGCCGCTGGCCGACCTGGCGCCCGGCCGGGACGCGTCGCTGGCGGCCTGGGCGGTGACCCGGCTGGCGGCGGCCCTTGCCGCGCTGACGCCGGCCCCGGAGCCGACCCGCCGGTCTTCCACCGCTGCGCCGAGGATGGGCTCGGGGCCTGGCACCGTCGTGACGGGAGCGGGGTCACCGCTGGGTCTCGTCGCGGCTCGGGTGGGTGGGTGCACCGGGTGCGGGGCCTGCACCCTGGCCTGCCCGGGGGAGGCCCTGGTGATCCGCCACGAGGGCCCACCGCACGAGCGGCGCACGCTCGTGGTCTTCGACCCCGCCAGCTGTGACACCTGCCGGCTGTGCGTGAGCGCCTGTCCCGAGCAGGTGCTGCAGGCCACGGCGGCCACCGATGTGCGCGCACTGCGGGACGGCCCGGTGGTCATCGCCGTGTCCACGGGGGGACGGGCCTGCCCAACCTGCGGTCAGGACATCCTGGTCCTGCCCGCCGCTCGGCTGCCAGCCGGGTTGCCGACGCCGCTGATGCAGAAGTGCCCGACGTGCCGCGTCGAGGCACTCACCGGCAGCGCCCTGACCTAGCGTCGCCCTCACCTACCTCTCCCCCATGGGGGGACCTACTCGCTGTTCGTGATCGAGCTGGTGGGGGGCGGCGTACCTCAGGCACATCCGGTACAGCGGCGTGATGAGCACCTGTGGCGGCAGCAGGTTGCCCGCGAGGCGAAGTTCTGCAGGGTCAGGTGCCGGGGCAGCGACAGGTAGGGCGTACTTCGAGGTCTCGCTGTAGGACCGCAGTGCGGTGTAGAGCGCCCATGCGACCGGGGTGATCCACAGCAGCGTGACGCCGATCATGATGAGGTACGCCGCCACCCGGCCGGCGCTGACCGGGGTGCGCTCCGGACCGTGCCGCAGCAACTTGGCGCCGGGCAGCGTCCGGGTCGGACTTCAGGTAGGCCAGCTCGGCCGCCGGATCCCGCCCCGCCGGGGCCTCGGCCGTCCGGGAGAGGTCCGGGAGAGGCTGCCGCTCGGGTCGATCCAAGGCGACTTCGTGTTGGCCCGCCCGTGGAAGGTCCCCCAGAATCGCACGCAATCTGATGTGCGGATCTGGTGCTATACCCTTGGGGGTATTGCACGGACCGGCACACCGGTCCCCCGCAGGCTGGAAAGGGAACCTGATGGACTTCTCCTCGACTGTCGAGCTCGACCTTCCCTACGCGGAGGCGGTGTCCAAGGTGCGCGAAGCACTGGCCGCCCAGGGGTTCGGGGTGCTCACCGAGATCGACGTGCGGGCCACGATGCAGGCCAAGCTGGGCGAGTCCATGGAGGACTACGTCATCCTGGGAGTCTGCAACCCGCCGCTGGCGCACCGCGCGCTCTCGGTGGACCGCACCATCGGTCTCATGCTGCCCTGCACCGTGGTGGTGCGCGGGCTTGGCGATCAGCGCACCGCGGTGGACTTCCTGGACCCGGCGGTGCTGGCCACCGTGCCGGGCCGGGTCGAGCTGGAGCCGATCGCCGCCGAGGCCGCAGCCCGGATCAACGCCGCCCGCGACGCCCTGACCAGCTGAACGCCCCGGGGGGACCAACGTCCCCGGGGCCGGGGACTCCCAGCACTGCCCTGACCGCGCCGCGGCGGTGAGTCTGGAGGGGACCGCACGAGGAGGTGGCCCCGATGACCACGCCTGCCCCGCAAACAACACGCGCACGCCGAGTCGTTGTGGGCGTGGACGGCTCACCGGCCGCCGCCGCGGCACTGCGCTGGGCGCTGGACGCCGCGAGGCGCCGAGGCCTGCCCGTCCTCGTGGTGCACGCCTACCTGTGGCCGGTCTACCCACCCCCGCTGCTGCCCGGCAGCGAGTTCGTCACCACCGGCGAGGCCGGAGAGCGCATGGCGCAGGGCATCGTGGACGATGCCCTGCGCACCGCCGAGGAGCTGGCCCCTGACGTCCAGGTCAGCGCGGCCGTGGTGCGCGGTGGCGCCGGGGAGGTC
This sequence comes from Actinomycetes bacterium, assembly GCA_021848885.1. Taxonomy (GTDB): domain Bacteria; phylum Actinomycetota; class Actinomycetes; order JAJZTN01; family JAJZTN01; genus JAJZTN01. The sequence goes on from JAJZTN010000195.1 coordinate 2,635, forward strand.
CTGCTCGAGCACGACAAGTCGCCCACCGAGCTGCTCGTGGTCGGCTCGCGTGGTCGGGGCGGGTTCCGCTCGCTGCTGCTGGGCTCCACCTCCACCGCGGTGGCCGAGCGAGCGCACTGCCCCGTTGTCGTGGTCCGCCACGGCGAGGCGCCAGGGGGTGAGCACTTCCGGGTGGTTGTCGGGGTGGACGGGTCGGAGCTGTCCGAGCTGGCGGTCGGCTTCGCGATGGCCGAGGCGGCCCGGCGGGGTGCGGCCCTCGAGGCGGTCACGGCATGGAACCGGATCGACGCGCTGCCACCGGGACTTCTGGCCGCCGGCTCGGTGGACGTGCTCCCCACCACCGAGCAGATCGCACTGGCGCTTTCGGAGAGCCTGGCCGGGTGGCGGGAGAAGTTCCCCGAGGTCGCGGTCACCCAGCGCGTCGTGGTCGGCCACCCGGCGCACGTGCTGGCCGAAGCGTCCCGCTACGCCGATCTCGTCGTGGTCGGGACGCGCGGGCACTCCGCGGCTGTCAGCCTGCTGCTCGGCTCGACCAGCCGGGCCGTACTGCACCACGCCTCCAGCCCGGTCGCCGTGGTGCCCCGCCCAGCCACCAGCACAGGCTGAGCCACCAGCCGGGCACAGGCTGAGCCACCGGCCGGCAGAGCCGGGCTCAGCCGGTGCTCGCCGGCAGTCGGCGGCGTACCTCGATGATCCGGAACCGGCTGGCCACGAAAGCGTCGTCGGTGAACGAGGCGTTGGCCGCCGGGTTGGCGCCGCTGCCGTGGAAGTCGCTGAAGGCCGCCGACTGGTTGACGTAGGTGCCCCCGGTGAGGTTCTCCGACAGCGACACCCCGACCTGCAACGCGATCCGCTCCGCCTCGCGAAGCACCTGCGGGTCGGTGGAGTAGACCGCGGCGGTCATCGCGCCGTGCTCGGCGACGGTGCGGGCGAGGCACTCCAGCGATTCGCTCGTCGAGCCGGTCCTGACCAGATAGCTGACCGGCCCGAAGCACTCCCGGGCATAGGTGGCCTCGTCGGCGACGTCGACGGCCACCAGCGTCGGGGTGCGCACCCGAGCCTGCGGGAAGCTCGGGTGAGTCACCGGCCGGGAGGCCACGAGCACGTCACCACCAGCCGCTGAGGCCTCCAGCCGGCTCAGCACCGCGTCGCTGACCACCGCACCGAGCAGCTCCACCGCGCGGGCGTCCTCGCCGAGCAGCCGGTCCATCCCGGACCGGATCCCGGCAACCACCTCGGCCGGGGTCTTATGTCCCTCGTCGGTCGGGATCCCCTGGGCGGGCAGCAGGATGTTCTGCGGGGTGGTGCACATCTGCCCGGTGTAGAGCGAGAGCGAGTGCGCCAGGTTCGCGCACATGCCGGCGAAGTCATCGGTCGAGTCGATCACCACGGTGTTCACCCCGGCCTTCTCGGTGAAGACCTGCGCCTGGGTGGC
>JAJZTN010000196.1 GCA_021848885.1 Actinomycetes bacterium
GTCCAGCTGGGCATCGGGGTGTCGACGTTCACCGAGATGTGCGGGCTGGCTCCCTCACGGGTGCTCTCGTCGCTGAAGTACGTCGCCGGCGGCTGGGAGGCCGCCACGATCCGGGTGCTTCCCACCGGCAAGGTCGAGGTCGTCACCGGCACCTCGCCGCACGGGCAGGGTCACGAGACGGCGTGGAGCCAGATCGTCGCCGACAAGCTCGGCGTGGCCTTCGAGGACATCGCCGTCGTGCACGGGGACACCCGGATGGCGCCGTACGGGATGGACACCTACGGCTCCCGCTCGCTGGCCGTCGGCGGGCTCGCGCTCGTGGAGGCCTCGCAGCGGGTGGTGGACAAGGCCAAGGTGATGGCCGCGCACCTGCTCGAGTGCGACCCCGACGACCTGGAGTTCACGGCCGGGAAGTTCGGTGTCCGCGGCAACCCCGAGGCGGTCAAGACCATCCAGGAAGTCGCCTTCGAGGCATTCACCGCGCACAACCTGCCCGACGGGTTGGACCCGACGCTGAGCGCCGACGCCACCATCGACCCCGGCGCGTTCTCCTTCCCGCACGGCACGCACCTGTGCGCGACGGAGGTGGACACCCGCACCGGCAGGGTCAGCATCCGCTCCTATGTCTGCGTCGACGACATCGGCAACGTGATCAACCCGCTCATCGTCGAGGGGCAGGTGCACGGCGGTCTGGCCCAGGGGATCGCCCAGGCGCTCTACGAGGAGGCCTCCTACGACGAGGCCGGCAACCTGCTCAGCGCGTCGCTGGCCGACTACCTGGTGCCGGCCGCACCCGACCTGCCCTCCTTCGTCACTGACCGCACCGTCACCCCGGCCACGACCCACCCGTTGGGCGTCAAGGGGGTCGGCGAGGCCGGCGCCATCGCCTCGACCCCGGCCGTGGTCAACGCCGTCGTCGACGCGTTGCGCCACCTCGGGGTCGCCGACGTCCGCATGCCCACCACACCCGAGCGGGTGTGGCGGGCCATCCAGCAGGCCCGCACAGCTTCAGGAGGTGCCGCGTGATCCCCGCATCCTTCGACTACGTCCGTCCCGGCTCGGTCGAGGACGCCGTCGCCGCGCTGGCCGACGCCGGGGACGACGCCAAGGTCCTGGCCGGGGGGCAGAGCCTCATCCCGGTGCTGCGGCTGCGGCTGTCCTACCCCGAGCTGCTGGTGGACCTCGGCGGGGTGGCGGAGCTGCGCGGTGTGCGCGACGACGGCGACGCCATCGTCATCGGTGCGATGACCCCGCACCACACCGTGCTGCACGACCCGCTGGTCCGCCAGCACGCCCCGCTGCTGGCCGAGGCGACCGCGACGGTAGCCGACCGCCAGGTCCGCCACCGCGGCACGTTCGGCGGCTCGCTGGCGCACGCCGACCCGGCCGGTGACCTGCCGGCGGTGGCCCGGGCGCTGGACGTCGAGCTCGTCGTGGCCGGCCCGGGCGGGCGGCGTACGGTGCCCGCCGCGGACTTCTTCCGCGACTACCTCACCACCGCCATGGGCCACGACGAGGTGCTCGTCGAGGTGCGGGTGCCCAAGCTCGGGCCGGGGTGGGGATTCGCCTACGAGAAGTTCGCCCGCACCGCGCAGGCCTGGGCGATCGTGGCGGTGGCTGCCGCCGTACGCCGTTCCAACGGCTCGATCGCGCAGGCTCGTGTGGGGCTGACGAACATGGGTGCCACCCCGCTGCGGGCCAGCGCCACGGAGGCGGCGCTGGCCGGGGCCGAGGCGGACCCGGCGGTCGTGGCCGCGGCCGCGGCGCATGCCGCAGAGGGGACGAACCCCCCCAGCGACCTGCACGGGCAGGCCGACTACCGTGCCCACCTGGCCACGGTCTTGGTCGAGCGCGCGGTGAACCGGGCCGCCGGGCTGGGGTGAGCCGGCGGGTGGGGTGAGGCGGCGGGTCGGTGGCTGGTTGGCGCAGCGCACCGGCCCGCGTCATGATCGACATGCTGGGCCGTGCTCGACGACGAGGTGAAAGTGAGGACCGATGGAGCTGGAGCACTCGTTCACCGTCCCCGCGGGGATCGAGCAAGCGTGGGCCACGCTGCTCGACGTTGAGCGGATCGCGCCGTGCATGCCGGGGGCGACGCTGCAGACGGTCGAGGGTGATGAGTTCACGGGCACGGTCAAGGTCAAGGTCGGGCCGGTGACCATCTCCTACGGCGGGCAGGCGCGCTTCCGGGACCGGGATGACCAGGCGCACTCCGTGGTGATCGAGGCCTCCGGGAAGGAGTCCCGCGGCAGCGGCACCGCCTCGGCCACCGTGCTGACCAAGCTCGAGCAGCTCGGTGAGCAGCAGACCAGGGTGGTGGTGAGCACCGACCTGAGCATCACCGGCAAGCCGGCCCAGTTCGGCCGCGGCGTGATCAACGACGTGGGCAACAAGATCATCGGGCAGTTCGCCGACTGCCTGGCGCAGCGGATGGCCGAGCCCGCCGGCACCCAGGCCAGTGGCCCGGCAGAGCCGACCGGAGACGCGGCCGGGGGCGCGGCGGTGGGCACGGCGGGCACCGCCGGGGGCGCGGCGGTGGGCACGGTCGGCGCGGCCGCCGGGGGTCCCGCTGGTCCCGCCGCCGCTGGGGGTCCCGCCGGCGCGGCCGCTGGGGGTCCCGCTGGTCCCGCCGCCGCTGGGGCGGGAGAGTCGGGGGGAGCCCCCTCGGCCGCCGCGGGTGCCGGGGGTGCCGGGGGTGCCCCTTCGTGGTCACCGCCGTCAGCCGAGCCGATCAACCTCTTCGAGACCGCCGGCATGCCGGTGCTCAAGCGGCTCGCCCCGGCGCTGGGCGGTGTGGTGCTGCTGGTGCTGATCTGGAAGCTGCTGCACCGCCGACGCGGCTGAGCGGGCCGGGTCACCGCGGCAGCGAAGGCGCCACACACCGCCGACGCGGCTGAGCGGGCAGACCTGGCCTGCCCGCTCGCCGGCTGCCCTAGTGTGCGGTCTCATGACCTCCCCCGCCTCCGATCGCGATCAGCTGCTGGACCAGATCCGGGCCAAGGCCGTCGTACACGGGAAAGTGACGCTGGCCTCGGGCCGCGAGACCGACTACTACCTGGATCTGCGTCGGATCACCCTCGACGGTGAGGCCGCCCCGCTGGTCGGGCGGGTGATGCTCGAGCTCACCGGCGAGCTCGACTACGACGCCGTGGGTGGGCTGACCATGGGCGCCGACCCGGTGGCCGCGGCGATGTTGCACGCTGCCGCGGCCGGGGGCCGACGGCTGGACGCCTTCGTCGTACGCAAGGCCGAGAAGACCCACGGCCTGCAGCGGCGCATCGAGGGCCCCGACGTGACCGGGCGGCGGGTGCTCGCCGTGGAGGACACCTCCACCACTGGTGGGTCGGTGTTGACCGCCGTCGAGGCGCTTCGTGCGGCGGGGGCCGAGGTGGTCGGGGTCGCGGTGATCGCTGACCGCGACACCGGCGCCCGGGAGCGGGTCCAGGCCGAGGGGCTGGACTACCGCTGGGCGTACTCCCTGGCCGATCTCGGGCTGGCCTGACCCGGCCGTGTCCCTGGACTACCTGCCCTATCTCCCGGCGTTCCTCGGCGTACTCATCGCCATCGCGATAGCCGCCGGTGCCTGGGCCCTGGACCGCAACCGTCGCGAGGCGCTGCTCACCTGGTGCGCGCAGCACGGCTGGAGCTACGTCGGGGCGGAGGACTCGCTGGCGTCGCGTTGGTCGGGGACGCCTTTCGGGACCGGTGAGCGCCGTCGGGTGCGCAACGTCATGCGCGGCTCGGTGGGCGATCGTCCTGCCCTGGCGTTCGACTACTCCTATGTGACCTCGTCGACCGACTCCAAGGGCAGCCGCTCCACGTCGACGCACCGTTTCGCGGTGGTCGCGGTCGGCCTTCCGGTGCCGTTGCCGCGCCTGGAGGTCACCCCGGACAACATCTTTAGGCGGGCCGCCTCGGCGATCGGGCTCGGCGCCGAGGACATCCACCTGGAAAGCGAGGAGTTCAACCGCCGCTTCCGGGTCACCTGCCCGGATCGCAAGTTCGCCTTCGACGTGCTGCACCCCCGGCTCAT
>JAJZTN010000197.1 GCA_021848885.1 Actinomycetes bacterium
GCCCGCCCATCGGTGGCAGTCCCGGGTGGTGATGTCGACCCGGATCCACCCGATGCCGGGCTACCCCTTCACCCTCGACGTCGAGGTCGACTACGAGCTCAGCGCTGGGGGGCTTTCCGTGACGACCCGGGCGACCAACCACGGCGACCGGGCGGCCCCCTATGCGCAGGGCCACCATCCCTACCTCTCCCCGGGGGCGGGGGCCGTGCTGGACGAGTGTGTGCTGCAGCTCGAGGCCGGGACCCAGGTGCAGACCGACCCCGTGCGACTGCTGCCCACCGGGGTCGTCCCGGTGGCCGGTACGCCGTACGACTTCGCCAAGCCGCGCAGCTTGCGTGGTCTGGCGGTCGACGTGGCCTTCGGCGAGCTGGCACGTGACGACGCGGGTCGGGCCTGGGTCCGGCTGACCGGGCCGGACGGTGTCACCGCGTCGCTGTGGGCGGAGGAGTCCTTCGGCTACCTGCAAGTCTTCTCCGGCGATGGCCTGGCCCCGGCGAGGGCCCGCCGCGGGATGGCCGCCGAGCCGATGACCGCACCTCCCAACGCGCTGGCCACCGGGGTGGGAGTCACCAGGCTCGAGCCGGGCGCGAGCGTGCAGACCGTGTTCGGGATGGGCCTCGAGTGACCTGTGGTGCCCCTGAGGGCGTGGCTGTCCACAGATTGTCCCGTTCCGGCTGACCGGGCCGCCCGGGTCGTCTACCTTCCCCAGCCATGCAGCGGCTGCTGGGGCGTCGGGTCGCGGCGGGGGTGCTGACCGCCATGGTTGCGCCGCTGGCCGGCTGCGGCGGCGACTCGGGTCCGCCGGCCTCGACCCTGGGCTCGCTGACCGGCACTCGTGCGCCCTCCTCCGCCGACCCGTCGCCCGGTGCATCCGGCACGACGTCGAGTACGCCGACCCTGGCCGCACCGGTGCCCGACCCACGCATCAGCGAGCGGACAGCCGCCGGCGCCGAGGCCGCCGTCCGCCACTATTTCGAGCTCCTGAACTTCGGCTTCCATGGTGGAGATCCGGCAGTGGTCGCGCAATTCACTGAAGACGACTGCGAGTCGTGCAGAGCCCAGTTGGATGCCTGGGCGTCATCCCTTGGAAGTGATGCGCCGCGCAAGTACGAGCCCGACCTCATTGTGCTGAGCGCGCAATGCGTCAGCATCCGGAATGCCTCGTCGTCAGAAGTCATCGCAACTGCTACCCGACCGCACGCGTCGGCAACTCGGCCGACTGCTTCGGATGGCCGCATGAGCGGAGTTGAAGTTGAAACGGCAACGTATCGGTTCAACCTCCTTTGGAAGGGCACTCATTGGTCCATTGCTGACTATGAGGCCCTCAATGTCCAGAAGTGAGGCCCGGCGCATGCTGTCCTTGGGTGGGTGTGCCGGGGCAGTCGTCGCGGTCCTCATGGCTATCGGCACTCCCGCGTCCGCGGCAGATGAGGCTTGTCAGCGCGACCTATTGGGCGTTGAGGTTTGTGCAGGTACGACCACTAGCGGATTCGATGTCCTGGGCGAGGCCGCCCAGCACGCCCAAGGCCAAGGTGCCACCGCGGTCGCCGCCGGTCTGGCCCCTCCCGACACCGTATCGGTGGACCGCTGGGCTCCGGCCTGCTCCGGTAACGGTCCGCTCGGCGGCGACCTCATGTGTGCCGAGGCGACGACTTGCCCACAGGGTGGGACCTTCGTCCGCTACTTCCACTGGGTGCTGACCTACCAGCTGCCGGAGTACACGCTGGTGCGCATTGCCCAGCTCGCCTCGCAGTGTCGAGCTGCCCCACCCGGCGGTGATGCCACGGTTACCCCCGACCTCGTGCTGCGTGAGATGCGCCGACTCCCGCTGCGGGGTGGCAGCGTGATCGTCGAGCCGCACCCGACCACGCTGGTCAACTTCGCCACCGCGTTCGCGGTCCAGACCACGGCCCAGGCATTCACGGTGACTCTGCTCGGGCAGTCGGTCCAGGTGCTGGCAAGCCCGACGCGCTACCTCTACGTCTTCGGCGACGGCGCCACTTTCGGGCCGACCGCCGATGCCGGGTCCCGCTACCCCAACCCCTCCGTCACCCACACCTACCGTCAACCCGCGGAGGTTCTCGCCCGCGTGGACATCACCTACCGCGGCGAGTTCCGGGTGGCTGGGGGCCCGTGGATCCCCGTGCCCGGGACCGTGACCATCACTGGGACCGAGGTCCCGCTGCGGATCCGTCAGGCCCCGTCGGTGCTCGTCGCGGGCTGAAGGCGCAGCGCCCACGCGCATCCACTGGATGCCGGCGTGCCGAGCCCCTTGCTCAGACTCGGCGCAGCACGGCGGTGACCCGACCCAGGACGACCGCCTCGTCACCGGGGATCGGCTGGTAGGCCTGGTTGTGGGGCAGCAGCCACACGTGCCCTTCGCGGCGCTGGAAGGTCTTCACCGTCGCCTCCCCTTCGATCATCGCCGCGACGATGTCGCCGTTCTCGGCGACCTGCTGCTGGCGCACGACCACCCAGTCGCCATCGCAGATCGCTGCGTCGACCATCGAGTCCCCGACCACCTTGAGCAGGAAGAGCTGCCCGTCCCCGACGATCTGGCGGGGTAGCGGGAAGACGTCCTCGATCGCCTGCTCGGCCAGGATCGGGCCACCGGCGGCGATGCGGCCGACCAGCGGAACGTAGGAGGGTGCCGGTCGGGCGTCGCGGCTGTCGGTCTCGTCGTACGCCGTCTCACCCCTGGGCACGGCGGTCGTCGCGCTGTGCAGGTCTCGCACCTCGATGGCGCGCGGCCGGTTCGGGTCGCGCCGCAGGTAGCCCTTGCGCTCGAGGGTGGCCAGCTGATGGGCGACCGATGAGGGCGAGGTCAGCCCGACGGCGTCGCCGATCTCCCGCATGCTCGGCGGGTACCCCCGACGCTCGACCGAGTCGCGGATCACCTCGAGCACGCGCCGCTGGCGCGGGGTCAGACCCTCCTCGTCTGTTGGCCCGTCGGGCATCTGGTGCACCTGACCGGTCCCGGTACGACGTCCGGTGCCACGCTCCGACCCGCCCGAGGACCGACCCGAGGACCGGCCCGAGGACCCGCGCTGTCCTGCGCTGCCGGATGAGCCGCCCCGCCCTGACTCGCCCACTGTCGCCTCCGAATCCGCCGGTCGCCCCTCGACCGTGAGCGACACGCTAGCCCGATCGAACACCCGTTTCAAACATGTGTTCGAAGTGTCGCTGGCGCTTGTCGGTCACCTGCGGTAGAAAGCGTACAGACGTTCGATCGAACATCCGTTCGACCTTCCCCGTCGCAGGAGGACCGATGAGCACCCTGACCTTCACCGCGGCCGCGCCCCGCCCGGCTCGCAGTCGGCGCCGGGCCGGGTCTGCCCGCCCGGGCCCGCAGGCCCAAGCCCGCCCGGGCCCGCAGGCCCAAGCCCGCCCGGGCCCGCGGGGCCAAGCCTGCCCGCGCCCGCAGGCGCTGCCGCGCTTGCGGCTGACCCGGCGCGGCCGGCTGCTGGCGTTGCTGGTCCTGCTCGCCCTGATCTCTGCCCTGCTGCTGGGCATGGCCCGGGCAGTGGGTGCCAGTACGAGGGCCCTGAGCACCCCCGCCCTGACGACGCTCGTGGTTCACCCTGGCCAGACGCTGTGGGAGATCGCCCTGAAGGTGGCTCCGGCCGATGACCCGCGCGACACTGTCATCCGACTGGAGCAGCTCAACGGGATGGGCTCCGCGGTCGTGCGGGCGGGTCAGACCCTGCTGGTCCCCGCTGCCTCGATCCCTGCTGCGTCGGTCCCCCCTGCGTCGATCCCCGCTGCCTCGATCCCCGCTGCCTCGATCCCTGCTGCGTTGAGCGCGAGCCGGTAGCCGAGCACCGTGAGACCGGGCAGGGGTTCGCGGTCAAGGGTCGGGTCACGGTGGAAGCCCAGTCTCTCGTAGAGACGCCGCGCGGCGAGCATGCTCGGCATCGTGCAGAGCACCACCCCAGACGCCCCAGCCTGGCGGGCCCTCTCGATGGCCGCCTCCACGAGAGCACGCCCTACGCCGCGGCCGCGGGTGGCCGGGTCGGTGCCCAGAGATCGGAA
>JAJZTN010000198.1 GCA_021848885.1 Actinomycetes bacterium
GTGCAGACAATCTTGGCTCGTCGCATACCCATGAGCCTAGTAATCGCTTCCATCGGACCGGGACCGCCCTCAGACGGCAAGCGGTCGCATCGCCGGGGTGACCGGTGCCGGCAGCTGGGTGTCCCCGGAGAGCCAGCGGTCCACCGCGGCGGCCGCGGAGCGGCCCTCGGCGATTGCCCACACGATGAGGGACTGCCCGCGACCGGCGTCCCCGGCGACGAAGACCCCCGGGACGTTGGTGGCGAACCCGGCGTCCCGTGCGATCAGCCCGCGCTCGTCCAGGCGCACACCGAGCTGGTCCAGCAGGGGCCCACGCTGTGGGCCGAGGAAGCCCATCGCGAGCAGCACGAGGTCGGCGGCCAGCTCGCGCTCGCTGCCGGGGACCTCGCGGAACTGGCCATCGACCAGCTCCACCTCGACCAGCTCCAGGGCCCTGACCCGGCCGGTCTCATCGCCCACGAACCGCTTCGTGCTGACCGCGTAGACCCGCTCGCCGCCCTCCTCGTGGGCCGAGGAGACCCGGTAGACCATCGGGTAGGTCGGCCACGGCTGGTGCCCGGGCCGCTCCTGCGGCGGGTGGGGGAGGATCTCCAGCTGGTGCACCGAGGCGGCGCCCTGGCGCAGCGCGGTGCCTAGGCAGTCGGCCCCGGTGTCCCCGCCGCCGATGATCACCACGTGCCGTCCCGCGGCGCTGACGGGCACCTGGTACGCCGGGTCGCTGACCGCCCGGTTGGCGTGCGGCAGGTACTCCATGGCCTGCAGCACCCCGGCCAGCTCGCGCCCGGGGACCGTCAGGTCACGCCAGGCGGTGGCCCCGGTCGCCAGCACCACGGCGTCGTAGCGCTCACGCAGCACCTGACCGGTGATGTCCACCCCGACCTCGACGTTGACCCGGAACTTCGTGCCCTCGGCCCGCATCTGGGCCAGCCGGCGGTCCAGGTGCGCCTTCTCCAGCTTGAACTCCGGGATGCCGTAGCGCAGCAGCCCACCGACGGCGTCGGCCCGTTCGAAGACCACGACGGTGTGCCCGGCCCGGGTGAGCTGCTGGGCGGCGGCCAACCCGGCCGGGCCGCTGCCGATGACGGCCACCGTCCGGCCCGACAGACGGTCGGGTGGCAGCGGGACCAGCCGGCCACCGACAACGGCACGGTCGGCGATGGAGACCTCGACCTGCTTGATCGTCACAGCCCCGCTCGTGGTGCTCGGGTCGATCGCCAGCACGCAGGCGGTCTCGCACGGCGCGGGGCAGAGCCGGCCGGTGAACTCCGGGAAGTTGTTGGTTGCGTGCAGCCGTTCGCTCGCCTCGGCCCAGTCACCGCGCCAGACCAGGTCGTTCCACTCCGGGATGAGGTTGCCCAGCGGGCAGCCGGAGTGGCAGAACGGGATGCCGCAGTCCATGCAGCGTCCCGCCTGCGCCGCGGTCTCCCGCGCCGGCTGCTCCTCATAGACCTCGCGCCAGTCGCGCAGCCGCACGGGCACCGGCCGACGCTGCGGCAGGTCCCGCTGCGTGGTGAGGAAGCCCTTCGGGTCAGCCATGTGCGGTCTCCATGATCGATGCGAAGGCCTCGGTGGAGTCCGGGTCCAGGCCCGACTCCACGGCCGCGGTCCGCGCGGCCAGCACCCGGCGGTAGTCCCGTGGCATGACCTTGGTGAACCGGGACACCGAGGCCTCCCAGTCCTCCAGCAGCCGCGCAGCCACCCTCGAGCCGGTCTGCTCACCGTGGCGACGGACCAGCAGCCCGACGAGCTCGCGGTCCTCGGCGTCCAGCGGCTCGAGGTCGACCATCTCCACGTTGGCCCGCCCGGGCCGCAGGTCCAGCACGTACGCCGTCCCACCGCTCATCCCAGCGGCGAAGTTGCGCCCCGTCGGGCCGAGCACGACGACCGTCCCGCCGGTCATGTACTCGCAGCCGTGGTCGCCCACGCCCTCCACCACCGCGGTCGCCCCGGAGTTGCGCACCGCGAAACGCTCCCCCACCAGGCCGCGGACGAAGGCCTCCCCCGAGGTCGCCCCGTAGAGCATGACGTTGCCCGCGATGACGTTGCGCTCGGCCTGGAAGGCGGCCGTGGGTGCGGGCCGGAGGATGATGCGTCCCCCGGACAGTCCTTTGCCGACGTAGTCGTTGGCGTCCCCGAGCAGGCGCAGGGTGATCCCGCGGGGCAGGAAGGCACCCAGGGACTGCCCGGCCGAGCCCGTCAGGGTGATGTCGATGGTGTCCTCCGGCAAGCCCGCGCCGCGGTAGCGGCGGGTCACCTCGTGCCCGAGCATCGTGCCCACGGTCCGGTTGACGTTGCGGATGTCGACCTCGATGCGCACCGGTGTGCCGTGCTCGAGGGCGTCGGCGGCGCGGGCGATCAGCTCGTGGTCAAGGGCCTTCTCCAGCCCGTGGTCCTGCCCCACCATCTGCCGGCGCGGCGCACCGGGCTCGATGTCGGGCAGGTGCAGCAGCGGGGACAGGTCCATCCCGCTGGCCTTCCAGTGCGCCACCGCGCGTCGGGTGTCGAGCATCTCCACCTGACCGACGGCCTCGGCCAGGGTCCGCAAACCCAGCCGGGCCAGGTGCTCGCGCACCTGCTCGGCGATGAACTCGAAGAAGGTCACGACGAACTCCGGCCGCCCGGTGAACCGCTTGCGCAGCTGCGGGTTCTGGGTGGCCACCCCGACCGGGCAGGTGTCCAGGTGACAGACCCGCATCATCACGCACCCGCTGACCACCAGCGGCGCGGTGGCGAAACCGAACTCCTCGGCCCCCAGCAGCGCCGCCACGACGACGTCGCGGCCGGTCTTGAGCTGGCCGTCGGTCTGCACCACGATCCGGTCGCGCAGCCGGTTGAGCAGCAAGGTCTGCTGCGTCTCGGCCAGACCCAGCTCCCACGGCGTACCGGCGTGCTTGAGCGAGGTGAGCGGGGACGCTCCGGTGCCGCCGTCGTGCCCGGATATGAGCACGACGTCGGCATGGGCCTTGCTCACCCCCGCGGCGACCGTGCCGACCCCCGACTCCGCGACGAGCTTGACGTGGACCCTGGCCGCCGGGTTGGCGTTCTTCAGGTCGTGGATGAGCTGGGCAAGATCCTCGATCGAGTAGATGTCGTGGTGCGGCGGCGGGGAGATGAGCCCCACCCCCGGTGTGGAGTGGCGGGTCCGGGCCACCCACGGGTAGACCTTGTGGCCGGGCAGCTGGCCGCCCTCCCCGGGCTTGGCACCCTGGGCCATCTTGATCTGCAGGTCCGTGGCCGCGCTCAGGTACTCGCTGGTGACCCCGAAGCGGCCGCTGGCCACCTGCTTGATGGCCGAACGCCGCTCGTCGTAGAGCCGATCGACGTCCTCGCCGCCCTCGCCGGTGTTGGAGCGGGCACCGAGCCGGTTCATCGCGATGGCCAGCGTCTCGTGCGCCTCCCGCGAGATCGACCCGTAGGACATCGCCCCGGTGGAGAAACGCTTGACGATCTCCGAGACCGGCTCGACCTCCTCGAGCGGGACAGCCGGGCGCACACCCTCGCGGAACTCGAACAGCCCACGCAGGGTCATCAGCCGTTCGGACTGCTCGTCCACCCGGCTGGTGTAGTCCTTGAAGACGTCGTAGCGGCGGGTGCGGGTGGAGTGCTGGAGCCGGAACACCGTCTCGGGGTCGAACAGGTGCGGCTCGCCTTCCCGGCGCCACTGGTACTCACCGCCGACCTCGAGCCGGCGGTGCGCCGGGCCCGAACCACGCGGCGGGTAGGCCCGCCGGTGCCGGCGCGCCACCTCCTCGGCGAGCACGTCCAGCCCTACCCCGCCCAGGCGGGAGACGGTGTCGGTGAAGTAGCGCTCGACGAGCTCATGGGACAGCCCGACGGCCTCGAAGACCTGCGCGCCGCGGTAGGAGGCCACCGTGGAGATGCCCATCTTCGACATCACCTTGAGCACGCCCTTGCCCAGCGCCTTGATGAGGTTGCGCACCGCAACCTCGGGCTCGACATCACCCAGCGCGCCCTGCTGCGCCAGGTCCTCGACGCTC
>JAJZTN010000036.1 GCA_021848885.1 Actinomycetes bacterium
AAGCGAGGCTGCGCGAGGTCTATGCCGGCTTGGGCGCCGCCGGCCGCTGCGACCGGCCCGACGTCAGCGTGCTCAGCCCGGTGCACGACGTCGCCGACGCCCGGCTGCACCGCATCGTCGGGGCGCTGAGCGCGGCCGGGTTGCGGGTCGAGGTGATCGGCACAGGCCGGGCCGGTGATGCCCCGCCCGGTGTTGACGTCCGGGTGCTGCCACGGGTCGGGCCGGGCTGGCGGGCAGCCCGGTCGCTCGTGCTGCCGGCCCAGGCACGCGGCCGGGTGCTGCTCACCCTGGCCCCGGACCTGGCCCCGGCCGCGGCGCTGGACCGGCTGGTGCGCGCAAGGCCCTGGGTGGCCGACGTCTACGAGGACTACCTGCCGCTGCTGGCCGACCGGTCCTGGGCGCGTGGCGCGGCCGGCGGTGCCGCCCGGGCGGTGGCCCGCCTGGGCGACCTGCTGACCGGCTCGGCCGACCTGACGACGGTGGCCGACGAGCACGTCCCGCCGCACCGGGCCCGGCGCCGGATCGTGCTGCGCAACCTGCCCAGCCCCGCGCAGCTGCCGGAGCCGACGCAGCGGGAGCCCGCGCCACGGGCGGTCTACATCGGGGATGTGCGCGCCTCCCGCGGGCTGCGCACCATGCTCGCCGCGGTCGAGGACGCCCCGGGGTGGACCCTCGACGTCATCGGCCCGGTCGCCGAGGGCGACCGGGAGTGGCTGGCCGGGTGGCGCGCCCGCTCCCCGGCCGCCGACAGGGTGCGCTTCCACGGTCGCCTCGACCCGGTGCGCTCGTGGGCGCTGGCAGCCGGCGCGTGGGCGGGCCTGGCCCTGCTGGAGGACACCCCGGCGTTTCGCCGGGCGATGCCCTCGAAGGTCTACGAGTACGCCGCCGCCGGGCTGGCCGTGCTGGCCAGCCCGCTGCCCCGGGTCACCGCCGCGCTGGGCGCGAGCGGGGCGGGGCGCACCGCGGCGAGCGCCAGCGAGGCCGCCGCGGTGCTGCGCGAGTGGGAGGCCGACCCCGACGGGCACGCCGCCACGGTGCGCGCGGCCCGCGCCTGGTGGGTCGAGCAGGCCGCAGGGCTGGCGGCGTACACCGAGCTCGCCGAGGCGGTCACCGCGCTGGTCACCGGTGCCGACAGCCGTGCGTCGCGGGCAGTCCGAGGAGGGGCGCGTGGCCAGTCGAGCTGAGACCCGCCATGGGGCCGCGCACGTGGTCATGGTGGTCGCCAACCCGGTGCACCACGACGCGCGGGTGCGCAAGTCCGCCGCCAGCGCGGCCCGCGCCGGCTACCGGGTCACCGTGCTCGGGGTCGCACCCGAGGGGGCTGCACCGGTCGAGCAGCTGGACGGTTTCGAGCTGCGCAACATCACCGTGACCCCGCACGTGCAGGACCTGCTGCGGGCCCGCCGGGTCCGTCGCCGCCGGCTGCTGGTCCCGCTGGCCTTCCACGACCGTGACGAGGCGGTCGCGGCGGTGCGGCTGCGCAACGTCGCCGACCAGCAGACCGAGTCCCTGGCCGGACGTGCCGCCGCCGCCCGCGCGGGTGGGCGGCCCGACCGGCTGCTGGAGGGCCAGGTCGCGTTGCGCCGAAGCGTCGGGCGCCTGCGCCGCCGCGTGGTCTACGCCCGCAACCGGCTGCGCCACCTGGCCGAGTCGCCGCGGCTGCTGCGGGTCGGGCCCTTCGGGAGGGTCCAGCAGGTGATGCTGCACACCCGCTGGTTCGGTGGTTGGCGGCGTCAGCTGCCCGAGCAGTACGACCTGGAGGCCACCTTCGGTCACGAGCTGGACCAGCTCGACGCCGACCTCGTGCACGCCCACGACGTGCACCTGCTCGGTGTGGCCGCACGGGCCGTGGACCGGGCCCGGCTGCGCGGCCGTGCCACCCGGCTGGTCTACGACGCCCACGAGTTCGTCCCCGGCCTGACCCGTTATGGACCCGAACGCATCCGCGGCTGGGCCAGCATCGAGGAGGAGTACGCCGGCAGGGCCGATGCGGTCATCACGGTGAGCGAGCCGATCGCCGAGCTGTTGGCCAGCCGCCTCGGGCTGCCCGAGCGGCCCGCGGTCGTGCTCAACACCCCCGTGCTGGGCCAGCACGCGCACGGGCCGGTGCCTGACTTGCGAGCCCTGGCCGGCGTGGGCGCCGACGAGCCGCTCGCCGTCTACAGCGGCAACATCGGCCCGGACCGCGGGGTGGTCGAGCTCGTCGACGTGCTGGCGCTGGTGCCCGGGCTGCACGCCGTCATCGTGACCAACGCCGGGCCGGAGAACCGCTTCGTCGCAGGGCTGGTCGAGGCGGCAGGGCGCGCCGGGACCGCCGAGCGGCTGCACTTCGTGCCCTATGTCGCGACCAGCCAGCTCGTCGCCTTCCTGTCCGCGGCGACGGTGGGGGTGCACGGGCTCAGCCAGGGACCGGTCAACCACGAGCTGGCGCTGCCGAACAAGTTCTTCGACTACCTCCACGCCGGTCTTCCGGTGGTGACCAGCGGGGTGGCGACGATGGCCCGGCTGACCCGTGAGCTCGGGGTCGGGGAGGTGTGGACGGCGGGGGACGCCCAGTCGCTGGCTGCGGCGCTCAACCGGGTGCTCGCCGACCCGCAGCGTTACCGGGATGCGGCCATGGATCCGGGCGTGCGTGAGCGCTTCAGCTGGCAGAGGCAGGAGAAGGTCCTGCTCGGGGTCTATGCGAGGCTGCTGGACCGCTGAGCCTCGCGCAGGGCCGTCACCACCGCCTCGGCGGCGTGCCCGTCACCGAAGGGGGCACCACGCGGTGCCTGCGGGCGAGCCCGCTGGACGCGCTCGACCAGCTCGCCCGGCTCCGCGAGCACGTTCCACCCGTCCTGCAGGGTCTCGGTCCACTCCGTCTCCGTCCGCACGGTCGTGCACGGGGTGCCGAGCAGGTAGGCCTCCTTCTGCAGGCCGCCGGAGTCGGTAACCACCCCCGTCGCGCGCAGCAGCGCGGCCACCGTCTCGGGGTAGCTGCGGGGCCGGCTGACCCGGATCCGGCCCCGGCTCAGCTCCACCCCCGCCGCGGCCGCGCGGGCCACCAGCCGAGGGTGGGCCAGCAGCAGGACGGTGCGGGGCAGGGCGGCCAGCGCGGCCACGATGGCCTCAAGCCGAGCCGGGTCATCGGTGTTGTCGGCCCGGTGGATGGTCGCCACGACGAATGGCTCCTTCGGCAGGTCCGCCTGAGGAGCCGAACCGCCGGCCAGCACGGTGTCGCGGACCCGCAGGCAGACATCGGTCATGACGTCGCCGACCAGCACGCAGCGCCCGGCGAGTCCCTCCCGGGCCAGCTGGGCCATCGCCGCGTCGGTGGGCGCCAGGCACAGGTCAGCCGCGTGGTCGGTGAGCACCCGGTTGTGCTCCTCGGGCATGCGCCGGTTGAAGGAGCGCAGCCCGGCCTCGAGGTGGGCCACCGGCAGGTGCAGCTTCACGGCGCTCAGCGCCCCCGCCAGGGTGGAGTTCGTGTCGCCGTAGACGAGCACCCAGTCCGGCCGGTGGCGCTCGAGGACCCCGTCCAGCGCCGCGAGCATCGCCCCGGTCTGCACCCCGTGGCTGCCCGAGCCGACGCCCAGGTGCTCGTCGGGGCTGGGGATCCTCAGGTCGGCGAAGAAGACGTCGGACATCTCGGTGTCGTAGTGCTGACCGGTGTGCACGATGACGTGCTCGTGCCCGGTCGCTGCCAGCGCCGCCGCGACTGGGGCGAGCTTGACGAACTGGGGCCGGGCCCCCACGACGCTGAGAACGCGCACCATCACTCCGTATGTGATCTTGAACGGTCGACTGCACAGGCTACCGTCGCCTCGACGCGTCGAAGCGACGTGCACCGGGGGTCCCCGGCCCGGGAAGTACCCTTCCGCGGTGAGCTCCGGATCGACCCCGCACGTGGTGCTGCTGATCGCCAACGACGTCACCGCCGACAGTCGGGTGCTGCGCTACGCCCGTGCCCTGGCCTCCTTCGGCCTGCGGGTCACCCTGCTCGGCATCTCCTCGACCGAGGAGCGCTCCGACGTCGTGGTGGACGGGGCGCACGTGATCCGGCTTCCGGTGCCCACCCCCATCGCCGAGGCGCGCGCCCGGACCCTGCCTCGGCGGCTGGCCAGCTCGTGGCGGTTCGGCTACCAGTGCCGCGACGACGCGATGGCCGCGAAGGGTCGTTGGTGGGTGGCGGCGCGCGAGCTTGCCGCCGAGGACGGGCGCGTGATCGGCCGCAGCCCGGCAGGCCCTCGCCAGCAGCGCTCCTTCGAGGTCCGCCGGGGAGTCAGGCGCCGGCTGCTTCGTGCCTGGCGGCGCTGGATCTGGCTGCGCGAGGGACTGCTCAACCGGCGGATGCGACGGCGCAGCCGCGGGCACCTGCACGGGCCCGTCCGGGCGGCGCTGCTGCGGGTCTTCCTTGCGGTGCCGGTGGCGGCGCGCTGGGAGGCGGTCACCCCGCAGCTGCTCGACTACGAGGTCGTGCTCGGGCCCGAGCTGGACGAGCTGGCCCCCGACGTCATCCACGTCCACGACGTCTACCTGATGAGCGTGGCCGACCGCGCGGTGGCCCGGGCCCGGGTCGAGGGTCGGCGCTGCTGCTGGGTCTATGACGCCAGGGAGTACGTCGCTGGGCTGCCCAACCCCCCGGCCCGCGTGGTCGCCGCCTATGCCGACCACGAGGCGCAGTACATCCGCGGCGCCGATCGGGTCATCACCGTGTGCGAGCCGATCGCGCAGGCCCTCCGCCGGCGCTTCGACCTGCCCCGAAAGCCCGACCTCGTCCTCAACGCCCCCATCGTCGAGCGCCGCGCACCCGGGGACCCGGCACCGTCGGTGCGCGCCGCGGCGGGGCTGGCTGAGGACGTGCCGCTGCTGGTCTACTCCGGCGGCCTGGCCCGGCCCCGCGGCGTGCACACGGTCGTGCAGGCACTTCCGCTGCTTCCCGGGGTGCACCTGGCCGTGGTGTCCCGCGCCGCGAGCAGCTACACCGTGGAGCTGGCGCGCAGCGCCGAGCGCCTGGGCGTGGCTGACCGGTTGCACCTGGTGCCCTTCGTCGACTCCCACCGGGTCGTGGACTACCTCAGCACCGCCACGGTCGGGGTCATCCCGCTGCTGCACGAGGGCCTCAACCACGACTGGGCCCTGACGAACAAGTTCTTCGAGTACCTGCAGGCCGGGCTGCCGATCATCACGAGCGACGTCGAGGTGCAGACCCGCCTGGTTCATGAACGCGGCATCGGCGAGGCCTTCGTCGCCGGTGACCCGAAGGACCTGGCCCGGGTGGTCTCGCAGGTGCTGGCCGACCTGGAGACCTACCGGGCGAAGCTGGCCGATGAGGTGCTGCGCTACGAGTTCTCCTGGGACGCCCAGACCGAGGTGCTGCGCGGCATCTACCGCGACCTGCTCGGCGAGCTTCCCACCGACACCAGCCGCCGTGCGGGCCTGCTTCAGAGCCGAGGCGTGGCCCTCGGGGTGGGGCCCACGAACTCGGCAGGGCAGGGCTGGGCCTGGGCGAGGGCGGCGCAGACCCATCTGGACGGTGTCAGCGCGTCCTGTCTCGTGCTGGACGGCAACGACGGTCCTTTCGCCTTCCCGGCCGATGAGCGGGTCAGCCGGCAGGACTGGTTCGACCCCTCCTGGCAGGCGGTCCGGCGGGCCGAGGTCGTCGACAACGTCAGCCATGCCCTCGTCGAGTCCGGGCTGGCCTTCCTGGGCGGGCGCCGCGGGGTGCCCGACGAGGGGACCGTGCTGGCCGACCTGGCCGACCTGCGCCGGCTCGAGGTGGCGACCGCGCTGGTCTTCCACGGTTCGGAGGTGCGCAGCCCGTCGGTGCACCTGCAGCGTCACCCGCTCTCAGCGTTCCGCTACTGCCCGCCCGACCTCCGGGACCGGCTGGAGGCCACCGCGGCGCGCAACCGCCGGGCGGTGGCGGCGCTGCGGGAATGGTTCGGCCCCGACGCGCCGGTCTTCGTGTCCACCCCGGACCTGCTCGACTACGTGGAGGAGGCCACCTGGCTGCCGGTGGTCGTCGACCTGGACATCTGGGTCCCGGGTCCACCGGTGCTGGCCTCGCCCACCCCGGTCGTCGCGCACGTGCCGAGCAACCCCCTGCTCAAGGGCAGCCAGGTCATCGACGCGGTGCTCACCGGTTTCGCCGAGCGCGGGCTGATCGACTACCGCCGGCTGGAGGCGGTGCCCAGCGCCCAGATGCCTGAGGTGATCACCGCGGCGGACATCCTCGTCGACCAGGTCGGGCTGGGGCTCTACGGCGTACAGGCCGCCCAGGCGATGGCAGCCGGTCGTCTCGTGCTGGGTGAGGTGGGGGAGACGATCAGGTCCCGGGTGCCGGCCGAGCTGCCCATCGTCGAGGTGACCTCGGTCACCCTCCCCGGGGTCCTCGAGCAGGTCCTCGAGGACCGTGACGGCGCACGCGCTGTCGCCGAGCGTGGCCGGGATTGGGTCAGGGCCACCCATGATGGGAGGATGTCGGCGGCCGCGTTGGCGCCGTTCCTGGGCGTGGCGGGCCGGCGGCCCGACGCGAGCGAGCACGGATGGAGCACGTGAGAAACACTTCCGACTTCGTCGACGAGGTGCATGTCTACGAGCCGCACAAGGCGAGCCTTCCGCCGCTGGGACCGTATCTGAAGGAGTTCTGGAGGCGTCGCCGGTTCGCCTACGAGATGTCGCGTTCGACGCAGAAGGCGAGCAACTTCGAAACGGCCCTGGGCACCGTCTGGGTCGTGCTCAACCCGCTCATGCTCGCCCTGGTCTACTACGTGCTCATCACCATCCTGAGCGGCAGCGCCAGCAGCAAGGGCGCCACCGGTGAGCTCAACCTGCTGCACATCGTGGTGGGCATCTTCACCTGGTACTACGCGCAGAACGCGATGTCGCTCGGGGCGGTCTCGGTGACGATGGGCGGCAAGCTCATCCTCAACCAGGCCTTCCCCCGCGCGCTGCTGCCGTTCTCCTCGGTGATCTCGGCGTTCATCATGTACCTGCCCTCGATCCCGGTCTTCCTGGTGATCTACCTCGGCTTCTACCTCACCGACAGCTCGAACACCATCCCGCCGCTTTCGGCCTCACTGGTCCTGCTGCCGGTCTACCTGGTGATCCTCACGGTCACCAGCTTCGGGCTCGCGATGGTCTTCGGCACCATGACGGTCTACTTCCGCGACACCAGCCGCTTCCTGGGCTACCTGCTGCGCATCTGGCTCTACGTGACGCCCGTGCTGTACCTGCCCAGCAAACTGCTGCACCACGGGCTGAAGGGCGAGATCCTCTTCTACGGCAACCCGCTGGGCACGGTGATCGGCTCGATCACCGCGCTGTGGGAGGGGCAGTGGCCGTCGGTCACCTACCTGCTCGTGTCGATCGCCTGGGCGGTCGTGTCGCTGCTGCTGGGAGCCTGGCTGTTCATATCGAGGGAGCGCGACTTTGCAGTCAGACTCTGATCTGGCGATCCGGATCGAGAATCTGTGGATCCGATACCGCACAACGGTCGAGGCGGCCCCGACGCTGAAGAGCACCATCATCGGGCTCGGCCGCAAGGAGACCCGCAAGCGCCAGATCCGCATCGTCGAGGCGGTGCAGGGCTTCAACCTCGACATCCACAACGGCAGCGTCATCGGGGTGATCGGTGCCAACGGGGCCGGCAAGTCGACGCTGCTGCGGGCCATCGCCGGCATCCTGCCGCCCACCGAGGGCAGGATCACCGTCAACGGCCGCGTCTCGACGCTGCTCGCACTCGGTGTCGGGTTCAACGGGATGCTCTCCGGGCGGGAGAACATCGTGCTGGGCTGCCTGGCCGCGGGGCTGACCCGCGAGCAGATCGCCCAGCGCTATGAGGTGATCACCGAGTTCGCCGACCTCGGGGACTTCATCGACATGCCGATGCGCACCTACTCCTCGGGCATGTACAGCAGGCTCGCCTTCTCGGTCTCCATCCACATGGACCCCGACATCCTGCTGATCGACGAGGCGCTGTCCACCGGGGACGCCAAGTTCAAGGAGCGCTCCTTCGCCAAGATGGAGGAGCTCGTGGCGCAGGCGCGCACCATCGTCATCGTCAGCCACGCCCTGGGCACCGTGCGGGACCTGTGCACCGAGGCGGTCTGGATGGACAAGGGGCGGCTCATCGAGCGCGGCGAGCCGGGGGAGATCACCGACGCCTACCTTCGGTTCGTCAACGTGGCCGCCAGGCCGACCGCGCTGGAGGACGTCTGAGCGTGCGGCTCCCGGGCGCCCGGGTGGCCCGTTCGGTGGCCGGCGGGCTGCGCGCTCGACTGCGTGCCCGTCGTGCCCGCCCCGAGGAGCTGCCGAGGCGCACGCTGCTGCCGACCGGGCGGGTGCGGGTCGGGATCGGACCGCTCAACTCGGCCGGGCAGGGCTGGGCGTGGGTGCGCGCCGCTGAGCGCGAGCTGCCCGGGGTGGGGGGCTACGCCTGGTCCCTGCAGACCGACGGGCTGCGCTTCCCGGCCGACTACCAGGTCTCGACCCGGCTCTACTGGTCCGGCGCCTGGCAGCGGGAGCAGGAGGCCTTCGTCGCCGCCCACCTGACCCATGTGCTCGCCGAGTCGTTCCGGCCGTACCTGGGCACCGCCCACGGGCGCACGATCGAGGCCGACCTTCCCGTGCTCGCCAGGATGGGCGTGGCGGTGGCGCTGGTCTGCCACGGGTCCGACATCCGCTCTCCCGCGGCTCACCGGGCCCGCGAGCCGTTCTCCCCGTTCCACGGCGAGCTTGGCGGGCTGACCGCCAAGCTCGAGCACTCCACCGCCGTGCACCACCGGATCGCCGAGTCCTTCCACGGACCGGTCTTCGTCTCCACCCCGGACCTGCTCGACTACGCCCCGCACGCCACCTGGCTGCCGGTCGTGGTCGACCTCGCCGTGTGGGCGGAGGGGCCGGTCCCCCTCGCCCGGGCGCGCCCGCTCGTCCTGCACGTGCCGAGCAACCCGCTGCTGAAGGGCAGCGCGCGCATCGACGAGGTGCTGCGCGGGCTCGCCGATCGTGGCGCGATCACCTACCGGCGGGCCGAGGGGGTCGCCCCCGAGGCGATGCCCGAGCTCGTGCGCTCCGCCGACGTGCTCGTCGACCAGGTGGGCATGAGCCTGTACGGCGTACAGGCCGCCCAGGCCATGGCCGCGGGCCGGGTGGTGCTCGCGCAGGTGGGCGCCACGATCCGGTCCCGCCTGCCGTGGGAGCTGCCGATCGTGGAGACCGATCCGGTCCGGCTGCCGGAGACCCTCGACTGGGTCCTCACCGAGCGCGACACGGCCCGGCGGGTCGCTGCCGCCGGGCGCTCGTTCGTCGCCGAGCTGCACGACGGCCGAGCCTCCGCGGCCGTGCTGGCGGGGTTCCTCGGCATCGGACCGACTGCGGTGTGAGCTCACCCACGCTCGCGGTGGACCCCGCCCGGGCCCCCGCCCGAACCCCCGCCCGGGCCCGGGCAAGGGCGTCGCCCGGCCAGGCGTGGGTTGGCGGGCCGGGCGATACCCTTGCCGGGGCCGTGCCGCGGCTGCAAGTCCAGCGACGAGGAGAGCGATGAGCGCACGTGTCCAGCCCTCGGCCGACGTCGACCCGACGGCGGAGCTGGGGGAGGGCACCAGCGTCTGGCACCTGGCCCAGGTGCGTGAGGGAGCCCGGCTGGGCCGGGGCTGCGTCATCGGGCGTGGGGCCTATATCGGCACCGGAGTGCGGCTGGGCGACAACGTCAAGGTGCAGAACTACGCGCTGGTCTACGAGCCGGCCGAGCTGGCCGACGGGGTCTTCATCGGCCCGGCGGCGGTGCTCACCAACGACGAGTACCCGCGCTCGGTGGCCCCGGACGGGCGGCTGAAGTCGGCCGAGGACTGGCACGCCGTCGGGGTGACCATCAAGGAGGGCGCTGCCGTCGGTGCCCGTGCGGTGTGCGTCGCCCCGGTGACCATCGGGCGCTGGGCCACGGTCGCCGCCGGCGCGGTGGTGACCCGGGACGTGCCGGACTTCGCCCTTGTCGCCGGGGTGCCGGCCCGACGGATCAAGTGGGTCGGCCGGGCCGGGGTGCCGCTGCAGCCTGACGGCCCGGGCCGCTGGCGCTGCCCGGTGACCGGGACGTCGTACGTCGAGAACGAGGACACTCTCACGGAGGTCGAGTCATGATTCCCCCCGCCAAGCCGATCATCGGCGATGCCGAGCGTGCCGCGGTCGACCGTGTCCTCGCCAGCGGTCAGGTCGCCCAGGGGCCCGAGGTGGCCGCCTTCGAGCAGGAGTTCGCCGCACTGGTGGACGGGCGCACCTGCGTCGCGGTCAACTCCGGCACGTCCGGGCAGCACCTTGGCCTGCTGGCCTGCGGCGTCGGTCCCGGCGACGAGGTCATCGTGCCCTCCTTCACCTTCGCTGCCACGGCGAACTCGGTGGCCTTGACCGGGGCCAAGCCGGTGTTCGTCGACATCGAGCCGGACTACTTCTGCCTGGACCCAGCGGCGGTCGAGGCGGCGGTCACCGAGCGGACCAAGGGCATCATGCCGGTGCACCTGTACGGGCACCCGGCCAACATGACGGCGCTGGGCGAGATCGCGGCGCGGCACGGGCTGGCCATCTACGAGGACGCCGCGCAGGCCCACGCGGCCAGCTGGCAGGGCCGCCCGGTGGGCAGCTTCGGTGACTTCGCCATGTTCAGCCTCTACCCGACGAAGAACATGACCTCGATCGAGGGCGGGATGGTCTCCTGCGCCACCGAGGAGATCGCCCGGATGGTCCGGCTGCTGCGCAACCAGGGGATGGAGCGGCAGTACGAGAATGAGGTCGTCGGGCTGAACAACCGGATGACCGACGTGCACGCTGCGGTCGGGCGGGTCCAGCTGGGCAAGCTGGCCGGCTGGACGCAGACCCGGCAGCGCAACGCCGCCTTCCTCGACGCGAACCTGACCGGGGTCGTGGTCCCGCCGGTGGCCCCCGGTGCGGTGCACGTCTACCACCAGTACACGATCCGGGTCTCCGGGGACCGCGACGGCTTCCGCAAGGCTCTGGCCGCCGAGCACGGCGTCGGGTCCGGGGTCTACTACCCCATCCCCAACCACCGGCTGCCGTCCTTCCGGCGCGAGCTGGACCTGCCCGAGACCGAGCGGGCCGCCGGCGAGGTCATCTCGCTGCCGGTGCACCCGTCGCTGTCCCAGGCCGACCTCGACCAGATCGTGCACGCGGTCAACACCGTCGCGAAGGCCGGCGCGTGAGCGCGCCGCTGCGGGCCGGGCTGATCGGCCTGGGCATGATGGGCCGCCACCACGCGCGGGTGCTGTCCTCGCTGCCCGGCGTCGAGCTCGTCGCGGTGGCCGACCCCGCCGGTGACCAGCACGGTGCGGCCGGCGCTCACCAGGTGCTGCGCAGCGTCGAGGAGGTGCTCGCGGCTGGTGTGGACTACGCCATGGTGGCCGTGCCCACGGCCTACCATCTCGAGGTCGCCCTCGCGCTGGCCGAGGCCGGGGTGCACGCCCTGGTCGAGAAGCCGCTGGCCGCCGACGTGGGGTCCTGCCGCAAGCTCGCCGAGGCCTTCTCCTCCCGGGGGCTCGTGGGAGCCGTCGGTCATATCGAGCGCTACAACCCGGCCCTGCAGCAGATGCGGGCCCGCCTCGCGCAGGGGGACCTCGGCTCGGTCTACCAGGTGGTCACCCGCCGGCAGGGCCCGTTCCCGTCCCGGATCGCCGACGTCGGGGTGGTCAAGGACCTCGCCACCCATGACATCGACCTGACCGCGTGGGTGGTCGGGCACCCCTACCGCGCGGTGTCGGCGCGGGTGGCGCACAAGAGCGGCCGGGACCACGAGGACCTCGTCGCCGTGGTCGGCCAGCTCGCCGACGGCACGATCGCCAACCACCTGGTCAACTGGCTCTCGCCGATGAAGGAGCGCATAACCGTGGTCACCGGCGAACGAGGCGCCTTCGTGGCCGACACCATCGCCGCCGACCTGACCTTCTACGCCAACGCCGTGGTGCCCACCGTGTGGGAGGAGAACGCGAAGTTCCGCGGCGTACTGGAGGGCGATGTCACCCGCTTCGCCTTCCCCAAGCCCGAGCCGCTGCGCACCGAGCACGAGACCTTCCGGGACGCCGTGCTCGGCAAGGACGCCGACATCGTCACGATGGGCCAGGGGATGGCCACCGTGGCCGTCGCGGAGGCCGTGCTGGAGTCCGCGCGCTCGGGTGTGACCGTCACGCTGTGAGGAGCCGTGCGGGTCGGCCGGCTCGGGCCTCGTCGCTAGCCTGGTCACCCCTCAACCCACCCAACGCCGGGACGTCGCCGTGAAGATCTGCGTCATCGCTCTGGGCAAGATCGGGCTGCCGCTGGCCGTGCAGTTCGCGAGCAAGGGCCACGAGGTGGTGGGGGTCGACGTCAACACCGCCGTCGTCGAGGCGGTCAACGCGGGCACCGAGCCCTTCCCCGGTGAGGCGGGGCTCGCGGCGCGGCTGGCCGAGGTGGTCGGGGCCGGTCGCCTGCGGGCCAGCACCGACTACGCCGACGGGGTGCCCGGCGCCGATGCCGTCGTGGTGGTGGCCCCGCTTTTCGTCGACGCCCAGGCGGTGCCGGACTTCACCCTGATGGACCGGGCAACGGACGGGATCGGCGCGCACATCAGCCCGGGCACGCTGGTCTGCTACGAGACGACTCTGCCCGTGGGCACCACCCGCTCCCGCATGGTGCCGGCCATCGAGAGGGGCTCGGGGCTGCGCGCCGGGAGGGACTTCTTCGTCGTCTTCTCCCCGGAGCGGGTGCTGACCGGGCGGGTCTTCGCCGACCTGCGCCGCTACCCGAAGCTGGTGGGCGGGGTCGACGAGGCCAGCACCGCACGCGGGCTGGACTTCTACTCCGCGGTGCTGGACTTCGACTCCCGCCCCGACCTGGCCCGCCCCAACGGGGTGTGGGACATGGGCTCGGCCGAGGCCGCCGAGATGGCCAAGCTGGCCGAGACGACCTACCGCGACGTCAACATCGGGCTGGCCAACCAGTTCGCCCGCTACGCCGACGCCATCGGCATCGACGTGCACCGGGTCATCGAGGCCAGCAACTCCCAGCCCTTCAGTCACATCCACCGGCCCGGCATCGCGGTCGGTGGGCACTGCATCCCGGTCTACCCGCGGCTGTACCTATGGAACGACCCCGAGGCGAGCATCGTCGCCGCCGCGCGTGCGGCCAACCTCGCCATGCCCGAGTACGCCGTGTCGCTGCTCGAGCGGGCCCACGGCGACCTGGCCGGTGCCCGGGTGGTGGTGCTCGGGGCGGCGTACCGCGGTGGGGTGAAGGAGACGGCGTTCTCGGGGGTCTTCGGTGTCGTCGCGGCGCTGCGGGAGCGCGGCGCGCTCGCACTGGTGCACGACCCGATGTTCAGCGACTCCGAGCTGGACCAGCTGGGGTTGAGCCCCTACCACCTGGGCGAGCCGGCCGACGCCGCGGTGGTGCAGACCGACCACGCGGACTACGCGAGGCTGGGGCCCGACGACCTGCCCGGGGTGAAGGTGCTCGTGGACGGGCGCAAGGTGACCGACCCGCGGCGCTGGCCGGGTGTGACCCGCCGGGTGATCGGCGCCGGCTCTTAGTGGCTGATCAAGCAACCTTTGTGGCTGATCAAGCAACCTTTGTGGCTGATCAAGCAAGGTCCGCACACCTCTGGCGTGCAGACATTGCATGATCAGCGCACGATGGCGGGCTCGGTCTTCTCCCGCACCTCCTCGAGGCTGACCCCCGGCGCCAGCTCGCGCAGGCGCAGGCCCGCCTCGGTGACGTCGAGCACCGCGAGGTCGGTGATGATCCGCTGCACCACGCCGCGTCCGGTCAGCGGCAGCGAGCACTCGTTGACGATCTTGTAGGAGCCGTCCTTGGCGACGTGCTCCATGAGCACGATGACCCGGCGGGCCCCGTGCACCAGGTCCATCGCCCCGCCCATCCCCTTGACCATCTTGCCGGGGATCATCCAGTTGGCCAGGTCACCGGTGGCCGAGACCTGCATCGCACCGAGGATGGCCGCGTCGATGTGCCCGCCGCGGATCATCCCGAAGGACAGCGCCGAGTCGAAGAAGGCCGCCCCGGCCTGCACGGTGACGGTCTCCTTCCCGGCGTTGATCAGGTCCGGGTCCTCCTGGCCGGCCTCCGGGTAGGGGCCGACGCCGAGGATGCCGTTCTCAGACTGCAGCACCACCGTCACGCCCGCGGGCAGGTAGTTGGGCACCAGAGTGGGCAGGCCGATACCCAGGTTGACGTAGGCGCCGTCGGCCAGCTCGCCGGCGGCCCGGGCGGCCATCTGCTCGCGGGTTAGTGCCATATCAGGCCTCCGGGTGCCCTGCGTCGGCGCCATCGGGTCGGCGCACGGTGAGCTTCTCGATCCGCTTCTCGACGTGCGGGCCGACATGGACCACGCGCTGGACGAAGATGCCTGGCAGGTGGATCTCGTCGGGGTCGAGCTCGCCGGGCTCGACCAGCTGCTCGACCTCGGCGATGGTGACCCGCCCGGCCATGGCGCACAACGGGTTGAAGTTGCGGGCCGAGGAGTGGAACACCAGGTTTCCGTGCCGGTCACCGCGTGCCGCGTGGACCAGGGCGAAGTCGGTGGTGATGGCGGTCTCCAGCACGTAGGTGCGCCCGTCGAAGGCGGCGGTCGGCTTGGCCGGGCTGGCAAGGGCGACCGACCCGTCGGCGGCGTAGCGCCAGGGCAGCCCGCCGTCGGCGACCTGCGTGCCGACCCCGGTGGCGGTGTAGAACGCCGGGATGCCCACCCCGCCGGCGCGCAGCCGCTCGGCCAGCGTGCCCTGCGGGGTCAGCTCCACCTCGAGCTCGCCGGAGAGGAACTGCCGGGCGAACTCCTTGTTCTCCCCGACGTAGGAGGAGGTCATCCGGGAGATCCGCCGGTCGGCCAGCAGGATGCCCAGGCCCCAGTCGTCCACACCGCAGTTGTTGGAGACCACCCGCAGGCCGCTGCTGCCTCGCTCGTGAAGCGCGGTGATGAGCTCCATCGGGTTGCCGCACAACCCGAAACCGCCCACCGCCAGGCTCGCCCCGTCGCCGATGTCGGCGACGGCGCGGGCTGCGGAGCCGACGACCTTGTCCATGCTCGTCTCCTCGGTCCTGACCGCCTGGCACTCTAGCCCCCTGGAGATCACCGGGGGCCGGCTCCGGCACCACCCGGCTTGACCATGATCAGGTGTCCAGATTGCCGGGGTTTGGCCTGCCGCCCCTCAACCTTCGCCGGGTTCGCGGGCCGTGCGCGTGCCGTGGGCGTGTCGCCCGGGTGACGTGATTACAGTGGGTCCGCCCCACTCGACCTCAACGTCAAGAAACGTCCGATTTGCCGGGTCGCTCAAGCGCACGGGTGTAAGCGCCGATGCCAGCAGAGTCGGCACCGGCTGCCCCGAGCCCCAGGCATGCCAGGAACCAGGTTAGGAACATCGTCCGTGCGTAGATTCCTCTCAGTCGTGCTGGCCGTCGGCGTGGTGCCCGCGCTCGCCGTCATCGCCCCGACGGTCTCGCTGCCCAAGCCCAGTCCGCACCCGGTCGTCCCGCAGGTGAGCACCATCGCGCTGCGCGGGCTGGCAACCGCGCTGACATCACCGGCCGCCTCGTCCCTGGCCGCCGTGGAGTCGCGCGGGGTGCTGGGGCCCCAGCCGTTGGTGCTCACCTCACCGCAGCTGGGCAAGCACTTCTCGATGGTCGGGATCACCTGGCCGCGCACCGCCAAGGTCAGCGGGCTCACCTTCTGGGTGCGCACGCACGGTGCCGCGGGCTGGGGCGGCTGGACCGCGCTGGACCCGACGGACACCACGCCGAACGCGGCCACGCCGGAGGCTCGCAAGGGCCGGCTGGGCACCGACCCGCTCTACACCGGTGAGCAGGACGGCATCCAGGCTCGGGTGGAGGGACCGGCGGGTGCTCTGCCGGCGGGGCTGCGCCTGGAGCTCATCGACCCGGGCACCTCACCGGCCGACGCCAACATCGGCGCGCACCCGTCGGCCACGGCCGGAGCCGTGGCCACCCAGCCGACGATCATCAGCCGGGCGCAGTGGGGGGCTGATGAGTCGCTGCGCAACAGCCCGCCCTGGTACAGCGACACGATCAAGGTGGCCGTCATCCACCACACCGTGACGACGAACAACTACACCCCGGCCGAGGCCGCCCAGTATGTCCGGGCGATCTATGCCTATGACACCGTCGGGCTGGGCTGGTCGGACATCGCCTACAACTTCCTCGTGGACAAGTACGGCAACATCTACGAGGGGCGCTGGGGCGGGATCACCAAGGCGGTCTACCCGGCCGCCACGGGCGGATTCAACAACCAGACCGTCGCGGTGGCGGCGCTGGGCTGCTTCGACTCCAGCTGCTCGTCCGGGATGGGTGGCCCCGCCAAGCCGACGTCGGCCATGGTCAACTCGATCGCCGAGATCGTCGGTTGGAAGCTCGGGCTGTTCTACCGCAACCCGCTGGGCACCTATCCGTTGACCTCCGGCGGCTTCTACGGCTCCAACGTGGCCTACCCGGCCGGACAGGTCGTCCAGGTCGCGGCGGTCTCCGGGCACCGTGACGTCAACGCCACCGCATGCCCGGGCAACCTGCTCTACCCCTACGTGCACACCACGATCGCCGAGCTGGCGGCGCAGTACCAGGGCCAGATGATCTACGACCCGGCGGTGTCGACGACGGCCGCGCCGTGGGGGGCGAGCAACTTCACCGTCTCCGCGGCGGTCGCCCCGCAGGTCACGCCCGGCTCGGCGACGTCCAGCACGACGTCCAGCACGACGTCCAGCACGTCCAGCAGTACGACGTCCAGCACGTCCTCCAGCACCCCGACGTCCAGCACGAGCACGGCCCCGCCGGCGGTGCTGGCCTCGGCCACCCTGACCCCGACCAGTCAGCCGTGGACGCTGAGCGTGCTGGCACCGGGTTCGAGCACGCCCATCCGCACGATGACCGGCACGGCGAGCTCGGCCAGCCCGATCAAGGCCACCTGGGACGGGCGAACCGACTCCGGTGCGCTGGCCCCGCCGGGGGTCTACAAGCTCGACCTGACCTCGGCGGCCAGCTGGAGCACCTACGTCGAGGTCGACTCCGCTCCCGGCGCCCCGGTGGCCAAGGTCGCCCGGCTGGGCGGGGCTGACCGCTACGCCACGGCCGTGGCGATGGCACAGGCTGCCTACCCGACCTCCAAGACGGTCGTCATCGTCAGCGGAGACGCCGGCCACACCGTCGACGGCCTGGTCGCGGCTCCGCTGGCCCGCGCCGTCGGTGGTCCGATCCTGCTGGCCACGGCCACCGGGCTGCCCGCCGCCACCGCTGAGGAGATCACCCGCCGGCACGCCAGCACGGCGTACCTGGTCGGTGGCACGGGGGCGCTCAGCGACACGGTGGCCAGCCAGCTGAAGAGCCTCGGGGTCGCCACTGTGCCCCGGCTCGCCGGGGCGGACCGCTACGCCACCGCCGCCGCCGTGGCGCAGCAGATGGCCTCGCTGCGTGCCACCGCCAAGCAACCGCCGATCACCTCGGTGGTGATCGCCTCCGGGGCCAACGCTCACCTCATCGACGCCAGCACCGCCGGAGGACCCGCTGCGGCGACCGGGCGGCCCATCCTGCTGACGGGGGCGAGCAGCCTCCCGGCTGCCACGGCGAGCGAGATCACCGCGCTCAAGCCGACCTCCAGCTTCGTGCTGGGCACCGCGGCGGTGATAAGCGACGCCGTGCTGGCCCAGCTGCCGGCCCCGACCCGGCTGGGCGGGACGGACCGCTACGCCACCGCGGTCATGGTGGCCAACCAGTTCGCCAGCCAGGTGGGCACCGCGCACGTCGACATCGCCTCCGGCGCCGACGCCAACCTCATCGACTCCCTGGCCGGTGGCGCACTGGGCCGGATCACCCTGCTGACCGCCCCGAGCTGGTTGAGCTCGGCGACCGACACCTGGCTGGCCGCCGCGCAGGCCAGCGCCACCAAGGTCACCGCCGCGTCCCTGCTGGGAGGCACCGGGGCGACCTCCACGCTGGTGTACTGGCAGGTCGCCACCCGGGTGGCTGGATGAGCCCGACCGTCCAGGGCGGCCTCCTCGGTGGGGTGAGGGTTGCCAGGAGCGTGCTCGCGGGCATCGCCGCGCTGGTGCTGCTCGTCGGGCTGGGCGGTCCGGCCCGTGCTGCCTCGGTCCCGGTGCTGCCCTCCCAGTTCGTGCTCAGCGGGGCCGGCTTCGGGCACGGCGTCGGGATGAGCCAGTACGGCGCCTACGCCCAGGCCCTGGCCGGGCGCGGCTACGACCAGATCCTGCAGACCTACTACCCGGGCACGACTGTCAGTGACGTCACCGACAACTACAAGATCAAGGTGGGGTTGACCCAGGCGTCCCCCAGCCTGTCGATGGCGGTGTGCCCGGTCAGCGCCGACCCCTCGGCCAGTCTGCAGGTCAGCGCCGGCTCATCCAGCCTGACCGTGCGTCCGGGACAGCTGGTGAGCTTCACCGCGGGCTGGTCGAGCAGCGGCACCATCGTGGCGGTCAAGGTCACTGGCACCCCGAGCGGGACCAGCACGACCTCGCCATCGCCCACACCGTCGCCGACGTCCCTGTCCGACGTCCCGGTGACGACCACCTCGCCGATCGCGGTCAGCTGGACCGGCACCACCTACCTCGCCGGGGCCCCCGCCGTCGTGGTGCTCACGGGCACCACGACAGCGGGGGCCCCGGACTGCGCCTCGGTAACGGTGGGCGGGGTCCCGTCCAGCTACCGCTTCGGGCACATGCTCGTCTTCGCCAGCCCCGCCTCGGCCTCCACGTCACCGCGGATGGCCCTGGTCAACGAACTCGGCCTGGGCACGGAGTACGTCGATGGCATCGCCGAGATGCCCTCCTCGTGGGGGGTGGCGGCGGCCGGCGGGGCCTCGGGTGAGGCGGCGCTGCAGGCCCAAGCGATCGCCGCGCGCGGCTACGCGCTGCGACGCTACCTGGCACTGGCCTCCGCGTCGGGCGGGGTCAACCGAACCTGCCTGTGCCACGTGCTGCCCACCACCTCCGACCAGGTCTTCGTCGGGTGGCGCAAGATCGCCGACCCGACCTACGGCAGCTACTGGGCCAGCGCGGTCTCCTCCACCGAGAACCCCACGGCGGGCACCGGCAAGGTGGTCACCTATAACGGCGCGGTCGCGACCACGACGTACTTCTCCTCCGACGCCGGCCGGACCGAGAGCGTCTCGCAGGTGTGGGGCAGCAGTCAGGCCTCCTACCCCTACCTGGTCAGCGTCGCGGACCCGTGGAGCACGAGCACCACGACGGGCAACCCCTACCTGTCCTGGACGCGCAGCTACTCCCAGGCCGCGATGGCCTCGGCCTTCGCGCTGCCCGACGTGGTCAACCTGGCCGTCACCTCCCGCACCACCGGCGGGTCGGCGGCGACCATCGTGGCGACCTCCTCCTCCGGGGCGACCGCCACGCTGACCGGCGCGGAGCTCCGCTCGGCGCTTTCGGCGGCCGACCCGAGCCAGACGCTGCCGTCGCTGTGGCTGAGCGTTGCCGGTCAGGCCAAGCGGGCGGGCTTGCGTTGGGCAGGTGCCGACCGCTACGCCACCGCGGTGGCCGTCTCGAGGGCCCTCTTCGGCGCAACCCCGCCGGCCGTCGTGCTGGCCAACGGCACCGACGCCCACCTGGTCGACGGTCTGGTGGCCGGCCCGCTGGCCCGGGTGCTCGGTGGCCCGCTGCTGCTGGTGAGCTCCACCGACCTGCCGGCCAGCACCGCCGCGGAGCTGACCCGGCTGGCCCCGGCGAAGGTCTTCGTCATCGGCGGCACCGGCGCCATCCCCGACTCGGTGCTCACGGCGGTCAAGGCGCTGCTGCCAGCCGCGACGGTGTCGCGGCTGGCGGGGGCGGACCGCTATGCCACCGCGGCGGCCGTGGCCGGGCAGATCATGACGATCACCGGCCCCCGCCCCGACGTCATCGTCGCCTCCGGCGCGCCGGGCCACCTCGTTGACGCCCTGGCAGTGGGCGGGCCGGCCGGGGCGCTGGCCCGCCCGGTGCTGCTCACCGACCCGACCACCGTGCCGAAGGCCACCGTGGACGAGCTCAAGGCGCTCGGGGCGCAGCGCACCATCGTCGTGGGCGGCACCGCCGCGGTCTCCGACGCGGTCCTGGCCGCGCTGCCCGCCGCCACCAGGTTGGCCGGGGCGGACCGTTTCGCCACGGCGACGGCGGTGGCCAGCGCGCTTGGCTCCTCGACGGCCGACTCGACCGTGCTGGCCGGTGGTGACAACGCGCATATCGTCGACGCCCTGGCCGCCGGGGCCACCGGCCAGACGATCCTGCTCACGGGCGCGAGCAGCCTGCCGAGCGTGGTGTCCGGCTGGCTGGCCGCCCGTCAGCAGGTGAGCACGATCGATGTCGTCGGGGGGACCGCCGCGGTCTCCGACGCGGTGATGCTCACCGCGCAGAACAGCTGAGCGGGCTCGCTCCGCCGAGCGGGATCGCTTCGCGGAGCGGGCTCGGTCACTGACAGCCCATCGGCCGGACGTGGCCGGTGACGCGCCGGATTTCGACCGAAGTGCCGGATGTCACCCGATCGGCGGTCAAGGCGGGCCGCCGCGGTGACGAGGACACAGCCATCATGAGCTTCCGCACGTCTGCCCTCCGCCATGCCCCCAGCCATG
>JAJZTN010000037.1 GCA_021848885.1 Actinomycetes bacterium
CGCCTTCGTTGTCTGCGACGGCGGCTGGAAGTACCTGTCGACCGGGGCGTACGACGGTGACCTCGACGCGGTAGAGGAGTCGCTGTCCGGTCAGGTCTGGGCGTAGCCCCGCCCCGGCCCGCGCCCGGCCCGCGCCCGGCCCGCGCCCCGGCCCGCGCCCCCGGCCCGCGCCCCCGGCCCGCGCCCCATGATCATGAAGGCTTTCCGGGGTCATAACCCACGCAAACTTTCATGATCATGGGGCTGGGTCGTCCGAGGGGGCCGCGCCGTGCGGCCCACAGCGCACCCCGGCCCGCAGGGGCGCGGCTGCCCGGCCCACTGCGCACCCCGGCCCGCAGGGGCGCGGCTGCTCGGCCCAGCCCCGCGTCCGTGCCACCCGGGCTACCTCCGCGGCCACCTCGCACGGCGTACCGAACAGCTCGGCCGCCCCGTAGCGCAACGTGGCCTGACCGTCGACGGTGGCGCCGTTGTCCCTGCGCCGGTCGCGGAAGGCGCCCTCCTCGACGTGCCCGGTGCGACCGTCGAGCTCCACCCGCAGCCGTGCCGACTCGATCTCTGCGTCCACCCGGACCACCCGCTGCCCGACGTAGCGCTTCTGCCGCCGCGCCCGCGGGAGCCCGTGTCGTCGTTCGATCCTCAGGTACTCAAGCTCCAGCGGCGACTCGGCTCCGGCGGCGACGTCATCGACCAGCGCCTGCACAACCCGCCGGAAACGGAGCTTGCGGCGACGGCCCGCGGCGGCGGACAGTCGAGCCGGGGTGGTACGCCGCCGCTGGCAGGCGCGGGTCACCCAGGCCTCCACCTCGACCGGATCAGCGGCACGGTCGACAAGGTCGAGAACCGTGTCCTCCACCCGCGTACGCGGGGGCCACGCCGTGGGATGGCGGGTGGCGTCGAGCCGGTGGGCGTAGTGGACGGTGACGCCTGGCAGCGGCTCGACCCGCCGGCTGACCGGCACGGTGACGTGCACCGGCTCGTCGGCGTGCGGCTCGCGCAGGCCGTGCAGCGCGGCGGCGGTCTCGTGGCTCGTCACGGCACCCGGGCCGGCCGCCAGCACGGCGGCGAGGACGCGCGCCCGCCAGGAGAGCGGACCGGAGTACGTCGCATAGACGGCACGGTGCAGCCGCTGCCAGCGGCCCGCGACGAGCTGAGCCCGGATCGCATCGTCGGTCCATCCGGCTCGTCGCGCTTGCTGCCGGGAGACCAGCCCCTCCTGGCGGTTGATGAGGTCACGCAGCGTGCGCGTGGCTGCGGCCCGTTGTACGCCGACCATGCCCGCAGAGTGGTCCGGGGTGGGGCCGTGCAGCTCGCCGCCAGGGAGGGCTGTGGGTACCCGAGGGCAACCTCGCGCTCGTGGATGGTGCCCGGTAGGCCGGGCCGGTCGGCCGGGCCCGTCCCGCGGTCGTGCCCGGTCGGCCGGGCCCGTCCGGCCCGGCTTCCATGATCGTGAAGCTTTGCATGGGCTATGACCCACGCAAAGCTTCATGATCATGGGTGAGGTGTCTCCGGCCGCCCCGGCTGCCTCGGACCCGCCCGTCCGGCCCGCCCCCCCGGCCCACGCCCCCGCGGGGCCAGGGCTAGTGCTGCAGGTCGATGGTGACCTTGACGTCACCCTCGGAGTGCTCGAAGGCCTCGTCGAACTTCGACATCGGCACCTTCCGCGAGACCAGCCGGGCCAGCCAGTCCTTGTCGGCGGCGGCGAGCGTGGTGGCGGCCATCTCCCAGTGCGACTTGTTGGCATTGACCGAACCGAAGATCACGTCGTTCTCCAGCACGAGTTCGTTGTTGAGCGTGGAGGGGTCGACCTTGATCTGCGACCCGCCGCCGGAGACCCCGAGCAGGCACACCACCCCGGGCGCACCGGTCCGGCCGATGACGTCGAAGATCAGCGAGCCCGCACCGGTGCACTCCATCACCACGTCGTAGCCCTTGCCCAGCGTGCCGGGGCCGTCGTGGTAGGTCGCACCGAGCGCCTCGACCAGGCTCCGCTTGGGCCCGAGGTCACCCCGGTCGAGCACGTCGACGGCCATGCCGCGATGGCGGCCCATGAGCGCGGCGAGCAGCCCGATCGTGCCCGCCCCGGTGACCAGCAACCGCTCCGGGGAGAAGAACGCCCGGGAGCTGATCTTGTCGGTCTGGTCCCACCCCTTGGCGACGACCGAGGTGGGCTCCATGAGCACGCCGAGGTCGCCCAGCGACGGGTCGATCCGCTGGATGGCGTCGGGCTGGGCGGTCCACACCTCGCGGCCGAAGCCGTCGAGGGACTTGATGCCGTGCTCGACGTACTGCCCGTTGCGGCAGAAGTCGAACTGCCCGACCGCGCACGCCGGGCAGGGCACCGGGTCGGGGCGCCGCACGATCCCGGCGACCAGGTCGCCGGCAGACAGGCCCGAGCCGGCGGGTGCCGAGCGCACCACACCGAGGGACTCGTGCCCGATGACCAGCCGGTCCCGCTCGGGCGGGGCCCAGCCGTAGGCGCCCTCGCGCAGCTCGTGGTCGGTGCCGCAGACGCCGATGTAGCGGCCCTCCACGACTACCTCGCCGGGCCCGGGGTCGGGCTCGGCGAGGTTGGCGTCCAGTCGCATGGAGCCGGCCTGGTGGGGGATGACGGTGATTGCGCGCATGAGATGTGTCTCCCACGCTACCCGGGGTGGCAACCATGCGGGGCCCCGTCGACCGGCCCGGCAGCGGGATTCCGTCGTACGCCGAGGGCCCCGTCGACCGGCCCGGCAGCGGGATTCCGTCGTACGCCGAGGGCCCCGTCGACCGGCCCGGCAGCGGTGGCGGAGGGCGGCGGTGTGGGACTCCGCGGGCCCGGCCCCGTCGACCGGCCCGGCAGCGGGATTCCGTCGTACGCCGGAACCCCCCGCGGACCCGGCCGGCTGTGACGAAGCCGACGCCACGCCCGGTGGTGAGCACCGGAGCGGACCCGGCAGTCCCGTTTAGGCTGGACTCCCATGGCGGACGCGCCCATCGGCATCTTCGACTCCGGTCTCGGGGGCCTCACCGTGGCCCGCGCGGTGATCGACCAGCTCCCGCACGAGGCGGTCCGCTACCTGGCCGACACCGCCCGCTACCCCTACGGTGACAAGCCGATCGCCGACGTGCGCCGCTACGCCCTGCAGTGCCTGGACCGGCTGGTCACCGATGGGGTCAAGCTGCTAGTCATCGCCTGCAACTCGGCCAGCGCGGCGGTGCTGCACGATGCTCGCGAGCGCTACGACGTGCCGGTCGTCGAGGTGATCCGTCCAGCGGTGCGCCGGGCCGTGGCCGCCACCCGCAACGGCCGGGTCGGGGTCATCTCGACACAGGCCACCAAGACGTCGGGCGCCTACGAGGACGCCTTCGCCGCGGCCGCTCACATCGACGTGACCACCCAGGCCTGTCCGCGTTTCGTGGAGTACGTCGAGCGGGGGGTGACGAGTGGGCCCGAGCTGCTCGCCGCCGCGCACGAGTACCTGGACCCGGTCCTCGCGGCGGGGGTGGACACCCTGGTGCTGGGCTGCACGCACTACCCGCTGCTCACCGGGGTCATCTCCTACGTCATGGGCGACGGGGTGACGCTGGTGTCAAGTGCCGAGGAGACGGCCAAGGACGTCTACCGCGTCCTGCTCGGTCGGGACATGCTTCGCGATCCGGCGCTGCCCGCCCCACAGCACCTGTTCACCACGACGGGGGACCCCTCGGTCTTCGCCGCGCTGGGTCAGCGCTTCCTCGGCCCAGAGTTCGCCGCGGCTCCCTCGGGCGCGGCGGTCCAGCAGGGCAGCGGACCTGTCGGGTCTGCGCAGCCCGCGCCGGCGGGTGTGCCCGGACCCGGGAGCCACGCGTGAAACTGACCGTCATCGGTTCGTCGGGGTCGATGCCGGCGCCGGGCAACCCGGCCTCCTGCTATCTCGTCGAGGCCGCCGGGAGGCGGATCGTCCTCGACCTCGGCAACGGCTCGTTGGGTGAGCTGGCCCGCCATGTCAGCCTGGACGAGGTCGACGCGGTGCTGCTCAGCCACCTGCACGCCGACCACTGCCTGGACCTCTGCGCGTACTACGTCTACCGCCGCTACCACCCGGACGGGCCTCGCCCCCCACTTGCCGTGCACGGTCCCGTGGGGACCGCCGAGCGTCTGGCCCGTGCCTACGACCTGGACGAGGGAGCAGGCATGGCGGACCGCTTCGACTTCCACGAGTGGGGCGGGGCGGCCGAGTTCGAGGTCGCCGGCCTGCGTGTCAGCCTCGCCCCGGTGCTTCACCCCGTGCCGGCGTTCGCGATCCGGGTCGAGTACGACGAGGCGAGCCTGGTCTACTCCGGAGACACCGCCGCCTGCGAGGCCCTGGTCGTGCTGGCCCGCGGGGCCGACGTGTTCCTGGCCGAGGCATCCTTCCACGAGGGTCGTGACCACCACCCGGACCTGCACATGACCGGCCGGGACGCGGGGGAGATGGCGGCCAAGGCGGGCGTGGGTCGCCTTCTGCTCACCCACCTGCCGCCGTGGAACGACCCGGTGCGCAGCGTGCGCGAGGCACGGGCCACCTGGGACGGGCCGCTGCACCTGGCTCGCCCCGGGGACCGTTTCGTGGTCGGTGCCGGCCCGGCCGGTGGATGACCCGCGAACCCGGCCCGATCGGTGCCGGCCCGGCCGGTGGATAGGCTCGAGGCATGTTGCGTCCCGACGGGCGGGCCCCCGATCAACTGCGCCAGGTGCGGATCACGCGAGGCTGGCTGGACCACGCCGAGGGCAGCGTGCTCGTCGAGTTCGGCCGCACCCGCGTGCTGTGCGCGGCCAGTGTCACCGAGGGGGTCCCGCGCTGGCGGCGCGGCAGCGGCCTGGGCTGGGTCACCGCCGAGTACGCCATGCTCCCGCGGGCCACCCACACCCGCTCGGACCGCGAGTCGGTCAAGGGCCGCATCGGCGGGCGCACCCACGAGATCTCGCGGCTGGTCGGGCGCAGCCTGCGCGGTGTCGTGGACTACGCCGCGCTGGGGGAGAACTCCATCGTGCTGGACTGCGACGTGCTGCAGGCCGACGGGGGCACCCGCACCGCGGCGGTGACCGGGGCCTATGTCGCGTTGGCGGACGCGGTGGCGTGGCTGAGCGAGCGGGGCGGACCGGCTCCGGAGAAGGTGCTGCGGGGCTCGGTCGCGGCTGTCAGCGTCGGCGTGGTCGACGGCCAGCCGGTGCTCGACCTCTGCTACGACGAAGACGTCTCGGCCGAGACGGACATGAACGTCGTGATGACCGACGACGGGCGCTTCGTCGAGGTGCAGGGCACCGCTGAGGGGCACCCCTTCGCCCGGGCCGAGCTCACCGCGATGCTCGAGCTCGCCGAGCTCGGCTGCTGCGAGCTCACCGGGATCCAGCGGGCCGTGCTCGCCGCGCCACCGACCGGGCCGGGTCGCGCCGACGACCGACCCGGCCTCGCCCCGACCGGGCCGGGTCGCGCCGACGACCAGCCCGGCCTCGCCCCACCGGCCAGTCGCTGATGCCCCTCGCAGCGCGCGTGGTGCTGGCCACCCGCAACCCGCACAAGCTCCTCGAGGTGTCCCGCATCCTCGCCGAGGCCGGCCTGGGCGTGCACCTGGTCGACCTCGAGGGCTTCCCCGACGTTCCCGAGGTGGCCGAGACGGGCACGACCTTCGAGGAGAACGCCCTGCTGAAGGCGCGCGCCATCGCTCTGGCCACGGGGTTGCCGGCCCTCGCCGACGACTCCGGGCTGTGCGTGGACGTCCTCGGGGGGATGCCAGGAGTGCTCTCGGCGCGCTGGTGCGGGCACCACGGTGACGATGCGGCCAACCTCCATCTCGTGCTCGACCAGATCGCCGAGCTGCCCGACACCTATCGCTCCGCCCGCTTCGTCTGCGCAGCCGCACTCGCGCTCCCCGACGGGCGGATCGAGCTGGCCGAGGGAGTGCTGGAGGGCAGCCTGGCCCGGGTGCCGCGGGGCGGCAACGGCTTCGGCTACGACCCGATCTTCGTCCCGGACGGGCAGGTCCGGACCACCGCCGAGCTCAGCCCCGCGGAGAAGGACGCCATATCGCACCGCGGCCGGGCGTTTCGGGCGCTGATCCCGGCGGCGGCGCGGTTGCTGTCCTGAACGCACTCCGCCGTCGGGCGCTGGTCCCGGCGGCGGCGCGGCTACTGGGCTGAACGCACCCCGCCCGGCGCCGGCGGTGCGGTCGAGCAGCCCCGGGTCAGCCGCCTGTCACGATCCCGGGGTAGGCGTGGGAGGTCAGCCATCCTTCGAGCTGGTGCGGCGGGAGCGCCGGGCTGTAGAGGTAGCCCTGGATCGAGTCGCAGCCCAGGCCCAGCAGCAGGTCCCTGGTGGGGGTGTCCTCGATCCCTTCGGCCGTGATGGTCAGGCCGAGCCGGTGCCCGAGGTCGATGATCGAGGCGACGACGGTCGCCTGCTCCGCCCGCTGCGTCACGGCCGAGGCGAGACTGCGGTCGATCTTTAGCTCGGACACCGGAAGGTCGGTCAGGTGGGAGATGCTGGTGTAGCCGGACCCGAAGTCGTCCAGGCTTATGGAGATCCCCGCGGCACTCAGGGTCGACAGCGTCGCGGTCGCCTCGGCAGGGTCGGCGGCGATCGCCGTCTCAGTGACCTCGAGGGTGAGCCGATCGGCGCTCAGATGGTGGTGGTGCAGCAGCGTCAGGACCTGCGCGGTCAGCTCGTGGCGCAGGGCGCGGGGGCTCAGGTTGATCGCGACGCCCATGTCCAGGTCTGAGTCTTGCCAGGACGACGCCTGGGCGATCGCATGCTCGAGGATCCACGTCGTCAAGGGGCCGATCAGGTCGGTGTGCTCGGCCAAGGGCACGAAGACGTCCGGTGGGATGCGCCCTCGCGCGGGGTGGTCCCAGCGGACGAGGGCCTCCACGACGTTGACGCGTTCGTTGGGGCCGATCGCGACACCGGCCGCGCCGCGATGGGCGCCTGAGGCTGCGGTGACGATGGGCTGGTAGTGCAGGGCGAGGCCTTCGTGGGCGATGGCCTGGCGCAGCTGGGCGAGCAGGGCCAGCCTGTCGGCGTCGTGATCGTCGTGGTCCGGGTCATAGCGCCCCACCCGGATGCCGGCGTTCCTGGCGCCGTACATGGCGACATCGGCCTCCCGCAGGGCGGTGGCCGCGTCGGTGTGCCCGCCCCGACCGAGCGTGACACCGCAGTTGGCGCGGATGTCGAGGGTGACCCCGCCCACGGTCGGGTGGGCGTTGCTGAGCCGCTCGCAGAGGTGCTCAGCGATCCCGACGGCCCTGTCGGGGTCCTCCACGTCGGCGAGCAGGATGGCGAACTCGTCCCCGGCGTGGCGAACGACGAGGTCACCGGGGCGCACCGACCCCTTGAGCGTGCCTGCCACCGAGGTCAGCACACTGTCCCCGGCGGCGTGCCCCAGGGTGTCGTTGACCTCCTTGAAGGCGCACAGGTCCAGCATCACCAGAGCGAAGGGCCGCTCGCCCAGCCGGTTGATGGCCTCGGTGAGGCGGATGCGATTGCCCAGCCCGGTCAGCGGGTCGCGCCGTGCCTCACGTTCGCGGGCCAGGGTCCGGCGCCGTAGCGAGACCCACACGACGGTGAACGCGACAAGGCTGACGACTGCCAGGGCCATCAGCCGGAGCTCGCCCCTGAGCAGGATCTCCTTGAACGCGCTCGGCGGCAGCATCGCCACGACCATGATGGCGCTCTTCCCGACGGTCAGCCGCGTCAGGACATCGTCGGATCGGAACGTTCCGTGGTTGCTGTCAAGCTCGATGGTGTCCCGGCCGACCCGCACCCTGGGCGCGTCGTGCGGGGCGGCCACCACCGCGGCCTCGGGATAGGCGAACACCAGGGCTCCGCCGGAGGTCCACACTTGCAACCCGATGAGGTGCCCGGACTCGCGCAGACGGTCGACATGGGCCCTGAGATGCTCCTGAGCGTCGGGGGTGAGCGGCACAGAGGAGCCCGAGACGCCCACCGTGTCCTCGGCTATCAGCTGTCCCTGGGTCCGCAGGGTGTCGAGGGCCTCGGTGTAGAGCTGGCGCTCCATGGCCACGACCGTGGTGACCAGCGCGCCCAACCCGACCGTCAGGACGAGCGCCCACGCCACCCACGACCGCACCAGATGGGCCCACGGGAGCCGACTTGCCAGCACTCGAGGGCCCCGTCGCACCCCCTCAACCTCGACGCGAAGCGCCGCGTGCTTGAGGCTTTCGGGGCCGGTGAGGTCAGGACCGCGGCTGGTCCAGCTCGCCGTGCACGCCGGCATGGGCGGCTGGGATGCTGCCGAGCCGCCCGGCGTGGTAGTCCTCGAAGGCCTGCATCAGCTCAGCCCGGGTGTTCATCACGAAAGGCCCGTACGCCGCCACGGGCTCCCGGATCGGCGCCCCGCCGAGCAGCAGCACGTCCAGCTGCGGACTGCGCGACTCCTGCGTGGCCTCGGCCGCAAGGGTCAGGCTCTGGCCCGCTCCGAAGACGGCCAGCTGCCCGGTCTGGATCGGTCTGCGTTCGGGACCGACCGTGCCGCGCCCGCTCATGACATAGGCCAGGGCGTTGAAGTCGACCCGCCACCCAAGGCTCAGGCTGGCCCCCGGGCTGATCGTGGCGTGCACGAGGGTTATCGGGGTGTAGGTCGAGCCCGGGCCGGCGTGGCCCTCGACATCCCCGGCGATGACCCGCAGCAGCGCGCCGCCGTCTGGGGTGGACAGCAGCGCCACCTGCCCACCACGGATGTCCTGGTAGCGCGGCGGGGCGAACTTCAGGGTGCGCGGCAGGTTCACCCACAGCTGGAAGCCGTGGAAGAGCCCGCCGGAGACGACCAGGTGCTCCGGCGGGGTCTCGATGTGCAGGATCCCGGCACCGGCGGTCATCCACTGGGTGTCGCCGTTGGTTATCAGGCCACCACCACCGTTGGAGTCCTGGTGCGCCATCTCGCCGTCGATCATGTAGGTGACGGTCTCGAAACCGCGGTGCGGGTGCCACGGGGTGCCCTTGGGCTCGCCGGGGGCGTAGTCGACCTCGCCCATCTGGTCCATGTGGATGAAGGGGTCCAGGTCGCGCAGGTCCACCCCGGCGAAGGCGCGACGCACCGGGAACCCCTCGCCCTCGAACCCGTGCGGTGCCGTGCTGACCGAGGCGACCGGTCGGGGCTGGTTCGTGGCCGGACCGTGGTGGCCGACGCGGGGCAGGGTCAGGACGTCAGCCGTCACCGCTGGCATGTCAGCCTCCTCGGGATGGGCGGCCGGGACGCAGGCCGTAACAGTAGTTGCATCTGCAACATTCCGCCCCTCACCCATGGCGCGATCAAGCAATGTTTGTACGCCCCCGCCGCCCCCGCCCATGGCAGCGATCAAGCAATCGTTGTACGCCGCCCCCGCGGCCCGAGCCCACCCTCACCCATGGCGGCGATCAAGCAATCGTCGCCCGCCCGCGGCAGCCAAGGCGGCGAGCCCGAGGTGGCCGAGACGCCCGGCGTGTCCATGTGGCGCGAGTGCGGGAGAGGGGAGTCGAACCCCTACGCCGTGAGGCACCAGATCCTAAGTCTGGCGTGTCTACCGTTCCACCACTCCCGCGGAGCTGCGGCGGACCGGGGACATCTTGTCAGGCCGGTTGCTCACGATGGCAGTGCCGGCGTGGAGCCACGGGCCCGGGCCCGGGCCTGCCGCGCAGCCTCAAGCCGCGATGGCGGCGTACAACGATTGCTTGATCAGCGAGGTGGAGGGAGCCACGGGCCCGGGCCCGGGCCTGCCGCGCAGCCTCAAGCCGCGGTGGCGCCGTACAACGATTGCTTGATCAGCGAGGTGGAGGGAGCCTCAGGCGATGCCCAGCTCGCGGCGCAGCCGGGCGACGTGCCCGGTCGCCTTCACGGCGTACCAGGCCCGCTCGACCCGACCGTCCGCACCGACGAGGACGGTCGAGCGGATGACACCGACCACGACCCGCCCGTAGAGCTGCTTCTCACCCCAGGCGCCCCACCGTTCGAGTACGCCGTGCTCGGGGTCGGACAGCAGCGGGAAGGTCAACCCGTCGCGGTCGCGGAACCTCGCCAGCCGCTCCACCGGGTCGGGGGAGATGCCCAGCACGGCGAAACCGGCGCCCTGCAGGGACACGAGGTTGTCGCGGAAGTCGCAGGCCTGTCTCGTGCAGCCCGGTGTCATGGCGGCGGGGTAGAAGTAGACGATCACGCGTTGACCCCTGTGCTGGGCCAGGGACACCTCGTGGCCGTCGGCGTCGGGCAGCACGAAGGTGGGGGCGAGCTCGCCTGGGGACAGCTGGGGCATGCCGGTCCTCCGACATCTCGGGTGCGTGGATCGCAGCCGCGGCCGCACCCACCGGGTCCGGCTCAGCTCCCGGAGTGGGTCGCGGCGCGCAGGTGAATCCGGTAAGCATGCTCGCATGAGCGACGCCACGCAGGGACCCGCGGCCCAGGGGCGCCCCGCCCCGTCCCGAGGCCCGGCCGATATCGAGCGGGACATCGAGCAGACTCGGGCCCGGCTGGCCATGAACGTCGAGGCGCTCGCTGCCAAGCTCAGCCCGGCCAGCCTGGCCCACCAGGCCCAGGACTCGGCGCGTCGTCAGGTCATCGACGAGCAGGGGCGGCTGCGTGCCGGCAGGGCCG
Source organism: Actinomycetes bacterium (assembly GCA_021848885.1). GTDB lineage: Bacteria > Actinomycetota > Actinomycetes > JAJZTN01 > JAJZTN01 > JAJZTN01. The sequence continues at coordinate 10,582 of JAJZTN010000037.1, forward strand.
CCGCCCTCGCCGGTGCGCTGGTCGGGGTCATCGCCGTGGTCGTGCTGCGCCGCCGGGCGCGCGGCTGAGAGCGCGCGGGCGCGCGGGTGAGCCCCGGACCTCCCGAGTGCCATGCCGCACCGGCTCGTCCTGGCCCCCCCACCCCGGTACCTTCCTCCGGTGAGCACATCACGGTCCGGCTCCGCGCCCCGGCGTTTCCCGCAGACCGCGACAGGCACCGGCGGGGACGAGAAGCTTCCGGTGCGGATGCTTCAGGACCGGGTGCTGGTGCTGCGAGACTCCGAGGCGGGCGAGCGCCGCTCGATCGCGGGGATCGTCATCCCGGCCACGGCCTCGATGGGCAAGCGGCTGTCCTGGGCGGAGGTCGTCGCGGCCGGCCCGGCGGTGCGCAGCGTTCAGGTCGGGGACCGTGTGCTGTTCGACCCCGAGGACCGTGCCGAGGTAGAGATGAGCGGTACGGCGTACATCTTGCTGCGCGAGCGGGACATCCATGCCGTGGCCGCCGAGCGTGTCGAGGACGGCCAGACGGGGCTCTACCTCTGAGCGCGCACTCGGCGGTGAAGGACCCGGGTCCTGCGGTCACCACGGTGATCCGCTCGCGACGAGTCGCGCGTCCGGTCTCGCCCGGGTTGAGGTGTCTCACACAAGAGTCAGCGCCAAGTTGTGGCTGGCACTCTCGGCTTGAGAGTGCTAAAACAGTGGTGTACGGCCACGCTGTGAATCGGCCGCTACGGAGTCGACAGATGTCTTCGTGGGAGGTGGTTCCGATGGCGCTTGTGCGCAGTGACCCGTTCCGTGACTTCGACAGGATCGTCCAGCAGGCCTTCGGTGGTCTCGCCGGGGAACGCACCTGGAACATGCCGATGGATGCCTATCGCAAGGACGACATGTTCCTGCTGCAGTTCGACGTCCCGGGCATCGCCGCCGACTCGGTGGAGCTGACCGTGGACAACCATGTGCTGACCGTCAAGGCGGCCCGGCACGCCCCGGTCATGCAGGAGGGCGTGAACCCGGTGATCGCTGAGCGTCCCTTCGGCGAGTTCAGCCGAGAGGTGCTGCTGGGTGACAACCTCAACACCGGCGACATCCGAGCCGAGTACGACGCGGGTGTGCTCACCGTCTCGATCCCGGTCGCCGAGCACGCCAAGCCGCGGCGCATCGACGTCACGCCGCGGGAGGGCTCGGCGAGCATCGCCGGCTCGACCCAGCCTCGGGAGGCGGTGGCCGGGTAACCGGCGCGCAGCGGGCCCGTGGTCTTCGCTCACGCCAGCGAGGGCAGACCACGGGCCCGGCACGTCCCGGCTGTGCCTACCGCCTGCGGCGCGTGCCCTGGCCGGTTTCATCGAACCTTCATCGATTGCCGTCGCGGATCTCCACGTGCGGCCCCGATCGTGGTCGATGAACACGCGAAGGGAGTGCCATGGGCATCGGTGGCGCCTGCAACAGCATGGGCCTGGGCGGATGGCTGCTCTCGGTCGGCATGTGGGTCGGTGTTGTCGTGCTGGTGCTGTGGGCGGTCAACCGGATGTTCCCGATGAGCAACCGCCGCGCCGACGCCGAGGAGCTGCTCGACCACCGGCTGGCAGCAGGGGAGGTCGATCCGGAGACCTACCGCCGGATCCGTGACGAGCTGGTTGGCACAAGGTCACGCTGACGGTGGGCTGCCGTACGGCGGGCGGGCACGGCAGGCCACCTCGGGGTCGGCTGCCGTACGGCGGGCGGGCCCGCTACGGGGTCGGCTCGGGTGCTGAGACCGGCAGGCTGATGGTGAAGATGCTGCCCCGGCCCGGCCCGGCGCTGACCGCAGACACCTCGCCGCCGTGTGCCTCGACGAGCGCCTTGACGATGGCCAGCCCGATCCCCGAACCGCCGTGCGCGCGGTCGCGTGCCCGGTCGACCCGGTAGAAGCGCTCGAAGATGTGCGGCAGATGGCTCGGCGGGATGCCTTCGCCGGTGTCGCTGACCGCAAGCTCCACCGTGTCGCGCGAGCCGCTGACCCGCGCCGAGACGGTGACCGAGCCGGAGGGGGGAGTGTGGCGCAACGCGTTCCCGAGCAGGTTGGTCAGCACCTGGCCGATCCGGTCCGGGTCGGCCAGCACCGACCCCAGCCCGGCACCGACGTGGGCGAAGAGTCCCACCCCCTTGTCGGCGAACCCCTCCCGCACACCGTCCACCGCCGCAGCGACGAGCTGGTCGACCGGCACCGCCCGCAGGTGCAGGTCCAGCCGGTGCTCCTCGGCCAGTGACACCGCGGTGATGTCCTCGGCCAGCCGGGCCAGCCGCGCGGTCTGGGCGCGCAGCACGCCCACGGTCGCGGAGTCGACGCTGACCACCCCATCCTCGAGCCCCTCGAGGTAGCCGGCCAGGGTGGCAACCGGCGTACGCATCTCGTGGGCGAGGTCGGCGAGCAGCCGGCGGCGGGTGGTCTCGATCGACTCGAGCCGGCTGGCCATCGCGTTGAACGAGTCGGTCAGCGTCGCGAACTCCGCCCCTATCGCCGGGATCGTCACGCGGGTGTCGAACCGACCGGCCGCCAGCGCTCGCGCGGCCTGCGCCAGCCGGCCGACCGGGACCGCGATCCGGTGGGTGACGTAGGCCGAGACCGCGAGCCCCGCGGTGAGCGAGGCGAGCAGGGCGACGGTGATGGACAAGGCGCTGGCCGAGCGGAAAGCCTCCTCGACATGCAGGCTGGTCTGCGCGCTTACCGCCCCGGCGACCCGTCGCAGGTGGTCGTGGAAGATGGTCGGCCCGACCGCGGAGGCGACCAGCCACAGCGTTGCCGCGCCGGCTACGGCGACGAGGACCTGGGCCAGGAACAGCCGTGCGGCCAGGCCGGTGCCGCGTGCGCGCGTCATGTCCCCTCACCCATCCGGTAGCCGACACCGCGAACCGTGCGCACGAAGCGTCCCTCACCGGGGTCGTCGCCTAGCTTGCGGCGCAGGTGGCCGATGTGCACGTCGACGAGGTGCTCATCGCCCACCCAGTCCTCACCCCAGACCGTGTCGATGAGCCGGCGACGGGTGAACACCATCCGTGGGCGCATCGCCAGTGCCGCGAGCACGTCGAACTCGGTGCGGGTCAGCTCGAGCAGGTGCCCGCCCAGGCGCACCTCGCGCGCGGCGACGTCGAGGGTCAGGGGGCCGAACGTGAGCACGTCCTGCTCCTCGCCCGCGGGTCCGCCGCGCGGCCGGCGCAGCATGGCGTGCACCCGGGCGACGAGCTCGCGCGGGCTGAACGGCTTGGTCAGGTAGTCGTCCGCACCGACCGAGAGCCCGATCAGCTTGTCCACCTCGTCGGCGCGGGCGGTCAGCATGATCACGTAGCAGTCGGAGAACGTGCGCACCTGGCGGCAGACCTCCACGCCGTCCAACCCGGGCAGCCCGAGGTCCAGGACGATCACGTCGGGTTCCAGCGACCGGGCCTTGCGCACGGCGTCCAGCCCGTCCAGGCTCGTCGCGACATCGAACCCGCCCCGACCGAGGTAGTCGGCGACGAGCTGGGCCAGCGGCTCCTCGTCGTCCACCACCAGCACGCGCGCACCTGCTTGCGTTGCAGCCATGGCTGCATCCTGCCTGTCCCGTGGACGGGCTTCATCGAACCTTCGTCGAATCGCCGGGGGAATCGCCGGGTCGGGCACCGACAGTTGATTCGAACCTGCGCACGCAGGCCCCGCCCCAGCCCTGGGGGACCCCAATGAGCTCGACTGTTCCGGCCCTGCGGCCGGCTGCGGTGACCGTCGTGCGCTCGGCGTCCTGCCACCTGTGCGAGGACGCCTTGACCGCCCTCGCCGAGCTGGCCACGGCCTATCCCCTCAGCGTCGAGACGGTGGAGGCGATGGACCCCCGCGGTGTGGCACTGGTGCGCGAGCACCGGGTGCCGATCTACCCGCTGGTGCTGGTGGACGGTGTGTTCTTCAGCTTCGGCCGGTTGCCTCGCAAGAAGCTGGTCAGGCTGCTTGCCGGGCGTGCGGGGCAGGTGGCGTGATGGGCGGCACCCTGCTGACGACCGGGAGCCTCCTGGCGGCGTTCTTCGCCGGGGGTGTCGCGCTGTTTGCACCGTGCTGCATCGTGTTCCTCGCCCCGTCCTACCTGGCCGTGGCCGTGAAGAACCGACGCTGGCGGCTGCTGCCGCTGACGTTCGTGTTCGCCGCCGGGCTCGCCTTGGTCCTGCTGCCGATAACGCTGGGGATGAGCCTGGTGGCGGCGAGCATCGCGAACTACCACGCGATGCTGTACTACCTCGGCGGCGCACTGATGCTCGCTCTCGCGGCGTACGCGCTGTCCGGGCGGATGTGGAGCATGCCGTCGTTCCTGCGCGCCCCGGACACCAGCCGCGGGGACACGGCCAGCTTCTTCGCCCTGGGTGTCTTCTCGGGTGTCGCCTCCTCGTGCTGCGCACCCGTGCTGGCCGGTGTGATGACGCTGTCGGCCTTGTCGGGCTCGGCCGTCGGGGGCACGCTGCTCGGGCTGGCCTACGTGTTTGGCATGACATTCCCGCTCTTCACCATGGCACTGCTGTGGGACCGGTGGCGTCTCGGCGAGCGCGGCTGGCTGCGCGCGCAGCCGGTGCGGTTGCGCCTGGCCGGTCGGACGTTGGCCACGAACTCGGTCAATCTCGTCGTCGCTGTCGCGTTCACGGTGATGGGTGGCTTCGTCATCTACCTGGCGAACACCGGCCGGATGACAGGCGGGCCCGGCTTCCAGGTGGCGATCGGCCGCTTCCTCACCCGGGTCTTCGGGCGGATCGAGACCGCGACCTCCGCGGTCCCCGAGCCCGTGCTCGGGCTCGTCGTGCTCGCCCTCGCCGCCGGCTTCGTCGTCGCGACCCTGCGCCCCAGGCGGGACCAGTCCCGCGCGGGCGAGGCCGAGGAGCAGACCTGCCAGCACCACGACTCCACGAGCGTGCGGAGGACACCGCGATGACCAGTCGGACAGGGACCCGTCGCGGCGAGGAGCAGCGCCGCGCGGCCTCCGCGTCGCTCCGGCGTGCGAACAGCAGGCGGACGCCTCGGATGCGGCTGGCGGTTAGCGTGGGCGTCATCCTCGCCGTCGGTGCCATCGTCGCCGTGATGATGCTCACCTCGCGCCCGACGTCCTCGACGGCCACCCGCACCGCGGCGGACTTCACGCTCACCGACACGAGCGGCCGATCGGTGCACCTGGCTGACCTTCGTGGGCGCACGGTCGTCCTGTACTTCTCCGAGGGCGCAGGTTGCGGGTCCTGTATCCTGCAGATGACCGCGATCGAGAAGGACAAGGCGGTCTTCGACAAGGCCGGGATCACGGTGCTGCCCATCGTGATGAACACCCGAGCCCAGATCCTGGCGGACATGGCCACCTACGGGGCGAGAACGCCGTTCCTGCTCGACGACGGCTCCGTGTCACGGGCATACGGGACCCTCGGTCGCGGCATGCACCCTGGCCTGCCCGGGCACAGCTTCGTTCTCATCGATCCCGCGGGGATGCAGCGGTGGTACGGCGAGTACCCCGCGATGTGGCTGTCGCCATCGGACCTGCTCAGCCAGGTGGACAAGCACTTGTCAGCCCAAACCGGCTGACCTTTGCCTCTGCCCCGGGACGAGCCCGGGTGCGAGGCTCGATTCGAGAGGAGAGTGATCGGCGATGATGGGTTGGTATGGGTATGGTCCCGGATGGGGCGGCTGGATCGTCATGACCGTGATGATGCTGGGCTTCTGGGCCCTGCTCGTCTTCGGTGGGCTCGCGATCTGGAAGAGCGCACGGCGGGAGGACAACCGCTCCCCCGACGCACGCGCGGATGCCGAGCGGCTGCTCGACGAGCGGTTCGCCCGCGGCGAGATCGAGGCCGAGGACTACAAGGCGCGGCGCGAGCTGTTGCGCGGGAGTCGTTGACCGATGCGCACGCAGCACCTGCTCGCCGGTGTGGTCACGGTGGGGCTGACCGCCGCCTCCCTGGCGGGGCTCGCCCTCACCCAGCCACGGTCGTTGCCGAGATCCATCGGGACCTACGCCGGTGCCTGGGCGGGCCGGTGCGCCGTGCCCGCCCTTGCGGGCCAGACGGTCACCGTCGTGGCCGCGGACATGGGTGGCCCTTGGATGATGGGTGGCGGCTCGCCGATGCGCGGCGGGATGATCCTGCAAGCCTCCCCACAGCGCGTGCCCGCGGGGGTGGTCAGTTTCGCCCTGCTCAACCAGGGGTCGCTGACCCATGAGCTCGTCCTGCTGCCGTTGGGCAAGGCCGCAGCGGTCGGCTCGCGGGCCGTCGGGTCGGACGGCCGGGTCGGGGAGGGCGCCAGCCTCGGCGAGGCGTCCAACGACTGCGGCGCCGGCTCCGGTGAGGGTGTCCGGCCCGGCGGTGCCGGCTGGTTCACCGTGACCCTGGCGCCGGGGCGCTACGAGTTGTTGTGCAACCTGCCGGGCCACTATGCCGCCGGGATGTACACCGAGCTCGACGTGACCTGAACCTCCCGCGTGAGGATCCGCTGAGGCTGCCCGGCGCGGCGCTGGTCGCACGAGGCTGCCCACCGATGCCGGTGCGACGCGCCTGTGCGCGTCGCTTCGTTCCCCCGACAGAAAGATCTCGTTCCTGTGCCTTCCTTGAGTCGCCGAAAGTTCCTGCTCTCCTCCGCTGGCCTCGTCGGGGCGGTCGCCCTCGGCGGCTGCGCACGATCGTCGAGTCCGGTTGCCGCTGACGCCGCGGCCGTTCGCCGGGCCGAGGCGGCACGGCGTGCCAGTGGGGCACGTGTTGTGTCCGCGCGGCTGCACCCGCAGCCGGTGACCCTGGACCTTGGCGGCCCGATCGTGCGCAGCTGGGCCTACGGCCAGACCGTGCCCGGCCCGCTGTTGCGGGTCACCGCCGGGGAGGTGCTGCGAGCCGAGGTCGTGAACGCGCTTCCGGCCGACACGAGCGTGCACTGGCACGGCATCGCCCTGCGCAACGACATGGACGGCGTGCCCGGTCTCACCCAGGACCCGATCCGGGGCGGGGAGTCGTTCACCTACGAGTTCACCGCCCCCGACCCGGGCACCTACTTCTACCACCCGCACGTCGGCATCCAGCTCGACCGCGGGCTGTACGGTGTGCTCATCGTCGACGACCCGCACGAGCCGGGCGGCTACGACGCCGAGTGGCTCGTCGTCCTCGACGACTGGGTGGACGGCACCGGGCGTACGCCGGATGAGGTGCTCGCGGGGCTCGCCGGCTCTGGGGGAGCCCCGAATGGCCCCGGTGGGGGAGCCCCGAACGGCCCCGGTGGTCACGACATGGGCGGCGCCCAGGGCATGACCGCCACGTCCGGCATGGGTCATGACATGGGCGGTGCGGGGGCCATGGCCGGGATGGGCGCCATGGGGGCGACGTCGACGTCGCCGATCCTCGGAGGCGCGGGCGACGTCACCTACCCCTACTACCTGGTCAACGGTCGCATCCCGGCCGCCCCGGAGGTGTTTCGCGGCAAGCCGGGGCAGCGCGTGCGCATCCGGGTCGTCAACGCCGGCTCCGACACGGCGTTCCGGCTGGCGCTCGGCGGCCACTCGCTGCGGGTGACGCACAGCGACGGCTTCCCGGTGCAGCCGGTGGAGGCTGACGCGGTCGTCATCGGCATGGGCGAGCGCTTCGACCTGCAGGTCACTCTCGGCGACGGTGTCTTCCCCCTCGTAGCGCTCGCCGAGGGCAAGGCCGGTGCGGCTCGCGCTCTCGTGCGGACCGGCTCGGGAACGGTGCCCGCCGAGAGCGTGCGACCGCGCGAGCTGGACCGCAGGGTGGTGCTCGGCAACGACCTGCGGGCCAGCCCGGACGTGCTCCTACCGCCTCGCCCGGTGCAGCGCAGTCACGACCTGGTGCTCGCCGGCTCGATGGCGCCGTACCGCTGGACCATCAACGGCGCGACCTTCGCCCAGTCCCAGCCGTTGCCGGTGCGCCAGGGCGAGCGGGTGCTCCTGCGGTTCGCGAACCATTCGGGGATGTTCCACCCGATGCACGTGCACGGCCACACCTTCGCTCTGCCCGGTGGTGGTGCCCGCAAGGACACGGTCATCGTCAGGCCCATGCAGACGGTGCAGGTCGAGCTCGAGGCGGACAACCCGGGGCAGTGGGCGACCCACTGCCACAACATCTACCACGCGGAGACGGGCATGATGGTCGCGCTGTCCTACCGGGCCTGACCCGGGCCTGACCCGGTCCGACCCGGGTGCTCCCGCCGGTCAGGCCGAGGCGAGTGCGGCCAAGCCGTATGCCACGGCGTAGCGATGGCCGAGGAGGCCGGCCACGTCTGCTCGACCGAACGCCAGACCGGGCAGATGAGGGCGCAGCAGCGCGAGCAGTTCCTTGTTACGGGCGCCCCCGCCGACGAGGATGACCTCGGTCGGTCGCTGCCCGAGGCTGCGCAGGGCCCGGGCCAGGTTGTCCGCGAGCACCCGCTGCTTGGTCCGCACCCGAAGCGCCCGCCATGCGGCCGGTGCCGTCTGCGTGCCGAACGCGAGGAGTCCCGAGGGTCCTGCTACCACGAGGCTTCCCACCGCCGCAGTCGGTGCCGGTGCGCTGAGGAGCTCTCGGGTGCCGTCCTCGTGTTGAAGGATCTGGGGTGTCTCGAGCCGGGCCGCGGGGCCGCGTTTCACCCAGTCCGCGGCCCCCAGTGGCAGGCCCTGGAACGCGGCCACGCATGCGGTGACCATCTCCCCCGCGCCGGCCACGATGACCTGGGCGCCGGAGGCCGCCACCAGGTCGATGGTGCCTCCACCCATGTCGATCACCAACGCCTCCGGTGACGCCCCTGGCGTGCTCAGGGCGCCCACCCGGGCCGCGGTCGCCTCGGAGCCCACAAGCCGCACCTGCCCGGTCAGCTCCGTCTGCAGGGCCGCGCTGGGGTCGAGGGGGACTGTGTCGGCCCGCAGCGCGGCCACCACGACCGCCCGGGAGGTGGCAGGGTCCACGCGGGCCGCAACCGATGCGGCCACCTCGCGCAGCTCCACCGCCCACACGTCATCGACCGGCAGGCGCGTCCCGGGTGGCTCCGGCAGCCACAGCCCAGCGACCGAGGCGACCCGTGCGCCGGCCAGCGTGTCGCGGTCGAGGGCCACACGGCGGCCGGTCGCGCGCAGCTCGACCTCGATCGGGGCCGCGCTGACCGCCGTGGCGGGCCCGGGCTCGAGGGTCACTACCGCCCGCGAGGCGTCGGCGAGGGCGTCGGTGAGCGCCGCGGCCCCCGCCTGGTCCTCGGGTTCGAGGCCGAGCAGGCGGGCCAGGCGCAGTGGGTCGCCGAGGTCACGCAGCGCATGACCCGGCGCGCGGATCTCCATGGCGACGAGCCGGGCTGAGGCGACCGCCACGACGTCGACCTCGTCAAGGACCGGCAGTCGCAAGGGCAACCGATTGGCGACCAGCACCCCCTCGTCATCGGCCAGCAGCACCCCCCTGACGTCGGCCCCGGCGGCCACCCAGGTCTGGACCGCGTGCGCGGTGGCGGAGTAGCCGGTGCCCGCTGCGGCGAGAAGCACGACCGGGCCCCCTCCGCTGCGCGGCGTCTGGCCGACCCACACCGGAGTGCCAACCGCCACGCCCTCGCCTCGGCTGGTCGGCCCGCCGGTGCCGATGACGCGGAGTCGACCGGTGGGCGGCAACGGCTGGGCGAAAGATAGCGTGCGGGTCTCGACAGGGCGCTGCACCGCGACGCAGACCACCTCAGCCGGCCGGGCGAGCCTGCGCTCGAGCCGACGGACCAGTGCGGCCGCTCCCGCCAGCGACGCCGCCGAACCCTTGGTCCCTCGGGTCGGTGCCCGGTCCCAGGCCAGCGGAGTGGGTGGGTGGGCCGCGGCGTCGGCGAGGACCACCTCGGTCGTGGTGTTGCCGACGTCCACCCCGGCGATGAGCCTCACCGACGCAGCAGACCTCGTCGGGCATAGGCCGCCGCGGCCTCCC
>JAJZTN010000199.1 GCA_021848885.1 Actinomycetes bacterium
GCCGAGCTGTCCCGACCGCTAGTGGGCGACCCGCAGGAGGGCGGGGTCATCGACCCGGAGGCGCTGTGGGCGTGCACCACCTGCGGGGCGTGCGTGCAGCAGTGCCCGGTCGACATCGAGCACGTCGACCACATCGTCAGCATGCGCCGCCACCAGGTGCTGCTGGAGTCGGCGTACCCCAGCGAGCTCGGCGGGCTGTTCAAGAACCTGGAGAAGGCGGGCAACCCGTGGGGCGTGCCGGCGCGGGACCGGATGGCCTGGGCCGAGGGGCTCGACTTCCCGGTCAAGGTGGTCGGCGAGGACGTCAGCGACCTGAGCGAGGTCGAGTGGCTGTTCTGGGTCGGCTGCGCCGGGGCGTTCGAGGACCGGGCGAAGAAGACCACCCGCGCGGTCGCCGAGCTGCTGCACACCGCCGGGGTCAGCTTCGCGGTGCTGGGCACGGCCGAGACGTGCACCGGTGACCCCGCGCGGCGCAGTGGGAATGAGTTCCTCTTCCAGATGCTCGCCGCGCAGGCCGCCGAGACGCTGAGCGAGGCCAAGGCCACCAAGGTCGTCGCCACCTGCGCGCACTGCTTCAACACCCTGGCCAACGAGTACGCCGAACTCGGGGTCACCCTCGAGGTCGTGCACCACACCCAGCTGCTCAACCGGCTGGTACGCGACGGCCGGCTCACCCCGGTGGCCCCGGTGGCTCCGGGGCTGCCGCTGGCTCCGGGCGGCGGGGGGCTGCCGCTGGCCCCGGCCCCGGGCGCGGCCCCGGGCGCCTCGGGGCTGGGGCTGGCCCCGGCCCCGGCCCCGGCCCCGGGAGCGATCACCTACCACGACCCCTGCTACATCGGTCGGCACAACGGGGTCTACAGCCCACCGCGCGAGCTCATCGGGGCGCTACCCGGGGTCGAGCTGCGCGAGATGCCGCGCAGCTTCGAGCGGTCCTTCTGCTGCGGCGCCGGCGGTGCGCGGATGTGGATGGAGGAGCAGGTGGGCACCCGGATCAACGCCACCCGCACCGCCGAGGCGGTGGCGACCGGGGCGCGACAGATCGCGGTGGCCTGCCCGTTCTGCCGCGTGATGCTCTCCGACGGCCTGACCGCGGCCCAGGCCGAGGGCAGCGCTCCGACCGAGACCTCCGTCGTCGACGTCGCCCAGCTGCTGCTCGAGGCGGTACGCCGTTCCGACCCCGGCGGTCCGGGCGGGCCCGTCGAGCCTGTCGCCGTCGGCTAGCCGCCCGGCCCCGGCGTGGCCGTGCGCCCGCGCGCGGCCCGGCTCGCGCGGGCCTGCGCCCCTGCCGCTCGCTCCGCCGGGGTGTGCCCCCGCCCGGACCCCGCCCCCGCACCGACCCCGCACCGCCCCTCGGACCCCGCCGGCCCCGCCGGCCCCCGCCGGCCCCGCCGGCCCCGCGAGGCGATCACGTGAAGCAGGCGCACCAACGAATCCCGGCCCCTACGGGGCCTCCACGCGTTAGTCCGCCACGCAAAGGCCCGGCAAGCCGCCACGCAGTGCGGGCCGGTACGACGTACCAGCAGCTGCCCGTCCGGCCCCGGTCCCCGCGGCCCGCTTCGCCCCCCGCCGCTCGCTCCGCCGGGGTGTGCCCCCGGCGACCCCGCGAGGCGATCACGTGAAGCAGGCGCACCAATGATTTCGGGGCCCTACGGGGCCTCCACGCGTTAGTCCGCCGCGCAAAGGCCCGGCCCCCCGCCCGCGCCACCCCGCGGCCCGCCCGGGGCTCACTCCCCCAGCCGGACCCGGCTGAAGTTCAGGTAGGACCGCGACGGCGTCGGCCCGCGCTGTCCCTGGTAGCGCGAGCCGTGCACGCTCGATCCGTACGGCGCCTCGGCCGGGCTGGACAGTGCGAAGAAGCACAGCTGGCCGATCTTCATGCCCGGCCACAGCTTGATCGGCAGCGTCGCGACGTTGGACAGCTCGAGGGTGACGTGCCCGGTGAATCCCGGGTCGATGAACCCCGCGGTCGAGTGGGTGAGCAGCCCGAGCCGGCCGAGGGAGGACTTGCCCTCCAGTCGGGCGGCGATGTCATCGTCGAGGGTGACGACCTCGTACGTCGAGGCGAGCACGAACTCCCCCGGGTGCAGCACGAACGGCTCGTCCACCGCGGTCTCGACCAGCCTCGTCAGGTCGGGCTGCTCCTCGGCCGGGTCGATGTGCGGGTAGCGGTGGTTCTCGAACACTCGGAAGTAGCGGTCCAGCCGGACATCGACGCTGGACGGCTGCACCATCGCCGCGTCGTAGGGGTCCAGCACCACCCGGCCGGAGTCGATCGCCGTGCGGATGTCGCGGTCGGAGAGCAGCACGGCGGGAGCCTACCGAGAGCGCCGCACCGTCGGTCGGACGTGACCCGGTCGGACGTGACCCGGTCGGACGTGACCCGGTCGGACGTGACCCGGTCGGACGTGACCCGGTCGGACGCGACCGCCTCCCGCAGCAGTGATCAAGCAATGTCCGCACGCCAAGCGTGCGGACATTGCTTGATCGCCGACCAGGTGCTGGGAGCAGCTCAGATGTTGCCGAGCAGGATCTGGGAGGCGGTGGCCAGGTCCTTCAGCCCGGCGCGCAGCGCGGTGCGTCCGGTCTTGACCTGCTCGCGCACCGGTGCGGTGATGTCGTGGTTGGCGTTCCAGCCGGCCGGGGTCAGCGCGAGTGCAGCGGGCCCTGCCGCGGTGAAGGCCTGAGTGGCAGCGCTGATCTGGGCCTGCAGGTCGTCCACCGCGGCCTGCGCCGCAGTGACGTCCTTGCCGGCGGCCTGCTCGTCGGCGATCGCCTTGGTAAGGGTAGGCAGTGCCGCCTGCAGCTTCGATACGGCGTACAGGCCGTTGTCGGCGGCGAGGACGAGGTGGACCTGCGGCACGACCACGGCATAGATCCGGTAGTCGGTCACGATCGTCTTGGCGTCGGTGCGGGCCTGGGTGCAGCTGGTGTCAGCGGCCACGGTCTGCCCGACCTTGGTCAGCGCGGGCACGTCCGCGGAGAGCACGGCCAGCAGCGCGGAACGGTCCGTGGCGCTGACGTGCTGGTTGGCGTTGACCCGGCTGGTCAGGTTGGTGATCGTCGACTCGCGCTGGGTGACCGCATGGGCCGCCCAGGCACGCACAGCGGTCAGGCAGGCCTGCTCGGTGCCGGCGGAGGTGCCGGCGGAGGTGCCGGCGGAGGTGCCGGCGGAGGTGCCGGCGGAGGTGCCGGCGGACGCCGAGGTGGTGCTGGTCGTCTCCGACGTGCTGGTGTCGGCGAAGGCCGGCACGGCCACGCCGGCGGCCAGGGTGGCCAGGGCGGCCAGCGTGGCCAGGGTGGCCGAGGCTCCCATCAGCGCGCGGGTACGGCGGCGGGGGTGCGGGGTTCGGTTCACGGGACGGTTCCTTCCGAGGACGGGGTTGACTGGGACAACTCGCTGTCCACGCCCGCGGCGGCTGCGGAGGCCTGGGCGGCCGCGGAGGCCAGCGCGGACAGGTCGGCGGAAAGCGCCGACGAGGCAGGGGTCGCCTCGGCAGTTCCGGCGGCGCTGGCCGAGCCGGCGGCGCTGGTGGTGCTGGTCGGGGTGGAGCCGGCCGCACCGGCGTCAGAGCGCAGGCCGGACACGGCGGCGGACACCTTGGCGCGGTCGGGCCCCTGCCCGGACAGGCGCGCCGGGCCGCAGCCGACAGCCAGCACTGCAGTACCGGCCAGCACAGCGGCCAGCACGGTGCGAGATCGGTTCACGGTCAGTCCTTACGGTGCGGGGTCGCCTCGCGGCGCGGACATGACCATTTATCGGGGCCGATGCTGAGCCGAGCCTGAAGCGCGGCCCCCGCGCGGGGGTCCCTCAGCGGATCTTCAGGTACGCCGTCGACCTTCACGTACGCCGTCGACCTTCACGTACGCCGTCGACCTTCACGTACGCCGTCGACCTTCACGTACGCCGTC
>JAJZTN010000038.1 GCA_021848885.1 Actinomycetes bacterium
GTCTGGGGCCAGGTCCCGAGCAAGCTCGACGGCGCCTGCGCCATCCCCCGCCTCGCCGACCACCTCGATGTCGGGCTCCTGGCCGAGCACCATCTCCAGGCCACGGCGGAACAACGCGTGGTCGTCGACGACGAGGACCCGGACCGGCTCGCCCACCGGGGCGGCTGGTCGCGCTGCAGGCTCGCTCACCCGTGCGCCATCCTCTCGACCGCCTTTGCCGCGGTCCCCTTGACCGCCGGGGCGGCTCAGTCCGCCAACGCCGGGCAAGCCTAGCGGGGTCAAGCGGGGCGTGCCGCGCGCTCACCGTCGGCGGAACCGACCTCGACCTGCAGCTGGATCACCCCGTAGTCATAGCCGCGGCGTCGGTAGACCACGCTCGGGCGCCCGGTCTGCGAGTCGACGAAGAGGAAGAAGTCGTGCCCGACCAGCTCCATCTCGTACAGCGCCTGGTCCAGGGTCATGGGTGCGGCGACGTGGCTCTTCTGACGGATCACCAGTGGGCCCTCGTCGACCTCGGTCGTGATCTCGAGCGGCTCGTCCTGGTGACCGCCCTCGGCCAGCGCTGCGGTGGCGCTGGCCACCGATGTCGGCGTACGGCTGCCGTGGTGCACCCGGCGGCGGTCGGCCGCTCGGCGCAACCGCGACTCCAGCTTGGCGTAGGCGACGTCGAGGGCGGCGTAGGCGTCGTCGGCGGCGGCCTCGGCACGGATCACCGGGCCACGCGAGTGGCAGGTGATCTCGATGCGTTGGGCGACCGGGGACTGGCGGGGGTTGCGCTCCGCAGACACCTCGACATCGACCCGCACCACCTTCGGGTCGAGCCGCTCGACCTTGTCGAGCTTTTCCCCGACATGCCGACGGAACCGCTCGGGCACCTCGGTGTGACGGCCCTTCACGACGATCTCCACTGCTGGGTCCTCCTCGAGAAGTCGGGGTCATCAGCCCGGCGGACCGTCCTCACCGGGTGCGGTCCGCGGGACACCCGCCCGGCCGACCTGGTCTTCGTCCCCACATCCGCCTGCTGAGGGTCTCGCGGCGCCTGGCCACTACCCCCCTTCTCCCGGATCGGCGACCATCTGGGTCACCGGCGGGGCAGGACTTACCCCTAAGCCGCACCGTGATCGGACGACGAAGAGTCGCCTTACGTGGGCCGCTTCGCCTGCGGCTGGCATCGGCTTGCCGGGGACCGAACCGTGCACCCACGGTCGATCCCCAACGCAACCACGGACCCGGGCGGGTGCCATGACGAAACGTTAGCCGCCCGAGGCGGGCTGGGCGAGGCCGTCGCCCCGACCTCCCCCGCCCGGGTGCCGCGCGGGCGGGCCGAGCCCGGCCATCCCGTGGGCGATGCTCGCGCCGCCGGACCCAACCCGGCCCTGAGGCCCTGACGAGCCGCGACGTGCCGTCGCGGCGATCACCGCGGCGCGCACCCCGGAAGCACCGGCGGCGAGCAGGGCCCGCGCCGCCTCGGTCAGCGTCGCCCCGGTGGTGACGATGTCGTCGAGCAGCAGCACAGCGGCCCCGGCGACCAGCCGAGGGTCGGCCGCGAGCGCGGTGCGCAGGTTGGCGGCCCGACCCGCCGAGTCCAGCCCCGACTGGTCGGCCACCCGGCGCACATGGCGCAGTGGCTGGCACACCGTCAGCCCAGTGCGACCGGCCACCCGGGTGGCGATCTCACCCAACGGGTCAGCCCCGCGAACCCGCCGGGACCCCGGTGTCGCCGGCACCGGCACGAGCAGCACCCGCCCGGCGGCCCAACCCTGCGGGGGTGCGACCCGCGCGGCGAGCACCGACCGGGCCGCCGCACCGGCGAGCAGCGGAAGGAGCCCCCTGCGGCCGTGCTCCTTGTGGGCCACGATCGCCGAACGTGCCGGCCCGCAGTAGCCGGTCACCGTCCAGGTGGGGGGGAAGCCAGCCGGGCAGGGCGTCGGACGGGTCGGGTGGGCCTCGCCGCGCAACGGGCCCGCGCATCCCGGGCACAGCGGGCCGCGCGGGTGCCCGCAGCCCAGGCATGCCTCGGCCAGCACGAGGTCCGCTGCCACGGCCAGCCAGTCCCGACCGGCCCGGGCCAAGCCGGTGGACCACCCGCGGCTCGCGCCTGCCCAGGCCCCCGCCGAGCCTGGGCCGCCACCGGTGTCATCGCCGCGCACCAGGCCAGTGTGGGCAGGCGTGGCGGCGGCCCGGGGCTGAGCCCGTCCCGGCGGTGCAAGAACCGGCGAGCCCCCACCGCTGTGCACGCCCGAAGGTGCCCGGCTACGGCCGCCCCGGCTACGGCCGCCCCGGGTGCGGCTCAGCCCGGGTGCGGCTCAGCCCGGGTAGAACGCGGCGCTGGCCTTGGTGAGCATCGCCACCCAGCGGTGCCCGGCCAGCTCGTAGACCTGACCGTCCTTGGTGACGATCATGATGGGCTGCTGTGGGGCCGCGGCCACCGCGACGGTTCCCGGCTGGCCGGGCTCGTCCACCACTAGCTGTCCGTCCAGTCCGACGATGTAGACCGAGTCCGGCCCCGTGCCGACCGCACCGAGAACGGCGAGCTGGTCGGCGGCCGCCCAGGTGACCTGCTTGATGCTGGTCAGGGCCGGGTCGAGCCGGCGCAGGCTGAGGATCTGCGGCGGCTCGGACAGCCCGGCCCCGGGGGCCACCGCGCCGACATAGAGCCGGGCCACCCCGGCCACCGTGGTGACCAGCGCCATGCGGGTGCCGTCCCTGGAGATCCGGGCCGAGACGATCGACTGCCCGCCGAGCCTGGGCACCGGCACCCGCATCGCCTTGCCGTCGGCTCGGACCTGCCACACCGTCGACCGGCCCGCGGGGCTGGTGTCGGTGACCCACACGACCGAGGAGTCATCCCATGACGGGGCGCTGAGCGCACTGCCGTGCAGCACCTCGGAGAGGGATCCCCCGATCGGGCCGACCAGCAGCCGTGTGCGCCTGGCCGAGAGCACCGCCAGGCGCTGAGCCCGCGGGTCGACCGCCGGGTCCACCAGGGTGATCAGACCCGCCCCGGCAGGACCGCTCAACGCGCTGAACTGGCCGTTGCTCAGCGAACCAAGCCGGCCCTCCCGCACCGCGTAACCGACCGCATCGCTTGGCAACGCCGACGGGTCGAAGCCGCGCCACGAGTCGACCGGCTGGATCACCGGAGCACCGCTCACCGAGAAGGGCGCACCCCCGACGGTGATCCGCACCGCCCGCACGTCACCGAGCTGGGACAAGGTCCAGACCAGCTGAGCCGACAGCGCGTCGCGGCTCTTGGGCGTGGCCGATAGCGCCGCCTGGGTGAGGTCGACCTCGGCCAGCCCGTTGACCACCGGCACGGACCCGGCCAGCGCGGTGCCCACGGGGAACGCGGTGGTGACCGCCGGGCGCAACCAGGCCGAGGGGCCGGACAGCAGCCGCTTGACCAGCGCCGTCGACATGCCGAGGGTGCGGGGCAGGAAGATCGTGTCGGGGACGAGAACCTGACCGGTGGGGTCGAGGAAGTAGACGTCCACGGACAGGTAGGCCCGGCTGACGTCGATATCGGTGAGGTAGACCCCGTCGGGCAGGTTCGAGATCCGCCACTGCCCGCCCACCCGAGCCAGGGTGAACGTGGCGCGCACCGAGGCCTGCGGCGGTGCCGGGTCGTAGACGCCCTGGTCGCTGATAGTTGCCACGTGGTGGGCGTCGAAGGTGACCTGGTCGTTGTGCTGCAGGGTCAGCGCCATGAAGGGGTCCACGGCGTAGACAGTGACCCCGGTGCCGGGGTCCCAGCCCTGCGACGCCGAGGGGGTCAGGAACTGACGGGCCACCGCATAGCCGTCCTCGAAGCTGGCCGAGGCATCCAGGAAACCCTTGACGATCTCCTGCGGCGGCGCACCGGGCCGCGGGGGGGCGGGCAGCGCCCGCACGTAGGAGTCCTGCTCGTGGTAGCCGACACCGCGCCCGGAGTGCACCGGGCCGCCCGTCGGGATCTGAGCGCAGCCGCTGAGCGCCGCGGCTCCCACGACCACCAGGGGCAGCACGCGGATCAGCACCCGCGTCCGGAGCCGGCCGGGGCGCCGCGGGCTCATCCCGCACCCCCACCCCGGCCGGGGCGGGGCGCACCGCCGCCTGGCGGCTCCGCGAGGGGCTGGGCGTGCGGCGGCTCCGCGAGGGGCTGAGTCTGCGGCGGCTCCGCGAGGGGCTGGGCGTTGTCCAGATCCACCAGGGCGGTCTGGGCCTCGGGCACCGGCGTCGCCGGGTGCGTCGCGCGCGCCGGGTCCACCTCGCCACCACCGGTACGGCGATAGGGCATCCCGGCCAGCACCGGCCGGCGCACCCGGGCCGCGTCAGCAGGCTCGAGCGGGATGGGCGAGGAGTCCAGGTCAGCCCCGACCCGGGTGGGCAGGGTGAGGCGGAACTGCGAGCCGTCCCCGGCATCGCCCCATGCCTGCAGCCAGCCGCCGTGCAGGTGCGCATCCTCCAAGGCGATCGCCAGCCCCAAGCCGGTGCCGCCGGTGGTCCGGGCCCGGGCCGGGTCGGCGCGCCAGAACCGGTTGAACACCAGCGCCGCCTCGCCCGGCTTGAGCCCCACACCGTGGTCGCGAACCGCCACCGCGACCGCACGCTCGTCAGCGGCCACCCGCACCTCGACCGGGCGGCCATCACCGTGCTCGAGCGCGTTGACCACGAGGTTGCTGACCACCCGGTCGATCCGGCGGGCGTCGATCTCGGCGACGCACGGGGTCTGCGGGGCGAGCAGCTTCACCCGCGAGCCGTGCCGGTCGGCGAGGGGCGCGGTGGCCTCGATCACCCGGCCGACCAGTGCGCGCAGGTCGACCGGCTCGGGGTCGAGCACCGCGGCCCCGGCGTCGAAGCGGCTGATCTCCAGCAGGTCCGCCAGCATCGACTCGAACCGGTCCAGCTGGGCCTGCAGCAGCTCGGCCGAACGGCGCAGCGACGGGTCGAAGTGCTCCCGCGCGTCGTGGATGACGTCGGCGGCCATCCGCACCGTGGTCAACGGCGTACGCAGCTCGTGCGAGACATCCGAGACGAACCGGCGCTGCACCCGGGAGAGGTCCTCCAGCTGGCGGATCTGGCGCTGCAGGCTTGCGGCCATCTTGTTGAAAGAGGCGGCCAGCCGGGCCAGGTCGTCGGACCCCTTGACCCGCATCCGCTCCTCCAGCCGCCCGGCGGCCAACCGCTCGGCGATGCGGGCGGCCATGCGCACCGGGGTGACCACCTGGCGGGTGACCAGCCAGGCCACCGCGCCGATGAGCAGCACCAGCGCGAGCCCGGCGAAGGTGAGCGTGCGTCGGACCAGCGAGAGGGTCGCGACCTCCTGGGTCAGCGGGAACAGGAAGTAGAGCTCGTACGTGCCGGCGTCGGCGATCACCACCCGCGAGCCCACCGCCAGGCCGGGAGTGCTGCTGCCGTCGCGATAGCGCATCAGCACGTAGCGCCACTGCTGGGTCGGCTCGCTGCGGACCTTGGTGCGCAGGTCGGCGGGGATGGATGACTCGTCGACCTGGTTGGTGGCCACGTCGAGGGAGACCCGCTCGGGGTCCTGGCCAGGGGAACGCAACAGCACGACCTCGTCGGCCCCCACTGCGCCGCCCCCGACCGAGAGCCGGGCCACGACGTCGTCGACGAGCTGGACCAGTGAGCCCTCGTCGGTGCGGTCGGCGGCGTCGAAGCTCTGCTGGGCCTCGGCGGTGCCGGTGCTGGCCTGCTGCAGCGCGGTGTCGACCTTGCCGGCCAGCAGCCCCTGGGCGATCGCGTCGAGCAGAGCGTTGCCGAGCACCCCGATCACGACGAGGGACAGCACGATCGTGGTGGACACCACCCGCAGGGTCAGCGAGCTGCGCCAGAGCCGCAGCGGGCTGGGCGGACGCGGCACCCGGCGGGCACCCTGGTCGGGCCCACCCGGGTACGACGCCTCGCTCACCAGGCCACCTGGATCAGGCCGGTCCCGCCTTGTAGCCGACGCCACGGACGGTCACGACGATCTCCGGGCGCTCCGGGTCGTGCTCGATCTTCGAGCGCAGGCGCTGCACGTGCACGTTGACCAGCCGGGTGTCCGCGGCGTGCCGGTAGCCCCACACCTGCTCGAGCAGCACCTCACGGGTGAAGACCTGCCAGGGCTTGCGGGCCAGTGCCAGGAGCAGGTCGAACTCCAGCGGGGTCAGCGGGATGGTCTCGCCGTCACGCCGGACCGCGTGCCCGGCCACGTCGATGGTCAGGTCGGCGATGCCCAGTTGCTCCGGGCCGGGATCCTCGCTGCGGCGCAGCCGGGCCCGGATCCGGGCGACGAGCTCCTTGGGCTTGAACGGCTTGACCACATAGTCGTCGGCGCCGGACTCCAGCCCGACGACGACGTCGACGGTGTCGGTCTTGGCGGTGAGCATGACGATCGGGACCCCGGACTCCGCGCGGATCTGGCGGCACACGTCGATGCCGTCCCGCCCGGGCAGCATGACGTCGAGCAGCACCACGTCGGGCTTGGTCTCCCGGAACGCGGCCAGCGCCTTGTCGCCGTCGAGGACGAACGTGGGCTCGAAACCCTCACCACGAAGCACGATGCCGAGCATCTCGGCCAGTGCCGTGTCGTCATCGACGATGAGCACGCGTCCCCTCATGCCCTCATGGTCGCATCCGCCGGGCCCGACCATGACACGATGACCAGCAAGCCGAGCGCGCCTATCGACCGGAGGAGCCCCGCGATGACGGACAGGCCCGTGTGGGCAGCGCCCGGGTCGCCAGACCCCCGCGGTGAGCCAGGCGGTGAGCCCAGCGGTGAGCCCAGCGGTGAGCCCGGCGGTGAGCCCAGCGGTGAGCCCGGCGCGAGCCAGCCCGGGTCAGGCGCACCGGGAGCCGACACCCGGCCACCGACCGAGCCCGAGCCTGCGCCGCAGCAACCAGCGGGAGCGCCCGTGGTGCCACCCGGCTGGTCCCCCGAGCAACCGCCCGCGCGTGGCCCCGGCTGGGGCGCTCCCGGCGGTACCGCTGGCACGCCCGGCGTGGGGCCGACCGGGGCCAACGCCGGGCCCGGCAGCGGCTGGTCCACCCCGGGCTCCGGCTGGGGCCAGGCCTCGTGGAGCCAGGACGGTCGGGGCGGCTACGGCCGCCCCGGGGTCATCCCGCTGCGACCGCTGAGCATCGGCGAGCTGCTCGACGGGGCGGTCACCGCCATCCGGTGGAACCCGCGAGTCATGCTCGGGCTCTCCGTGGCCGTCGCCACCGTCACCCAGCTGATCCAGGCCTTCGTCGTCTACGGCCTGCTCTCCGGCACCCTGGCCACCTACGGGGACCTGCTCAAGGGCTCGACGACCCGGATCGACAGCCAGCAGCTGGTCGCGGCCTTCGGCGGGGCGCTGCTGGCCGCAGCGGTCACCGGGGTCATCACCACCGTCGCGGTTCTGCTGCTCACCGGCCTGATAACCGTCGTCGTCAGCCGGGCGGTGCTGGGCCAACGGCTGGACTCCAAGGCCGCATGGGCCCTGCTGCGCCCCAACCTGGGCCGGCTGGTGGCGGTCACCCTCGTCATCCCGCTGCTGTTCGCGGCGGCGTTGCTGCTGGCCAGCGTGCCGATCATGCTGGGGGTGCCCAGCCTTGGCGTGGCGTTGATCCTGGGCGTCGGGATCGGCTCGGTCTACGCCGGGGTCCGGCTGTGCCTAGCCGGGGCGGTCGTGGTGATCGAGCGCTCCTCGGTGCGCGCCGCGCTCGGGCGCTCCTGGCAGCTGGTCGCGGGGGCCTGGTGGCGCACCCTGGGGATCCTCGTGCTGGCCGGCATCATCGTCGTGGTGGTCGAGCAGATCGTGCAGCTGCCCTTCACTGTGCTCGCCGGCGGGGCCTCGGTGCTGGCCGGGCCGGTCAGCGCCGGGGCGATCCTGCTCAGCACGCTCGGGGCCATCGCCGCCTCGACCATCGCCTGGCCCTTCGCCGCGGGGGTGACGGTGCTGATCTACGTCGACCGCCGGATCCGCCGGGAGGGTCTGGACCTCGAGCTGGCCCGAGCCGCGGGGCTGCTGCCCGGGGCGGGCGGCAACGCGCCGCAGGGGTGAGCCGGTGAACCAGGCTCGGCGGGGGCGGTGACCGTGCCGGCGGGAGCGCCGGTGCTCGTCGGCGTACTGGTCAGCGTGCCGGTCGGCGTACGGGTCAGCATGCCGGTTCGGGTGCCGGTCGACATCGGTCGCGAGCAGGCCGCCGCGGCCGCCCGGCTGGAGCTGGCCCGACCGGAGTACCACACCGGCGGGCAGAGCCTGGCGCAACGCATCGGTGGCTGGCTGCTCGAGCACCTCGTCACGTTGTTCCAACGAGCCGCGGAGGTCTCCCCCGGGGGTTGGGCGGGGCTGGCGGTGCTGCTCGTGCTGCTGGCCGCCGTCGTGGTGGCCATCCGGTTGCGGGTCGGGCCGCTGGGCCGGGCCGTCCGCAACCCCGGACCCCTGCTGCAGGGAGCGCCCCGCTCGGCCGCCGCGCACCGCGCTGACGCCGAGGCCCTGGCAGCGGCCGGGCGCTGGGCCGAGGCGGTGCGGGAACGGCTGCGAGCACTGGCCCGGGGCCTGACCGAACGCGGCGTGCTCGACGAGCGCCCGGGCCGCACGGCCGATGAACTGGCACGCGAGCTGGCGGCTCTGCTGCCCGGGCAGGCAGGGCTGTTCGCGACTGCGGCGCACATCTTCGACGACATCTGGTACGGCGGGAGGGCTGCGGGCGAGGCCGACTACGCGGCCGTGACCGCAGCCGACCAGGCCGCGGCCCGCCCAGTACGAACGGCCCGGTGAACGTCCCGGTGACCGGCCCGCTGAACGTCCCGGTGAACGGTCCGGTGAACGGCCCGGTGAACGGCCCCGTGACCCCGGGGTCGCGACAGGTCTGGCGGGCCGCCCGCGCACCGCTGACGCTGCTGGTGCTCGTGGTGGCCGCCGCGCTGTCCATCGCCCTGGCCACGGCCGGGGGCTCGCGAGAGGACCTCGACCCGACCTCCACCGCACCGCGGGGCACCCGGGCACTCGCCGCGCTGCTCGAGCAGCAAGGCGTCACCGTGACGCGAACGACGTCGCTGAGCACCGCGGGGCAGGCCGGTGCCGGGGTGACCCTGCTGGTCGCCCAGCCCGACCTGCTCGACCCGCGACAGCTGGCGCGGCTGCGAGCAGCGGCGACCCTGGTGCTGCTGGACCCGGGGCCGACGGTACTCGGGGCCCTCGCCCCGGGGGTCGCGCAGGTGGGCAGCGCACCGGCGGGCAGCCTGGCCGACCCGGGCTGCCCGCTGAGCACCGCGCAGCGGGCCGGACCCGCCGGGATGGGCGGGCAGCTCTATCGGATCGGCTCGTTGCCGCCCTGCTACCCGCACGGTTCCGGCGGATCGCTCGTGGTGCTCACCATCGGCTCGCAGCGCGTCGTGGTCATGGGCGATGCCACCGCCATGACCAACGCGCACCTGGCCGAGCAGGGCAACGCCGCGCTGAGCATGGGCCTGCTCGGCCAGAACGAGCGTCTGGTCTGGCTCATGCCGTCCCCGGCGGTGGGTGCCGTCGGGAAGCGCAGCCTGGTCTCGCTCATCCCCCAAGGGGTGCGGCTGGCCATGCTGCAGCTCGGCGTGGCCGCCGTCGTGCTGGCGCTGTGGCGGGCTCGCCGGCTCGGCCCGGTCGTCACCGAGGAGCTGCCGGTGTGGGTGCCGGCCAGCGAGACCGTCCTCGGCCGCGGCCGGCTCTACCGGCGCACGAGGGCCCGCGGCCCGGCAAGCGCCGCGCTGCGTGCCGAGACCGGCCATCGGCTCGCTGCCCGGCTGGGACTGCCGGCCGGGGCCGGTGCCGACGAGCTGGTGAGCACCCTGGTCGCGCACACCGCTCGCCCTCGCGAGGAGATCTTCGCCATGCTGTACGGCGGCGTACCCACCGACGACACCGCGCTCGTCGCCCTGGCCGGCGCCCTGGCCGACCTGGAGAAGGAGGTGTCCCGGACGTGACGGAGGATCCCGACGCCGGCACACGGGAGGCACTGCAGGCCCGGCAGGCCCTGCACGAGGTACGCGAGCAGGTCGGCAAGGCCGTCGTCGGCCAGGACGGCGTGGTGACCGGGCTGGTCCTCGCCCTGCTGGTGCGCGGTCACGTGCTGCTCGAGGGGGTGCCCGGGGTGGCCAAGACGCTGCTGGTCCGGGCACTGGCCGCCGCGCTGGACCTGAGCACCGCGCGGATCCAGTTCACCCCCGACCTCATGCCCGGGGACGTGACCGGGTCGCTGGTCTATGACGCGCGCACCGCCGCCTTCGACTTCCGGCCCGGGCCGGTCTTCACCCACCTGCTGCTGGCCGACGAGATCAACCGCACTCCACCGAAGACCCAGGCGGCGCTGCTCGAGGCGATGGCGGAGCGTCAGGTCAGCGTCGAGGGAAGGCCCCGGGCCCTGCCAGACCCCTTCGTCGTCATCGCGACGCAGAACCCGGTGGAGTACGAGGGCACCTACCCGCTGCCCGAGGCCCAGCTGGACCGCTTCCTGCTCAAGCTCACCGTGGCACTGCCCAGCCGCGAGGATGAGCTGCGCATCCTGACCCGCCACGCGGAGGGCTTCGACCCGGCGGACCTGGCCGGCGCCGGGCTGCGCCCGGTGGCCGGCGGGGCTGACCTGGCCCGCGCCCGAGCGGCGGTCGCCACGGTGCGGGTGGCCCCCGAGGTGCTCGGCTACGTCGTCGACCTGGCCCGGGCCACGCGAGTGTCCCCCTCGCTGCAGCTGGGGGTCTCCCCGCGCGGGGCCACAGCACTTGTGGCCTGCGCCCGGGCCTGGGCCTGGCTGTCCGGGCGCGGCTATGTCACCCCTGACGACGTCAAGGTGCTCGCCCCGCCCACCTGGCGGCACAGGGTGTCGCTGCGCCCGGAGGCCGAGCTTGACGGGGCGAGCGCGGACGGGGTGCTCGAGGGCATCCTGGCCACCGTCGCGGTGCCGCGCTGAGCGGATCGGAGCCGGCATGGCACTGACCGGACGGACCGCGCTGCTGGCCGCGCTCGGGGCGGCCGTCGTGGGCCTCATCGCGCCAAGCCTGGGCGCGCTGCTGGCCCTCAACGCGGTCCTGCTCGTTCTCGTGCTGGTCGACCTGGCGCTGGCCGCCGACGTACGCCGGCTGCAGCTGTCGCGGGCGGGGACCACCGCCGTACGGCTCGGTGAGACCGCCGTGGTCACCCTCACCGTTGCCAACCCCGGCCCGCGACGGCTGCGCGCCACGCTGCGGGACGCCTGGGAGCCCTCCGCGGGGGCGCAGCAGGAGCGCGTCAGCCTCGACCTCGCCCCGCATGCCCAGCAGCGGCTGAGGACGGTCCTGCTGCCGACCCGGCGTGGGGACAGGGTCGCGGCCCGGGTCACCGTGCGGGCCGTGGGACCGCTGGGGCTGGCCGCCCGGCAGGCCGGGCACGCCGCGCCATGGCGGGTCCGCGTGCTGGCACCCTTCACCTCGCGCCGGCACCTGCCGGCCCGGCTGGCCCGGTTGCGCGAGCTGGACGGACGTGCCGCGGTGCGCACCCGGGGCGCCGGCACCGAGTTCGACTCGCTGCGGGACTACGTCATCGGAGACGACGTGCGCGCCATCGACTGGCGGGCTAGCGCCCGGCGCACCGCGGTGGTGGTGCGCACCTGGCGCCCGGAGCGGGACCGGCGGGTCCTCGTCGTACTGGACACCGGGCGGGCCAGCGCCGGGCGGGTCGGGGACGCCCCGCGGCTGGACGCCGCGCTCGACGCGACGCTGCTGCTGGCCGCACTGGCCGGGCGGGCCGGCGACAGGGTCGACCTGCTGGCCTACGACCGGCGGGTGCGGACCCGGGTGCGCGGCAAGGTCGGCGCCCAGCTACTGCCCGCACTCGTCGAGGCCACCGCCATGTTGCAGCCCGCCCTGCTGGAGACCGACCACGCCGGGCTGGTCCGGGCGGTGCGGGCAATGGGCCGCCACGACCTCGTCGTGCTGCTCACCGGTCTGGACAAGGTGACGGTGACCGAGGGCCTGCTGCCGGTGCTGGCCCCGCTGACCGCCCGCTCCAGGGTGCTGCTCGCCACCGTCGCCGACCCGCGGGTGACCGCCATGGCCGCGCTGCGCGCCGACGCCGAGCAGGTCTACGCGGCCGCGGCCGCCAGCCGAGAGCAGCTGGAGCGGCGGTGGACGACGGCGCTGCTGCGCCGGGCCGGGGTGAGCGTGCTGGAGGCCGAGCCGGAGCGGATCGCCCCGGAGCTGGCCGACGCCTACCTGGAGCTGAAGGCGGCCGGGCGGCTCTGACGTGCCCGTGGTGCCCTCAACGCATGGGCGCCGGCTGCTCCCGGTCCTCGGCCGGAAGGTCCCCGGTCTCCCCCGCGCGCACGGCGCGGGAGCCGAACCATCCCACGTAGCCCACGAAGGCGGACACAGCCGCCACACCCACAGCCACCCGGGCGAAGGTCGGCAGCGGCGAGGGGGTGACGAAGGCCTCGATCGCCCCGGAGACGGCCAGCACCCCGGCCAGCCCGAGCGCGGCCGACAGGGTGGCCCGGCCCTCGCTGGCCAGCGCGAGAGCACGCGGGCGCCGCCCCGGGTCGATGACCGTCCAGCCCAGGCGCAACCCCAGCCCGCTGGCCACGAAGACGGCGCTGAGCTCGAGCATGCCGTGCGGCAGGACCAGCCCGAAGAAGATGGGGAGCTTGCCGTTGGCCGCCATGAGCCCGGCGGCGACCCCGACGTTGAGCGCGTTCTGCCACAGCAGGTAGAGCACCGGGACACCGAGAGCCACCCCGAAGGCGAGCGCCGCCGCGGCCACCCAGGCGTTGTTGGTCCACACCTGCGCGGCGAAAGCCGCCGCCGGGTGCGCGGAGTAGTACCGCTCGAACTCGGTGTCGACCAGCTCTCGGATCTGCGCCGGCGTGGCGATGCTGGCCTGCACCGACGGGCTGCGCGCCACCCAGGTGGCCACCGACGCGGACAGCAGCAGGAAACCCACCCCAACTGCCAGCGCCCAGTAGCGGGCCCGGTAGACCACCGCCGGGAAACCCACCGTGAGGAACCGGGACACCTCCCGCCACGTGGGGGTCGAGGTGCCCGTGACGCCGGCCCGGGCGCGGGCCACCAGGGTGGACAGCCTGGTCAGCAGCACCGGGTCGGGGCTGGAGGAGCGCAGCATCGACAGGTGGGTGCTGACCCGTCGGTAGAGCTCGACCAGCTCGTCGGTCTCGGCGGGGGCCAGCCGCCGGCCACGGTCGAGCAGGGCCGCCAGCCTGTCCCACTCGCCACGGTGGGTGGCGACGAAGACCTCCAGATCCATCCGCCGCCTCCCCGCTCCCGCCTCGTTGCCGCAGACTAGCCGTGCGGGCCACCGGGTCCGCGCGGGCGCATCACGAGGAGGTGACGGTGAGCACGCTGGTGACCGGTGAGGCCGTCGTGGTCGAGCTGGACCCCGCGCGGGTGCCGACCCGGGCGATGGCCCTGGCCGTTGACGCCGCGATCCAGGTCGGTCTGCTCGTCGTCGCGGTCCTGCTCGCAGCCCGCGCCTCGGTGCGCTGGGACAGCGCGGCCGCCGCCGCCGGCAGCCTGACCCTCACCGTGCTCGTCCTGGTCGGCTACCCGGTGATCTGGGAGACCCTGACCCGGGGCCGGACCCCGGGCAAGGCCCTGCTCGGCCTGCGGGTGGTGCGCGACGACGGCGGGCCGGTGCGGTTCCGCCAGGCCCTGGTCCGGGCGCTGCTGGCCGTCTTCGTCGACCTGTGGCTGACCGCCGGGGTGGTCGGCGTGGTCGTCTCCCTGCTCTCCCAGCGTGGCCGGCGGGTGGGCGACATCCTGGCGGGGACCTTCGTGGTCCGCGACCGGGTCCGCCAGCGCCGAGCCAGCGAGATCGCGGTGCCGGCCGGGCTGTCGGCATGGGCCGCCAGCCTGGACCTGCGCGGGGTCCCGGAGGACCTGGCCAACGCGGTGCGGGACTTCTTAGCCCGCCGGGACGAGCTGGCCGCGGCGGTGCGCGCCCGTCGGGCCGAGGAGCTCGCCGACGCCGTGCTGGCCCGGACCACACCGGCGCCGCCGGTGGCCATGACCGCCGAGGCGTTCCTGGTCAGCGTGGCGGCCGAGCGACGCCGCCGCGCCTACCAGCGGCTGGGTGCCACCGCCGAGCCGGGTCCGCGACGGGGACCGGCGTCGTACGCCGAGCCGGGTCCGCGACCGCGACCGGCGTCGTACGCCGAGCCGGGGCCGCCTCCCGCTCGCCAGAGCGAGCCCGACTCAGACGACCCGGTCGGCCGGCCGGGCTTCGCTCCGCCGCGCTGAGCGGTGGGCCAGGCGAGGCAGCGCGGCGGGATCAGTAGCGGTAGTGGTCGGGCTTGTAGGGGCCGGCGACGTCGACCCCGAGATAGGCCGCCTGCTCCTTGCTCAGCTCGGTGAGACGCACCCCGAGGGCGTCCAGGTGCGCCCGGGCCACCTTCTCGTCCAGCCGCTTGGGCAGCACGTGCACCCCGAGCGGGTAAGCCTCGGGACGGGTGAACAGCTCGATCTGGGCGATGGTCTGGTTGGCGAAGGACGAGCTCATCACGAAGCTCGGGTGGCCGGTGGCGTTGCCGAGGTTGAGCAGCCGACCCTCGGACAGCACGATGATCGAGTGCCCGTCCGGGAAGCGCCACTCGGCCACCTGCGGCTTGATCTCGGTCTTGACCACCCCGGGCACCGCGGCCAGACCGGCCATGTCGATCTCGTTGTCGAAGTGGCCGATGTTGCCCACGATCGCCTGGTGCTTCATCGCGCCCATGTGCTCGGCCGTGATCACCTTGGTGTTGCCGGTGGCAGTGACGAAGATGTCGGCGGTGCCGACCACATCGCCCATCCGGGCCACCTGGTAGCCGTCCATCGCGGCCTGCAGCGCGCAGATCGGGTCGATCTCGGTGACCACCACCCGGGCGCCCTGTCCGCGCAGCGCCTCCGCACAGCCCTTGCCCACGTCGCCGTACCCGGCCACCACCGCGACCTTGCCGCCGATGAGCACGTCGGTGGCCCGGTTGATCCCGTCGATGAGGGAGTGCCGGCAGCCGTAGGTGTTGTCGAACTTCGACTTGGTCACCGAGTCGTTGACGTTGATGGCCGGGAAGAGCAGCTGGCCGTCGCGGGCCAGCTCGTAGAGCCGGTGCACCCCCGTCGTGGTCTCCTCGGTCACCCCGCGGATCCCTTCGGCGATGCGCGGCCAGCGACCAGGGTCGGCCGCGATCGAGGCCCTCAAACGCTCGAGGATGACCCTCCACTCCTCGCTGTCACCCTCGGCCGGTGAGGGCACGGCACCGGCCCGGGAGAACTCCACACCCTTGTGCACCAGCAGGGTGGCGTCCCCGCCATCGTCGAGGATCATGTTCGGTCCGCCGTCGGCACCGAAGTCGAAGATCTGCTCGGTGCACCACCAGTAGTCGGCCAGCGACTCCCCCTTCCAGGCGAAGACCGGCACCCCGGCCGGCACGTCCGGCGAGCCGGCTGGGCCCACGACGACGGCCGCGGCCGCCTCGTCCTGGGTGGAGAAGATGTTGCAGCTGGCCCAACGGACCTGCGCGCCCAGCGCCACGAGCGTCTCGATGAGCACCGCGGTCTGCACCGTCATGTGCAGCGACCCGGCGATGCGCGCTCCGCGCAGCGGGGCGGAGCCGGCGTACTCGTTGCGCAGCGACATCAGGCCGGGCATCTCGTGCTCGGCGAGGCGGATCTGGTGCCGTCCGGCCTCGGCCAAAGCGAGGTCGGCGACACGGTAGGGGAAGGGGGTGGTGTGCGGCTCGGGCATGCTGGCTCCTCAGCGGGGGCGGCAAGGGTCTGGGCAGCGTCTCGGTGCGGTCCCGGCTGGGCCGGGTCCGGCTCGGTGGGCAGGGTCGGCTGGGGCGAGCTCGCGCGCGGCGCGCGGCGAGGCCCTGAGCCGACCGGCGCGGCCCCTCTCGGCCTGTGACGATCGTCGACGCCGGACGCCGGACAGCCTAGCCCGCCTCGCCGACCTCCGCCGCGCGGAGCAGGTCGGGCTCGAGATAGATCACCCGGGCGATCGGCACCGCGGCGCGGATCCGCCGCTCGGCCCCGTCGATCGCGGCAGCCACCTGCGCGGCGGAGGCCCCTCCATCCACCGCGATCTTGGCGGCCACCAGCAGCTCGTCCGGGCCGAGGTGCAGGGTGCGCATGTGGATGATCCCGGCCACCCCCGGCTCTGCCCGCAGCGCCTCGGTGATCTGGTCCAGGTCGGCCGGGCTGGCCCCCTCGCCGAGCAGCAGGCTCTTGGTCTCCACCCCGAGCAGCACCGCGATGAGCAGCAGCAGGGTGCCGATGGCCAACGTCCCGGCCGCGTCCCACACCCCGCTGCCCGTCAGGATGCTCAACCCGACGCCCACCAGGGCCAGCAGCAGCCCGACCAGGGCACCGAAATCCTCCAGCAGCACCACCGGCAGCTCGGGGGCCTTGGCCCGCCGGACGAACTGCCACCAGCTGGCCTGCCCGCGCAGCGGTGTCGCCTCGGCCACAGCGGTGCGCAGCGACAGGCTCTCCAGCACGATCGCTATGGCGAGCACGGCCACCGCCCAGCCTGGTGACGTCAGCCCAGGGTGCCCGCCCGCGCTGGTCGCCTCGGCGAGCTTGTGCCAGCCCTCGTAGACGGCGAAGAGCCCGCCGAGGGTGAACAGCACGATGGAGACGAGGAACCCGTAGACGTAGCGCTCCCGGCCATAGCCGAACGGGTGGGCCGGGGTCGCGGCCCGTCGGGCCCTCCGCCCGCCGACCAGCAGCAGCACCTGGTTGCCGGAGTCGGCGACCGAGTGGATCGACTCGGCCAGCATCGCCGAGGAGCCGGTGACCAGGAAGGCGACGAGCTTGGCCACGGCGATGCCGAGGTTGGCACCAAGCGCGGCGACGATCGCGCGGGCCCCGTGAGAGGTGCTCATGGTGCCTGCTCCTCCGGCAAGGTGCCCAGACCGATGCCGAGGTACTCCGCCGCCCACCAGCCCTCGGCCAGCAGCGAGGCGTAGCGAGCCAGCTCCGACCCGCTGTCGTGGCGGATCTGGTGCACCCTGACGTCGCCGCGCTCGGCCGCGGCGAGCAACCGGCCGCGCTGCACCCGGACAGCCGGCTCCTGGGCGCCGTCGTCGAGCACCACGAGGGCCGGGCGGTTCGGCCCGGCCGGGGCGTCGCCTTCGAAGGGGTCCGCGAACAGGTCGCGCCGCTCGACCCGGTCGAGCACGGCAAGCAGGTGCCGGGCATCGGCGGCCAGCGAGGGCCGCCCGCTGCTGCGGCGCAGCGCCTCGGCCAGCCGCCGGGAGGCCCGGGCCGCCAGCACCGAGCCGCCCCAGACCAGCGGAAGCGCGTCGGCCAGCACCAGCGCGGCGGCCTTGGCCGGGTTCTCGGCCAGGTTCTGCGACGGCGCGCAGCGACCGGCCACCTCGTCCAGGGCGGTGGCGACCTCCTCGGCGTCCACCGCCGGCCCCAGACCCGCGGAGTGCAGCACGTCGAGCATCGCCACGGCCGCGGCGAGCCCGTCGCGGGTCGCGCTGGGCAGCACGATCGTGTGGCGGCTGGCGGCAACCTCGGCCAGCGCGGAACCCGGTGGGGCGGTGACCACCAGCTGCGCGCCGCGCCGCAGCGCCTCGGCCACGGTGGCGTCGACCTCCTCGTCACCACCGGCGGGGGCCAGCACCGCGACAAGGTCCAGCGGCCCGGCCCAACCGGGCAGTCCGGCCGCGGGCCAGGCCACGAAGGGCACCGGGCACCACGGCTCCAGCACGGCCCGCAGCAGCCGGGCCTCGGCGCCAGCCACGACGACCGCCCGGGGCCGGTCCGTCTGCACCCCGCGGTGCAGCAGCTCGGCCACGGCGGTGGCCTCCCGGCGGACCCGTGCACCGGACTCGGCCAGTGCTCGCAGTCGCGTGTCGTAGCGGGCCAGGGCGGCCGGGTCCTCCAGCCTCGCGTCATCGAAGCCGATCTGCGGCGACGTCTGCTCCACCTGCGTCCCCAGGGCCTTGCGCCTGTTCAGCCGGGCCGGCGGGCTTCGTCGACCAGCAAGACCGGGATGTCGTCGCGGACCGGGTAGGCCAGCCCGCAGCCGGTGCAGACCAGCTCCTCACCCTCAACGCGCAGGGCGGCCCGGCAGTCCGGGCAGACGAGGATCTCCAGCAGGGCGGGGTCGAGGTTCACGGCAAGTCTCCGGGCGTGGCGACGGTGGGAGCTCAGCCTCGCACGATGTCCAGCACCGCGTCGCGCACCCGCGCCATCGTGGCCTTGTCACCGGCCTCGACGTTGAGCCGCAGCAGCGGCTCGGTGTTGGACGCGCGGACGTTGAACCACCAGTCCTTCGCGGCAACGGTGATGCCGTCGAGATCGTCCACCTGCAGCGTGGGGTCGTCGTATGCCCGCCGGATCGCGGCTATCCGCCCGGTCGGGTCGGCCACCGTGGAGTTGATCTCTCCGGAGCCGACGTACCGGTCGAAGTCAGCGGCCAGCACCGACAGTGGCTCGGGCTGCCCGCCCAGGGCCGCCAGCACGTGCAGGGCCGCCAGCATGCCGGTGTCGGCCCGCCAGAAGTCGCGGAAGTAGTAGTGCGCCGAGTGCTCCCCACCGAAGATCGCCCCGGTGCGAGCCATCTCGGCCTTGATGAAGGAGTGCCCCACCCGGGTGCGCACCGGACGGCCGCCGTGCTCGCTGACGATCTCCGGCACCGCCCGAGAGGTGATCAGGTTGTGGATCACCTTCGCGCCCGGCTCGCGGGCCAGCTCCCGGACCGCGACGAGGGCGGTCACCGCGGAGGGGGACACCGGGTCGCCGCGCTCGTCGATGACGAAACAGCGGTCGGCGTCCCCGTCGAAGGCCAGCCCGAGGTCGGCCCCGTGCGCCGGTACGGCGGCCTGCAGGTCGCGCAGGTTCGCCGGGTCCAACGGGTTGGCCTCATGGTTGGGGAAGGTGCCGTCCAGGTCGAAGTACAGCGGCACGACCGTGACCGGGAGCCCGGTCAGCACGGCCGGCACGGTGTGCCCGGCCATCCCGTTGCCCGCGTCGACGACCACACGCAACGGTCGGATGCCGCGCAGGTCGACCAGCGAACGCAGGTAGTCGGCGTACTCGTGGAGCACGTCACGCTGCTCGACCCGGCCGGGTGCACCGTCGGGAGCGGGGACGCCGGCCTCCAGCATCGCCCGGATCTCGGTCAGTCCGCTGTCCTGCCCGACCGGGGAGGCTCCGGCGCGGCACAGCTTGATGCCGTTGTAGCGGGCCGGGTTGTGGCTGGCGGTGAACATCGCCCCCGGCAGGTCAAGCGCCCCGCTGGCGTAGTAGAGCTCGTCGGTTGAGGCCAGCCCGATGAGTACGACGTCCGCCCCCTGCGCAGCCACGCCCTCGGCGAAGGCGGCAGCAAGCCCCGGCGAGGAGGGGCGCATGTCGTGCCCCACGACCACCCCGGGGGTCGGGAACAGCCGGACGAACGCCGCACCCACCTCGCGGGCCAGCGCCTCGTCGAGCTGCTCGGGCACCACACCGCGAATGTCATAAGCCTTGATGATCGCGCCCAGGTCGCGCACGGACCCCCCTCAGGCCGGCTGGTGCCGGCAAGCCTAACCCGACCAGCCGGCAGGGCTGCCGGTGAGGTTCAGGCGATCTTGCGGGTCTTGGCCAGCAGGGCCGCCCGTCAGGCTCAGGCGATCTTGCGGGTCTTGGCCAGGAGGGCCGCCGGTCAGGCTCAGGCGATCTTGCGGGTCTTGGCCAGGACCCGGTCGAAGGCGAGCTCGTGCCCCTGCTGGGTCCAGCTGCGCGACTCGCAGTGGTGGCAGGAGACGAAATCGACCGGCGTGCCATCGGTGAGCTGCATGGCGATCTCGGTGACGCGGTCCGAGCCGCAGGCCCGGCAGGTGGCCCGCTGGCGGGCGCCTGGCTGGGTCAGTGAGCCGAGCGGGAGCGGGGTGGCGACGCGGCGGGTTCCGCTGGTGCGGGACATCGGGACTCCTAGGGCGATGAAACAGGTGCGACCACGGCGGGCCTGGCGCGCCCGGGGAGACCGATGTGCTCGACCTGCCACGGGCTGGTGGTGCGGATGACTCATGGTGCATCGGCAGGACCCGTGGGAAACCTTGAGATCACGGAGTGTCGCGACAGAAGCCCCGAGTCCGGCGAAACGGACAAGACGTCCAAAGTGTAAGCGGATGCCGCGGGACCGGCCACCCGTGGGGTGGGGGTGTTGGCGGCTTGCCCTGCCCCGCGGCTGCCTCTGCGGTTGCTGTGCCCGCGGGCGGCCCCCGGCGGCCCTGCCCGCGGTTGCCCCGGGCGGCCCCCGCGGTTGCCCATGGGCTTTCCCCCGGGGTTGGCCCCGCAGGGGTTGGCCCCTCGGGGGTTGGCCCCTCCGGGGTTGGCCCCGCGGGGGTTGGCCCCGCGGGGGTTGGCCCCTCCGGTGGGGGTGTGGATGGGGGGTGGGGTGTGTCGGGGCTGGTGGCTATGCTCGTACACATGTTCGATTCTGGTGGTGGGGTGGGGGCGGGGGTCCCGGGTGGGGGGG
>JAJZTN010000200.1 GCA_021848885.1 Actinomycetes bacterium
CTCCACGCCGTCTCGTGACCCTGCCCGTGTGGCGAGGTGCCGGTGACGACCTCGACCTTGCCTGTGGGAAGCACCCGGATCGTGGCGGCCTCCCAGCCGCCGGCGACGTACTTCAGCGACGAGAGCACCCGTGAGGGAGCCAGCCCGCACATCTCGGTGAACGTCGACACCCCGATGCCTAGCTGGACGGGGTCGCCGGCCTCGCGCCGACGGGCCTGCTCGGCCCGCAGCTCGTCGTAGCCGAAAAGCTCCATCGCCCGCGCAGTTGCGGCCTCGTAGTTGCCGCTGTCATAGGTCATGCCGGCGATGGTCGTGTAGGGGAACTCCTCGTGGGTGATCCAGTTGCGCCGACGCAGTTCCAGCGGGTCCAGACCCAGCTCGGCCGCCAGGTCGTCCATGAGCCGCTCGATCGCGAAGGTCGCCTCCGGCCGGCCGGCACCCCGGTAGGCGTCGGTGGGGGTCGTGTTGGTGAAGACCCCCGTGCAGGTGAAGGACAGCGCGTCCATCTTGTAGATGCCGTTGAACATGAAGGCACCCAGCAGCGGGATCCCCGGGGTGATCAGCATGAGGTAGGCACCCATGTTGGCCAGCAGGTCCACCTTCAGCCCGAGGATCTTCCCCTCGGCGGTGGCCGAGATCTCCAGGTTCTGGATCTGGTCGCGGCCGTGGTGGGTGACCTGGAAGTTCTCGGTGCGGGTCTCGGTCCACTTCACCGCGCGACCGAGCCGGCGGGCCACGACCGCGGCGATGATCTCCTCGGCGTAGAACTGCAGTTTGGAGCCGAACCCGCCGCCGACATCGGGGGCGATGACCCGGATCTGCTGCTCGGGGATTCCGGCGGACAGGGCGAGCAGCACGCGCAGGACGTGCGGGATCTGCGTGGCCGAGGTGAGGATGAGCTCACCGTTGACCATCTCGGCGACCACGGACCGTGGCTCCATGGCCACCGGGATGAGCCGCTGGTTGACGTAGGTGCGGGTCAGCACGACATCGGCGCGGGCCCGCGCCGCGGCATAGTCCCCGGACTCCAGCGGCCAGACGTAGCACTGGTTGGTGCCCAGGTCCGCGTGCACCAGGGGGGCACCCTCGGCCAGGGCGGCTGGCATGTCGACGATGGCCGGCAGTGCCTCGTAGTCGACCTCGATGGCCTCCACGGCGTCCGCGGCGAGGTAGCGGTCCGTCGCCACGACGACGGCGACCGGGTCCCCGACGTGGCGGACCTCCTCGGTGGCCAGCGGGGGGTGCACCGGCATCTTCATGTCGTCGGTGACCGGCCACACGCACGGCAGGCTCATCCCGGCGGTGATGTCCGCCCCGGTGAAGGCCGCCACGACGCCCGGACGCTCCAGCGCCGCGGAGACGTCCAGCCGGGTGATGCGCGCGTGGGCCAGCGGGCTGCGCAGGATCGCCATGTGCAGCAACCCGGGTCGCGCGGTGTTGTCGGTCCAGGTGGTCTGGCCGGTGATGAGGTGCTGGTCCTCCTTGCGCAGCCGGGCGGCGCCGATCTCGGCGGCCGGGCTCTCCTGCACCGCGGTCATGACCGCACCCCCCGCATCTGCTCTGCGGCCGACTGCACGGCGCGCACGATGTTCTGGTAGCCGGTGCAGCGGCAGAGGTTCCCCTCGATGCCCTCCCGGATCTCCGCCTCGCTCGGGTCAGGGTTCTCGGCCAGCAGGTCGACCGCCGTCATGATCATCCCTGGGGTGCAGAACCCGCACTGCAGACCGTGCTGGGCATGGAAGGCCTGCTGCATCGGGTGCAGCGCCCCGTCCGGGCCGGCCAGCCCCTCGATCGTGGTGATCTGGGCACCGTCGGCCTGCACGGCCAGCACGCTGCAGCTCTTCACCGCCTGCCCGTCCAGCTGGACCGTGCACGCACCGCAGTTGCTGGTGTCGCACCCGACCACGGTGCCGGTCTTGCCGACCCGCTCGCGCAGGTAGTGGACCAGCAGTGTGCGGGGTTCGACGTCATCGGAGTAGCGGACGCCGTCGACGCTCATGGAGATTCGTGTCATGTCTCGCCTGTCTCCCTGGATGGTGAGCGGACCGGACCGTCGTGGGGTGCGCCAGGCCCGGCGCACCCCACGGGGGTTGGGGGGTGGTCAGGGCGAGCAGCAGGGCACGGCCCGACCGGCAGGCACCGGTCGTTGGCACGAAGAGGTGCAGGTCATGTCAACCCCGTGCTGTTGCCGCTGTGATGCGCCTCACCGTAGTGGGCAGGTGGCAGGCCCGCCACAGAGTCCCACGATTCGGTTGCCTCGGCTGCGGACAGGAGGACCCCGACCCTGGTCCGGTCGGTCGGGCGGCGTCGGGCCGCGTCGGGCGGGCGGGCCTCGCGCCGGTCGGCCCGCCTCGGGCCGCGTCGGGCGGGCGGGCCTCGCGCCGGTCGGGCCGCCTCGGGCCGCGTCGGGCGGGCGGGCCTCGCGCCGGTCGGGGAGAATGGCCGCAACCGACGGAGGACCCGATGGACGCCATGCGCCTGCTGCACCGAATCGCCCGGCCCATGATGGCCGGCTTCTGGCTCTACTCCGGCTACGACGCCGCCGCCCACCCCGCCCGGACGGCGGCCCGCGCCGAGCCGGTCACCCGTCGGCTGGCGCCGCTGCTGGGCCTGCCGGTGGACCCCGAGCTGCACGTCCGGGTCACCGGCGCATGCCAGGTCGGGGCCGGGATCCTGCTGGCCAGTGGCCGCCTGCCCCGGCTCGCCGCCGCGGTGCTGGCCCTAACGACGGTGCCAACCACGCTGGCCGAGCACCGCTTCTGGGCCGTCGAGGACCCGGTCGAGGCGAGGGAGGCGCGAGTGCACTTCCTGAAGAACCTGGCCATGCTCGGCGGGCTGGTCAACGCCGTCGCCGCGGGCCGGGTGAGCCGTCGCGCGGGGCGGGGCTGAGCGGCACTCGCGCGGGCCGGGTGAGCCGTCGCGCGGGGCGGGGCTGAGCGGCACTCGCGCGGGGCGGGGCTGAGGACTACTCGCGAACCCCCGGGCGAGTCCGCCCGCGCCCGCCTCGGTAACCGCCGGAGGCGCGGACGAGCAGCCGGCGCGGTGCCAGGCGGGTGGCGGCGTACATGACTCGGTACTGCCCGCCAGCGATGGACAGCAGCGCGCCGCGCCTCAGGTCAGCAAGGGCGGTGTCTACGACCCGCTCGGCATCCAGCCACAGCCAGCCGGGCAGAGAGGACATGTCCATCCCGGCGCGCTGGTGGAACTCGGTGTGGGTGAACCCGGGGCACACCGCCAGGACCGTGACACCTCGGGGGCGTACCTCGGCGGCGACGGCCTCGCTGAATGAGACCACCCAGGCCTTCGCGGCGCCGTAGCTGCCCTGTGGGGCGAAGGCGGCCATCGAGGCGACGTTGAGCACCGCGCCGCCCCCGCGCGCGACCATGCCGGGCAACGCGGCGTGGGTGAGCCGAAGCACCGCCCGCACGAGTACGCCGAGCATGCGCTCCTCGGCGCCGAGGTCCCCGCCGACGAAGCGCTGCCTGACTCCGAAACCGGCGTTGTTGACCAGGGTGTCGACCGGACGGGAGGCATCGGCGAGGCGCTCGCTGACCCGGGCGCAGCCCTCGTCGGTGCCCAGGTCGGCCGCCAGCACCTCGACCCCGATCCCATGGGCGGCGCGCAGCGCCTCGCCGAGCTCGTGCAGCCGCGCGGTGTCGCGGGCGACCAGGACGAGATCGTCGCCGCGGGAGGCCAGGCGCGCGGCGAAGGTCGCCCCCAGGCCCGCGCTGGCCCCGGTGATCAGTGCGGTGGTCATGGCTCGACCTTATGGCGGGCGGGGGCGGGGGGCGGGGGGCGGGGCGGGCGGGCGGGGCAGATCGGAA
>JAJZTN010000039.1 GCA_021848885.1 Actinomycetes bacterium
GGGGTCGATGACCCAGGCGGCCAGCTCCGATGCCCAGCGTCGGGCTGCGGGGCCCGGCGTCGGCCGGCTCACCCGCCTGCCCCGGAGATCACCAGGGCTAGACCCAGCAGGCCGGCGTAGACCAGCTCGGCCCGACCGGTGTCGCGAAGCACCGGGATGAGCGCGGGTCCCCGGGTGCCGGCCAGCATCACGCGGGTGGCCGGCAGCGCCGGCACAAGCGCCAGCAGACTCAGCGCAGCCCAGGGGTGCCAGGGCACGAGGGCCACACCGAGCCCCTGGGCCCCGAGCACCAGGGCGACGTAGAGCCGCCGGCTGGCGAGGTCCCCCAGCAGCACGGCCAGGGTGCGTTTTCCGGTGCTGCGGTCCGAGGGGATGTCGCGGATGTTGTTGGCCACCAGGATCGCGCAGGCGTAGGCGCCCACCCCGACCGCTCCGGCCAGTGCCGCCCAGGTGAGCCGGCCGGCCTGCACATAGGTGGTGCCGAGCACCGCCACCAGCCCGAAGAAGACGAAGACGCCCAGCTCGCCGTAGCCGCGGTAGCCGTACGGGCGGGACCCACCGGTGTAGAACCAGGCCGCCGCGATCGCGCTCGCCCCGACGAGCAGCAGCCACCAGCCGCTGGTCAGGGCCAGCACTGTGCCGGCCACGGCAGCCACGCCGAAGCAGCCGAAGGCGGCGGCCCGCACCACCGGGGCCTGGGCCGCCCCGGATCCGACCAGGCGCAGCGGCCCGACCCGGTCGGCGTCGGTGCCGCGGATCCCGTCGGAGTAGTCGTTGGCGTAGTTCACCCCGACCTGCAGGCCCAGCGCGACGACGAGGCACAGCAGCGCCTTCCACCACACCGCGCCGCCAACGGCCGCGGCCGCACCGGTGCCGGCCAGCACGGGCGCCACGGCCGCCGGCAGGGTGCGCAGCCGGGCCCCCTCAACCCACTCCGTCGCACTGGCCACGTCGACGTACGTTAGCCGGACCGTCGTTGGCCAGCCTCACCCGAGCCGGCCGGGACCTTGGGCACCTGGCAGCGCGGCCCAGGTCGGCCCATCGTGGGCTCATGGCGCCCCCGGTCGGCGAGCGACCCGACGACGGTGGCCTGGATCTCGACCCCGACCTGGGCCTGGATCTGGGTCCGGTCGATGACGCGGCGGGCGGGCCGGGGGGCGCGCCGGGTCCGGACGACCCGGTCCGGGCCATCATGTCCCGTCCGGTGCTGAGCGTGCCGGGGCGGGCGTCGTTGCGTCAGGTGGCCACCGAGCTGGCCCGGGCCGGCATCGGTGCGGTCCTGGTCGCCGACGCGGACCAGCCCGTCGGGATCATGACCGAGCGGGACGTGGTCCGGGCGCTCGCGGAGGGCGCGGACCCCGATGCGGTCTGGGCCGCCGACGTGATGACCCCCCGCGCCCTCTTCGCCGCACCGGACGACGTGATCAGCTCGGTGGCCGAGCTCATGCGGATCGCCGAGGTCCGCCACGTCCCGGTCCGTGACGGCGAGCGGATCGTGGGCATCGTCTCGCTGCGCGACATCCTCGACGCCTTCATGCTGTGAGGGCGCCGCGGCCGGGCACCGGCGAAGCACCCGCGGCGAGACACCTCAGAAGGACCAGGGGAAGCGCGAGAAGTCCGGCGCGCGCTTGTCCAGGAAGGCGTCCCGGCCCTCGACGGCCTCGTCGGTCATATAGGCCAGCCGGGTCGCCTCCCCGGCGAAGACCTGCTGGCCCATCAAACCGTCGTCGACGAGGTTGAAGGCGAACTTCAGCATCCGCTGCGCGGTGGGGGACTTGCCATTGACCTCGGCGGCCACCGCCAGCGCGACCTCCTCGAGCTCGGCGTGCTCGGCCACCACGTTGACCGCACCCATCAGCTGCATCGTCTCGGCGTCGTACTCCCGGCCGAGGAAGAAGATCTCCCGGGCCCGCTTCTGCCCGACCATGCGGGCCAGGTAGGCCGAGCCGTAGCCGGCGTCGAAGGAGCCGACGTCGGCGTCGGTCTGCTTGAACCGGGCGTGCTGGCGGGAGGCGATGGTCAGGTCGCACACCACGTGAAGCGAGTGCCCGCCCCCGGCCGCCCAACCGGGCACCACCGCGACCACGATCTTGGGCATGGTGCGGATGAGCCGCTGCACCTCGAGGATGTGCAGCCGACCGGCCCGGGCCACCTCGATGGTCTCGGCGGTCTCACCGCTGGCGTAGCGGTAGCCGTCCCGGCCGCGGATGCGCTGGTCCCCGCCCGAGCAGAACGCCCAGCCTCCGTCTCGCGGCGAGGGACCGTTGCCGGTCAACAGCACGCACCCCACGTCCGGGGTCATCCGGGCGTGGTCCAGGGCCTGGTAGAGCTCGTCGACGGTCTGCGGGCGGAAGGCGTTGCGCACCTCGGGCCGGTTGAAGGCGACCCGCACCGTCGCGAGGTCACGGGAGCCCTCCGCGGTGCGTTGCACCGCCCGGTGGTAGGTGATGTCGGTGCCGGTGAACCCCTCGACCTCTCGCCAGCGGGCGGGGTCGAACAGCTCGGACACACCTGGGGTCGCGGGCTCGCTCACTGGTGCACCATCCTCATGCCGGCATCCTGTCAGCCGGGCGAGCCGTCCTGGGCCGCGGCCAGGCCCCGGATCGCCTCCCGGTCCGGCTTGCCCGAGCCCAGCATCGGCAGCCGCTCGGCCAGCACCATCCCGCGCGGTGCCCAGGGTGCGGGAAGGCTGGCCCGGCAGGCCGCCACCAACTCGCCCAGCCCCGGGGGGCGCGCCGGGTCGGCGGGCACCACCACGGCCACCACCCGTTGCCCCCACTGCGGGTCCGGAACCCCGACCACGACCGCCTCGGCGACCAGCGAGCAGGTCAGCAGGGCCCGCTCGACCAGCGCCGGAGCGACGTTCTCCCCGCCGCTGACCACCAGGTCGTCGAGCCGGCCGAGCACCGCAAGCCTCCCGCTGGCCTCCCAGCGACCGGTGTCGTTGGTGAGGTGCCAGCGGGTGCCCTCCTCATCGACGCGCAGTGCCCGCACGCTGCGCGCCGGCTCGCCGCGGTAGCCGAGGAAGATGCACGACCCGCCGAGCACGACCCGCGAGGCGCCTGGGTGAGCGGTCCCGGCCGGCTCGAGCACCACCTGGACCCCGTCTAGCGCCACCCCGTCGTAGACGCAGCCTCCGCAGGTCTCGCTCATCCCGTAGGTCGTCACGACATGCACCCCGGCCCGCTGGGCCCGCTCCAGCAGGTCCGGCTCGGCGGCCGCCCCGCCCAACAGCACCGCGTCGTACGACGCAAGCGCCGCGGCACCGGCCGGGTCGACCAGCAGCCGGCGCAGCTGGGTCGGCACCAGCGCGGTGTAGCGCCTGCCGGGGCCGAGCCTCGCGGTGGCGGTGACGAAGCCGGCCGCAGTGAACCCGGCGTCCAGCGGCATCGGCACCGGCTCGGTGTCGGCCAGCAGCGAGCGCACCAGCACGTTCAGCCCGGCGACATGAGTTGTCGGCAGCGCCAGCAGCCAGCGCCCCGGCCCCCCCAGCCGGTCCAGCGCGGCGCGCGCCGAGGCGCGCATTGCGGTGGCGCCCAGCAGGGCGCCCTTGACCTGGCCGGTGGAGCCCGAGGTGGGCACGACCAGGGCGACCGGCTCGCCACCGGGTCCGGTCTCCAGCGCCTCGTCGAGCCGGCCCATGCTGCGCACCGCCTGCGCGGTCGGGCCGTCGGGCACCGGGAGCAGCGCGGGCCCGCTGCCCTCCAGCGCGGCACGCAGCCGCGGCAGCACCTCGGTGAGCACGCCCGGCCCGGACGGGCACGGCAGCGGGGCAAGACGGGCGGGCACGGCCCCCTAGGCTACGGCGCGTGCTCGAACAGCACGTGTTCACCATCCCGATGCGCACCCGCTTCCGCGGCCTCGACGTGCGCGAGGGGGTGCTGCTGCGCGGGCCGGCCGGGTGGGCCGAGTTCAGCCCGTTCTGGGACTACGACCCGGCGCAGTCCCTGCCCTGGTGGCGGGCTGCCGTGGAGTCCGCCACCACGCCATGGCCCGCGCCCCGCCGCGACCACGTGCCTGTCAACGCCACCGTCCCGGCCGTGCCGCCGGAGCGGGTGCTCGAGGTGCTCGCGCGCTTCCCGGGCTGCACGACGGTTAAGGTCAAGGTCGCTGAGGGTGGGCGCAGCGACCCGGACACGGTCGCCGGTGACCTTGCCCGGCTGGCCGCGGTGCGCGAGGCGGTCGGGCCGGGCGGGCGGGTCCGGGTCGACCTCAACGGTGCCTGGTCGCTGCCGGATGCCCTGGTCCTGCTGCCGCGCTACGACCGTGCGGCCGCGGGACTCGAGTACGCCGAGCAGCCCTGCGGCAGTGTCGAGGACCTCGCCGCGCTGCGGCGCAAGGTCGAGGTGCCCATCGCTGCGGACGAGTCGATCCGCCGAGGGAATGACCCGATGGCGGTCCGCCGGCTGCAGGCGGCCGACATCGCGGTGCTCAAGGTCGCTCCGCTGGGTGGGGTGCGTGCCGCCCTGGGGCTGGCCGAGCGGCTGGACCTGCCGGTCGTGGTCTCCAGCGCCATCGAGTCCAGCATCGGCATTGCGGCCGGGCTCGCGCTGGCCGCGGCGCTGCCGGAGCTTCGCTACGCCTGCGGGCTGGGCACCGTCGGCCTGCTCGGTGCCGATGTGGTGACCGACCCGCTGACCGCCGTGGACGGTCACCTTCTGGTGCGCCGCCCGGAACCGGACCCGGTGGCCCTGGCCGAGCTCGCCGCGGCGGAACCGGTGCGGGCCCGCTGGGTCGAACGCATGGCGGCGGTCCGCCGGCTGGCCGGCGACGAGCCACCGGGAGCCCCGGCGTGAACCCCTCGCAGGCGCTTTCCATCGTGCTGGTCGACGAACTGGTCCGCGGCGGTGTGCGTGAGGCGGTGCTGGCCCCCGGGTCGCGCAGTGCGCCGCTGGCCTTCGCGTTGCTGGCCGCCGAACGGGCCGGCGCGCTGCGGCTGCACGTGCGCGTCGATGAGCGCTCCGCGGCCTACCTCGCTCTCGGGTTGGCCAAGGCCTCAGCACGCCCGGTGCCGGTGGTCTGCACCTCCGGCACCGCCGCAGCCAACTTCCATCCCGCAGTGCTCGAGGCCCACCACGCCGGCGTGCCGCTGCTGCTGCTGACCGCTGACCGCCCGGTCGAGCTGCACGGCACCGGTGCGAACCAGACCACCCACCAGGTCGGGCTCTACGGCGCCGCCGTGCGCGCCGGCTACCTGATCGGCCCGCCCGAGGACCGGCCCGAGGCGGTCGCTGGTTGGCGGTCGCTGGTCTGCCGGGCACTCGGCGCCGCGCTGGGGACGCTCGGTGGCCCGCCCGGGCCGGTGCACCTCGACATCGCGCTGCGTGAGCCGTTGGTGCCCGGGGAGCCGGGGGGGTGGGGGCAGCCGCTTGACGGCCGCCCCGGTGGTGCCCCGTGGACCGAGCTTCCCGCCCGCGCGGATGCTGCCCCGTGGACCGAGCTGCCCGCCCCGGGCCCCGATCCGCTGGTCGAGGCGACGCGCACCCTGATGCTCGTGGGCGACGGGCCGCGCTGGCTGGCCGAGGCCGCCGGTCACGCCGGGCGGGCGCACGGCTGGCCGGTGCTGGCCGAGCCCACCGGCTACGCCGCCGGCGCGCTCGGGCACATGCCGCTGCTGCTCGCTGACCCCGGATTCCTCGCGGCCGCCCAACCCGAGCGCGTCGTGGCCGTCGGCCGACTCACCCTGTCCCGACCGGTGCAGCGGCTGCTGAGCGACCCACGGGTGCGAGTCGAGGTGGTCAGTCCCGGGCCGGGCTGGGCCGACCCGGGGCGGCAGGCGGCTGCCGTGCACTCCCCGGCCTGGCTGGCTGGCCGGCATGGCCCCGGCGACCCGGGGTTCCTCGCGCTGTGGCAGGCCGCGGCGCGAGCGGTGCGCGCGGTGCTGGACGGCCCGTTGGGCGGCGCCCCGGGTGGCCCGGCGCTGGCTCGCGCGCTGCTGGCGGCGCTG
Source organism: Actinomycetes bacterium (assembly GCA_021848885.1). Classification (GTDB taxonomy): domain Bacteria; phylum Actinomycetota; class Actinomycetes; order JAJZTN01; family JAJZTN01; genus JAJZTN01. The sequence goes on from JAJZTN010000039.1 coordinate 5,948, forward strand.
CCGTCGGGGGCACTGCTCGTGCTGGGGTCCTCGTCCCCGGTGCGCGACGTTGACGCCGCCGCCACCCCCAGGTCCGACCTGACCGTGCTGGCCAACCGTGGGCTGGCCGGCATCGACGGCACGGTGTCCACCGCGATCGGCGCGGCCCTGGCGCACGGCGCCGGCGGGGACAGTCGTGCGGCCCGGCCCGACCCCGAGGGCGCCCGGCCCGACCCCGAGGGCGCCCCGCTCGACCCCGAGGGCGCCCGGGCAGTCCCCGCGCCGGCCTTCGCGCTGCTGGGCGACCTCACCTTCCTGCATGACAGCAACGGCCTGCTGATCGGCCCGGACGAGCCGCGCCCCGACCTGACCATCGTGGTCGCCAACGACGACGGTGGGGCGATCTTCACCACCCTGGAGCAGGGGGCCCCGGCCCACCGGCTCGACTTCGAGCGGCTCTTCGGCACCCCCACCGGGGTCGACCTGGCCGCGTTGTGCGCGGCCACCGGCACCCCGCACCGGCTCGTGGCCGATCTCGCCGCGCTGCCGGCGGAGCTGGTCGCCCGGCCCGGCCTGCGGGTGCTGGAGGTTCGACTCGACCGTGCCCGCCGTCGAGCCCAGGCGCAGCAGCTGCGCGAGGCCGTCGGGGTGGCACTCGCCGAGGTGGTCTCCGGCCACTGAGGCATGCCGAGGCGCGGTGTGCCTGAGGTGAGCCGTGGTCTGAGGTGGGCCGTGGTCTGAGGTGGGCCGTGGTCTGAGGTGGGCCGTGGTCGCGGGCGCGCGGCTCGCTCAGCCGGAGAGCGCGTCGCGCATCGGCACGAGCTTGGCGGCGCTCTCGGCCAGCTCGGCCTGCGGGTCCGATCCCGCGACGATGCCGCAGCCGGCGAACAGCCGCAGCCGGGCCGGGTCGGCCGGGTCGACCTTGGCGCAGCGCAGCGCGATGCCCCACTCCCCGTCTCCGGAGGAGTCCATCCAGCCCACCGGTCCCGCGTAGCGCCCGCGGTCGAGCCCCTCGATCGCCCGGATGAGTGCGCGGGCCGGCTCGGTCGGGGTGCCGCACACCGCTGCGGTGGGGTGCAGCGCGGCGGCCAGCTCCAGCGAGCTGGCCGGCCCGGCAAGCACCCCCGCCACATCGGTGGCCAGGTGCATCACGTTGGGCAGGTGCAGCACGAACGGCGACTCCGGCACGTTGGTGCTCGAGCAGCGCGGGGCCAGCGCCTCGGCGACCGATCGAACGGCGTACTCGTGCTCTTCGAGGTCCTTGCTCGACCGGGTCAGGGTGCCGGCAAGTGCCGCGTCCCGGGTCTCGTCGCCGGTGCGGCGGATCGTGCCGGCCAGCACCCGGGAGGTGACCAGGCCCCTTTCCAGCCGCAGCAGCATCTCCGGGGTGGCCCCGAGCAGCCCGTCCACGCTGAAGGTCCAGCAGGCCGGGTATCGCTCGGCCAGCCGGGCCAGCGCCCAGCGCAGGTCGACCGGTTCGTCGGCGACCGCCTCCAGGTCGCGGGCCAGAACCACCTTGTCCAGCTCGCCCCGCCCTATCCGGTCGACCGCATCGGCCACCACGGCGGTCCACTCGGCCGGCGAGCGCGCCCCGTCGGCGAAGGCCACCCCTCGCGGTGGCCGGGGCGCCGGTCGCTCGGACAGGTCCGCGGCCGGCGGCAGTGACCCGGCGACCCCGACCGTGCTCACCCAGGCGCGGCCGCCGCGGCGACCGAGGATCACCGCGGGGACCACCAGCACCGAGTCGCCGGGGTCCTCGTCGAAGGCGAAGGAGCCGAAGGCGAGCGGTCCGGTGCCGGTCAGGCCCACTTCGTCGCGGATCACCGCGCCCTCGAGCAGCTGCTGCCACCAGGCGTCGGCCAGCGCGAACCGGTCCGGCCCCCCGACGCGAAGCCGGGCCACCTCGCCCCAGCCGACGATCCCCTCGCCGTGGCGGACCCAGGCCAGCGGCGCGGTCGGCGGAAGGTGGGCGATGAGGTCGAAGTCCTCCTCCAGCTCCACGGTGCGCACCACCAGCGGGCTGGCGGGCAGCCCCCGGGTGGATGAGACCGGTCCGCTGGTCACGATCGTCAAGCCTAGGCCCGCTGGTGCACTCGGTTGTCCCCACCTGCGACGCTAGGGGCGTGACGCGCGCCTCTCTGGACAAGCAGCCACGCCAGGTCGCGGCCATGTTCGACGACGTCGCCCGGCGTTATGACCTGACCAACGACGTGCTCTCCCTCGGGCAGACCCGCATGTGGCGGCGGGCGCTGACCCGGGCGCTGGGCATCACCCCCGGCCAGCGGGTGCTCGACCTGGCCGCCGGCACCGGCAGCTCGACCGAGCCGATGGTGCGTGCCGGGGCACGGGCGGTGGCCTGTGACTTCTCCCTGGGGATGCTCGCCGAGGGTCACCGCCGTCAACCCGACCTTGCTTTCGTGGCCGGGGACGCCACCCGGCTGCCCTTCTCCGACGCGACCTTCGACGCGGTCACGATCTCCTTCGGTCTGCGCAACGTCTCCGACCCGCAGGCGGCGCTTGGCGAGATGCTGCGGGTCACCCGAGCGGGTGGACGGCTCGTGGTGTGTGAGTTCTCCCACCCCCGATGGGGGCCGTGGCGCACGGCGTACGACGAGTACCTGATGCGCGCGCTGCCGGCGCTGGCACGACGGGTCAGCTCGGACCCGGAGGCCTACTCCTACCTCGCCGAGTCCATCCGGGCCTGGCCGGACCAGCGGGAGCTGGCCGTGCGGCTGCAGGCGGCCGGCTGGTCTCAGGTCGCCTGGCGCGACCTGTCCGGCGGCATCGTGGCGTTGCACCGTGGGACCCGCCCCTGACCGTCCTCACGAGCCGGGCCCACCCCCGGGCCCACCCCCGGGGACGTGCTCGACCCGGGGCTCGTGGTGGCCCCGACCCTGGCGGCACTCGGGCGTCCTGGGATCGGGGGTCAGGCCCTAGACTCCGGGCTGTTCATTCGTGAACGCGTTCACAAGCGAGGTCGACCCACGAGGGGAACCGTGCCAGCCGTGCCCTCCAGGCCCGACGGTTCCGCCGGACCCGTCAGCGTCGCCGACGTCATCGTCGTCGGCGCGGGCCCGGCGGGCTCGACGACCGCCTACCACCTGGCCCGCAGCGGGCTTGACGTGCTGCTGCTGGAAAAGACCGCCTTCCCGCGCGAGAAGGTCTGCGGCGACGGGCTGACCCCGCGCGCGGTGGCCGCGCTGGTCCGGATGGGCATCGACACCTCACCGGCGGCCGGGTGGATCCACAACAAGGGCCTGCGGATCGTCGGCGGCGGCATGCGGCTGCAGCTGCACTGGCCTGAGCTGGCCTCCTTCCCCGACTACGGGCTGGTCCGGCCGCGGTTGGACTTCGACGACCTGCTGGCCCGCCAGGCGGTCAAGGTCGGCGTCGAGCTGCGCGAGCGCACCCAGGTGACCGGCCCGCTCCTCGACGAACGCTCCGGGCGGGTCAGCGGTGTGCTGGCCCAGGAGGTCGACGACGCCGGGCGCAGGGTCGGGCCGCAGCAGACCTTGCGTGCCCCGCTGGTCGTGGCCGCGGACGGCAGCTCCAGCCGGCTGGCCCTCTCCCTCGGCCTGGTGCGGCGCCCCGACCGTCCGATGGGTGTGGCGGTGCGCACCTACTTCCGCAGCCCGCGCCACGACGACGACTGGCTGGAGTCCTGGCTGGAGCTGTGGGACCGCAGCAGCGGCCGAGAGGTGCTGCTCCCCGGCTACGGCTGGATCTTCGGTGTCGGTGACGGCACCTCCAATGTGGGACTGGGCATCCTCAACACCAGCGACGCGTTCGGCAAGGTCGACTACAAGGCCCTGTTGCACAGGTGGGTCGCCTCGATGCCCGCCGAGTGGGGCCTGTCCGCCGAGACGATGACCCAGCCGGTGCGCGGGGCGGCGCTGCCGATGGGTTTCAACCGGACCCCGCACTACACCCGTGGGCTGCTGCTGGTCGGTGACGCCGGTGGCATGGTCAACCCCTTCAACGGGGAGGGGATCGCCTATGCGATGGAGTCGGGCGAGATGGCTGCCGACGTCATCGTCTCGACCGCCGCACGCGCAAGCGCCTCCGGGAGGGAGCGGGCCCTGGCCGGCTACCCGCAGGTCCTCAAGCAGGCCTACGGCGGCTACTTCACCCTCGGCCGGGCATTCGTCAACCTCATCGGCAACCCGTCGGTGATGAAGCTGGCCACCCGGCACGGGCTGGCGCATCCGACCCTCATGCGCTTCACCCTCAAGCTGCTGGCCAACCTCACCGACCCGCGTGGCGGTGACGCGATGGACCGGGTGATCACCGCGCTGACCCGGTTGGCGCCAGCGGCCTGAGCGGGAGGACCCCGGGCGGGAGAGGCCAGTGGCCCGCTCTAGGATGGGAAGCCCGGCCGTGATCAGGTCGGGCCTTCACAGCAGGACGTGTGCCGCGGGACGCGGCGCGGAGAGGGGATGAGGCGAGTGAACGTCTACGCGCCGATCCTCGTGCTCGGTCTCCTCTCGACGGGTTTCGCCGTTGTGTCGGTCGTCGCGGGCTCGCTGACCGGCCCCAAGCGCTACAACCGAGCCCGCCTGGACGCCTACGAGTGCGGCATCGAGCCGACCCCGCAGCCGGTCGGTGGCGGTCGGTTCCCGGTGAAGTACTACCTCACCGCGATGTTGTTCATCATCTTCGACATCGAGATCATCTTCCTCTACCCGTGGGCGGTGGCCTTCGACTCACTCGGGCTGTTCGGGCTGGTCGAGATGGTGCTGTTCATCGTCACCGTGTTCGTCGCCTACGCCTACGTCTGGCGGCGCGGCGGGCTGGACTGGGACTGAGGTGCCGGAATGGGCATAGAGGAGAAGCTGCCCAGTGGCTTCCTGCTCTCCACCGTCGAGAGCCTGGCAGGCTACTTCCGCAAGGGCTCGCTGTGGCCGGCGACCTTCGGGCTGGCCTGCTGCGCCATCGAGATGATGACCACCGGTGGCCCGCGTTATGACCTGGCCCGCTTCGGCATGGAGGTCTTCCGCGCCTCGCCTCGGCAGGCCGACCTGATGATCGTGGCCGGTCGGGTCAGCCAGAAGATGGCTCCCGTGCTGCGCCAGATCTATGACCAGATGCCCGGCCCGAAGTGGGTGCTGTCGATGGGGGTGTGTGCCTCCAGCGGGGGCATGTTCAACAACTACGCGATCGTGCAGGGTGTCGACCACGTCGTCCCAGTGGACATCTACCTGCCCGGTTGCCCGCCGCGCCCGGAGATGCTCATCGACGCGATCCTCAAGCTGCACGACCAGATCCAGCACACCCCGCTCGGTGTCAACGCCGAGCGGGCCGCGCAGCAGCGTGAGGAGCTGGCTCTGGCCGCGCTGCCGACCTCCCACCTGAAGGGTCTGCTGCGGTGAGCGAGGACATCCCCACACCGCCTCAGCCGCCGGTGCCGGCAACCCCGGCCGGCCCGCCCGAGATCGTCGAGACCCGGCGCGGCATGTTCGGAGCCAAGGGCAGTGGGGACACCTCCGGTTACGGTCGGCTGGTGTCCCCGGTGCTCATGCCGGGGCCGACCCCGCGGCCCTACGGCGGGGTCTTCGACGAGATCGCCGACCGCATCGAGGCCGGCCTGGGTGAGGGCTACGCCGCGGCTGTCGAGCGGGTCGTGGTGGACCGGGGTGAGCTGACCTTCGTGGTGCACCGCGAGCGTCTCCTCGAGGTCATGCGGCTGCTGCGCGATGACCCCGGACTGCGCTTCGAGATGTGCATGGGGGTCAGCGGGGTGCACCACCCGGGCGAGACCGACCGTGAGCTGCACGCTGTCTACCCGCTGCTGTCGATCACCCACAACCGGCGGATCCGGGTCGAGGTCACCTGCCCCGACGCCGACCCGCACATCCCGTCGGTGGTCAGCGTCTATCCGACAAACGACTGGCACGAGCGCGAGACCTGGGACTTCTTCGGGATCGTCTTCGACGGACACCCGTCGCTGACCCGGATCGAGATGCCCGACGACTGGCCCGGACACCCGCAACGCAAGGACTACCCCCTGGGCGGCATCCCCGTGGAGTACAAGGGCGCGCAGGTTCCACCGCCGGACGAGCGGAGGGTCTACAGCTGATGGGTTCGGGCAACGACGAGAGGGCCGGCAACACCTCGGCCCCCAACCCCGGGGACGCCTACGCCGGGACCCGGGAGACGACCGAGGGCAGGGTCTTCACCGTCACCGGCCAGGACTGGGACTCCGTCACCAGCAGTCTCGGTGATGTCAACGACGAGCGCATCGTCGTCAACATGGGCCCGCAGCACCCCTCCACCCACGGCGTGCTCCGGCTGATCCTGGAGATCGAGGGCGAGACCGTCACCGAGGCTCGGTGCGGGATCGGCTACCTGCACACCGGGATCGAGAAGAACATGGAGTACCGGACGTGGACCCAGGGGACCACGTTCTGCACCCGGATGGACTACCTGGCCCCGCTGCACAACGAGACGGTGTACGTGCTCGCGGTGGAGAAGCTGCTCGGCATAACCGAGGCGGTGCCCGAGCGGGCCAGCATCATCCGGGTGATGATGATGGAGCTCAACCGAATCTCCTCTCACCTGGTGGCCATCGCCACCGGCGGGATGGAGCTCGGCGCCCTGACGGTCATGACCATCGGGTTCCGCGAGCGCGAGCTGGTCCTCGACCTCTTCGAGCTGATCACGGGCCTGCGGATGAACCACGCCTACATCCGTCCGGGCGGGCTGGCCCAGGACCTGCCGCCCGGGGCGATCGACAAGGTTCGCGAGTTCCTCACCGTGATGCGCAAGCGGGTGCCCGAGTACGAGGACCTGTGCAACGAGAACCCGATCTTCAAGGGGCGCACCGTCGGGGTGGGCTACCTCGACCTGACCGGGTGCATGGCCTTGGGCATCACCGGTCCTGTGCTGCGCGCAACCGGGCTGCCCTGGGACCTGCGCAAGACCCAGCCGTACTGCGGTTACGAGAACTACGAGTTCGAGGTCCCGACATGGGACAGCTGTGACGCCTACGGCCGCTTCCGCATCCGGGTGGAGGAGATGAAGCAGTCCCTGGACATCGTCGAGCAGTGCCTGGACAAGCTGGCCGCCTCCGGGCCCGGGCCCGTCATGGTGGCGGACAAGAAGATCGCCTGGCCGGCCCAGCTGGCCCTCGGCGGCGACGGTCTGGGCAACTCGCTGGACCACATCCGCCACATCATGGGCGAGTCCATGGAGGCCCTCATCCACCACTTCAAGCTCGTCACCGAGGGCTTCCGCGTCCCGCCCGGACAGGTCTACACCGCGATCGAGTCCCCACGTGGGGAGCTGGGCTGCCACCTGGTCAGCGACGGCGGCACCCGGCCCTACCGCGCGCACTTCCGGGACCCCTCGTTCACCAACCTGCAGGCCACAGCGGCCATGTGCGAGGGCGGCATGGTGGCCGACGTCATCGCGGCGGTCGCCTCGATCGACCCGGTGATGGGTGGGGTGGACCGGTGAGCGGGACCTCACGTGACGCCCAGCCGACGGCACCCGCCGAGCCGATGAGCGCAGCCCTGCGGGACAAGCTGGTCGCCGACGCCGCGACGATCATGGCCCGTTACCCGCGGAAGCGCTCGGCGCTGCTGCCGATGCTGCACCTGGTGCAGGCCGAGCAGGGCTTCGTCACCGCCGAGGGCATCGCACTGTGCGCCGAGCTCCTCGAGCTGAGCACCGCGGAGGTCTCCGCGGTGGTGACGTTCTACACCATGTACAAGCGCCGCCCGGTCGGGCGCTACCACGTCGGGGTGTGCACCAACACACTGTGTGCGGTGATGGGTGGCGACGCCATATTCGGCCGGCTGTGCGAGCACCTCGGCATCGGCAACGACGAGACCACCGACGACGGCGCGATCACCCTGGAGCGGGTCGAGTGCAACGCCGCCTGCGACTATGCACCGGTGCTGATGGTCAACTGGGAGTTCTTCGACAACCAGACCCCCGCCTCGGCCACCGACCTGGTCGACCGGCTGCGCGCCGGAGCGCAGGTCACCGCTACACGCGGTGCGCGGGTGGCCAGCTTCACCGAGATCGAGCGGCTGCTGGCTGGTTTCGACGACGGCCGGGCTGACGAGGGACCCTCCGCCGGGCCGGCGACCCTGCGCGGCGTCGAGGCCGCCAGCAAGACCGGCTGGCGGCTCGAGACGAGCAGCGGGGAGGAGAGCCGGTGACCGCGCAGCTGAGCCCGGTGCTCACTCGGCTGTACGGCGTCGACCGGTCATGGACTCGTGAGGTCTACGAGGCGCACCAGGGGTACGTCGGCCTGCGCGCGGCGCTGCGGCACACCCCGGAGGAGGTCATCCAGCTGGTCAAGGACTCCGGGTTGCGCGGGCGCGGTGGCGCGGGCTTCCCGACCGGGATGAAGTGGGGCTTCATCCCGCAGGGTGACGGCGCCCCGCACTACCTGGTGGTCAACGCCGACGAGTCCGAGCCGGGCACGTGCAAGGACATCCCGTTGATGATGGCCAACCCGCACGAGTTGGTCGAGGGCGTCATCATCACGGCGTACGCGATCCGGGCCAACCACGCCTTCATCTACGTCCGTGGCGAGGTGGCGCACGTCTACCGCCGGGTGCTGTCCGCGGTCAACGAGGCCTACCGGGCCGGCTACGTCGGCCCGGATGTGCTCGGTTCCGGCTTCGAGCTGCAGATCACCGTGCACGCCGGTGCCGGTGCCTACATCTGCGGTGAGGAGACCGCGCTGCTGGACTCCCTGGAGGGCCGGCGCGGTCAGCCCAGGTTGCGCCCGCCGTTCCCTGCGGTCGCCGGCCTCTACGGAAGCCCGACCGTCATCAACAACGTCGAGTCGATCGCCTCGGTCCCCTCGATCATGCGCAACGGCCCGGCCTGGTTCTCCGCCATGGGCACCGAGAAGTCCAAGGGCATGACCATCTACTCGCTGTCCGGGCACGTGACCCGACCCGGGCAGTACGAGGCGCCGCTGGGTGTCACCCTGCGTGAGCTGCTGGAGGTCGCCGGCGGGGTGCGTGAGGGGCACGAGCTGAAGTTCTGGACCCCGGGCGGGTCCTCCACCCCGATCCTGACCGCCGAGCACCTCGATGTCCCGCTGGACTACGAGGCGGTCGGTGCGGTCGGCTCGATGCTGGGCACCAAGGCCCTGCAGATCTTCGACGAGACCACCTGCGTCGTTCGCGCGGTGGCCCGCTGGAGCGAGTTCTACGCGCACGAGTCCTGCGGCAAGTGCACGCCGTGCCGGGAGGGCACCTACTGGTACGTGCAGATCTTCGAGCGGCTGGAGAACGGCGAGGGCAGCGAGGACGACCTGGACAAGCTGCTGGACCTGTCCGACAACATCTTCGGACGCGCCTTCTGCGCGCTCGGGGACGGGGCCACCAGCCCGGTCACCTCCTCGATCCACTACTTCCGGGACGAGTTCATCGCCCACGTCAGGGGCGGCGGCTGCCCGTTCGACCCGGCCGCCTCCACCGTCTTCGCGATGGCTGGTTCCTCCTCGGAGCTGGGAGCCAACCCCTGATGACCGTCACGACCCCGAACCCCGGTCCGGTCGGAGGCGAGCTGGCCCCGCGCGAGGACCTCGTGAGCGTGACCATCGACGGCGTCGAGGTCCGCGTCCCCAAGGGAACGCTCGTCATCCGGGCCGCTGAGCTCATCGGTGTGCAGATCCCGCGGTTCTGCGACCACCCGTTGCTTGATCCGGTCGGAGCCTGCCGGCAGTGCCTGGTCGAGGTCGAGGGCCAGCGCAAGCCGCTGGCTTCCTGCACCACGACGGTCACCGACGGCATGGTGGTGCGCACCCAGCTCACGTCCCCGGTGGCGGACAAGGCCCAGCACGGCGTGATGGAGCTGCTGCTGATCAACCACCCGCTGGACTGCCCGATATGCGACAAGGGCGGGGAGTGCCCGCTGCAGAACCAGGCGATGAGCAACGGCCGCGGGGAGTCCCGGTTCGAGGGGACCAAGCGCACCTTCGCCAAGCCGGTGGCGCTGTCCAGCCAGGTCCTGCTGGACAGGGAGCGCTGCATCTCCTGCGCCCGCTGCACGCGGTTGGCCTCCCAGATCGCGGGGGACCCATTCATCGAGCTGCTCGAGCGGGGCGCCGGTCAGCAGATCGGCATCTACGCCAGCGAGCCGTTCAACTCCTACTTCTCCGGCAACACCGTGCAGGTCTGCCCGGTCGGTGCTCTCACCGGCGCCTCCTACCGGTTCCGGTCCCGCCCCTTCGACCTGGTCTCCACCCCCAGCGTGTGCGAGCACTGCGCCGCAGGGTGCGCGCAGCGCACCGACCATCGCCGCGGCAAGGTGCTTCGCAGGCTCGCCGGGGACGATCCCGAGGTCAACGAGGAGTGGAACTGCGACAAGGGTCGTTGGGCCTTCACCTCCGCCAGCGTCGGCGACCGGATCAGCACCCCGCTGGTGCGTGACCCCCAGGCCGGGTTGGTTCCGGCCTCCTGGCCGGAGGCCCTGGCCGTGGCCGCCCGGGGGCTGGCCGCGGCCCGCGACACCGGCGGCGTCGGAGTGCTCACCGGTGGCCGGCTGACCCATGAGGACGCCTACGGCTACGCCAAGTTCGCCCGCGTGGCGCTTGGCACCAACGACGTGGACTTCCGGGCCCGCCCGCACTCGGCGGAGGAGGCCGACTTCCTGGCCCACGCGGTGGTCGGGCGCTCACCGGCGACCGGCGGGGTCAGCTACGCCGCACTGGAGCGCGCACCGGCGGTGCTGCTGGTCGGCTTCGAGCCCGAGGAGGAGTCCCCGATCGTCTTCCTGCGGCTGCGCAAGGCGGCCCGGGCGCACCGGCTGAAGGTCTACTCGCTGGCCCCCTTCGCCAGCCGCGGCCTGATGCGGATGTCGGGCACCGTGCTGAGGACCATCCCCGGGGGAGAACCGGACATGCTGGCCCAACTGGCCGCTGGGGGCGGCATCGACGCGGTGGCTGCCGCGGGCGCGGCACTGCGCCAGCCCGGCGCGGTCGTGCTGGTCGGGGAGCGGGCCGCGGCCAGCCCTGGCACGCTCTCCGCGGTGCTGTCCCTGGCCGGTTCCACCGGCGCCCGGCTGGCCTGGGTGCCGCGGCGCGCCGGTGAGCGCGGCGCGCTGGAGGCCGGCGCGGCGCCGGGCCTGCTGCCCGGCGGGCGAGCTCTTGCCGACGCCGGCGCGCGGGTCGACGTGGGGGCCGTGTGGGGCGTCAGCGTCCCCGTCGAGCCGGGTCGGGACGCCGCCGGGATGCTGGCGGCCGCGGCCGATGGTCGACTGTCCGCGCTGCTGGTGGCAGGAGTCGACCCCGACGACCTGCCCGACCCGAGCGCGGCCCGCGCCGCACTGGAGGCGGTCGGGTTCCTGGTCAGCCTCGAGGTGCGAGCCTCTGCGGTGACCGAGCGGGCCGATGTGGTGCTGCCGGTCGCCACGGTGGCAGAGAAGGCCGGCACGTTCCTGAACTGGGAGGGTCGGGCTCGCGAGTTCGGCCGGGTGCTCGACGTCCCCTCGATGATGCCTGACCTGCGGGTGCTGCACGCCCTGGCCGAGGCCATGGACCGGCCCCTGGGCCTTCCCGACGTCGCCGCGGCCCGGCGCGAGCTCGCCGAGCTGGGTGACTGGGACGGCCAGCGCGCCCCGGCACCGTCGGTGAGCCCCACGGCGGCGCCCGCACCGCAGCAGGGCCAGGCCGTGCTGGCCACCTGGGCGATGCTGCTCGACCTCGGTCGCGGCCAGGACGGCGAGGCGAACCTGGCCCGCACCGCCCACCCTGTGCGGGCCAGGCTCTCGGCGGCCACTGCCGCCGAGATCGGAGCCGTCGACGGCGGGGAGGTCAGCGTGAGCACGCCGAGCGGTTACCTGACGCTGCCCCTCGAGATCACCGACATGCCCGACCGCGTGGTCTGGCTCCCCACGAACTCGGTTGGCTCGCGCGTGCGGGTCGCCCTGCGCGCCGACAGCGGGGCCCTCGTCTCGATCAGGGCGGGGGGCGCGGCATGAGCGTGCACACCCTCGGCCGACTGCCGCTCGCCTACCAGCCGGCCGGCACCTTCGGCACCGACCCCTGGTGGCTCGTGGTGCTCAAGGCGGTGGGGATCTTCGTCTTCCTCGTCGTCATGACGCTGCTCGCCATCTGGTGGGAGCGGCGGGTGGTGGCCCGGATGCAGCACCGCATCGGTCCCAACCGGGTCGGACCGCAGGGCCTGCTGCAGAGCCTGGCCGACGGCATCAAGCTGGCGCTCAAGGAGGACATCGTCCCGCGCGCCGCGGACAAAGTGGTCTTCGTCCTCGCCCCGGTGCTGGCCGCCGTGCCGGCGTTCATGGCCTACGCGGTCATGCCCTTCGGTCCGCAGGTCTCGATCTTCGGGCACCGCACGATGCTGCAGCTGACCGACCTGCCCGTGGCGGTGCTCTACGTCATCGCGGTGACCTCGATCGGGGTGTACGGCATCGTGCTCGCGGGGTGGTCCAGCGGCTCGACCTACCCGCTGCTGGGCGCTCTGCGCTCCTCCGCCCAGGTGATCTCCTACGAGATCGCCATGGGGCTCTCCTTCGTGGCCGTTTTCCTCTTCGCCGGGTCGATGTCGACCTCGCAGATCGTCAACCAGCAGACCAACCTGTGGTTCGCGATCCCCCTGCTGCCCTCCTTCCTGATCTATGCCACCGCGATGGTGGGCGAGACCAACCGGGCGCCCTTCGACCTGCCCGAGGCTGAGGGCGAGCTGGTCGGCGGCTTCCACACCGAGTACTCGTCGCTGAAGTTCGCGCTGTTCTTCCTGGCCGAGTACATCAACATGGTCACCGTCTCCACGTTGGCCACCACGCTCTTCCTGGGTGGCTGGCGCGCCCCGTGGCCGCTCTCCCTCGTCGGGGTCGACCCCGCCCACCCTGAAGGTCTGCTCAACACCGGGTGGTGGCCGGTGCTCTGGTTCATCGCGAAGATCAACATCTTCATCTTCGTCTTCATCTGGCTGCGCGGGACCCTGCCCCGGTTGCGCTACGACCAGTTCATGCGGATCGGCTGGAAGATCCTCATCCCCGTCTCGCTGCTGTGGATCCTGGCCGTGGCCGCCATCCGTGCCCTCACCCTCGACATCACCCTGGACCGGCGCACCCTGTTCGTCTGGGTCGGGGGGGTGCTCGCGGTGGTGTTCGTGGTCAGCCTGGCCTGGGACACCTTGGCGGAGCGCCGTGGTGCCGCCGGGGCCCAGGACGTGCCGGCGGCCGGGTTCGACCCGATGGCCGGGGGCTACCCGGTCCCGCCGCTTCCCGGACAGAGCCTGCCGGCGTACGCCGACCTGGCGGTCAGCCCGGTGAGCGCACGCGCCGGCTCCGCAGAGCCCGACGGCACCCGCGATCCCGTGGAGGGCGACGATGCCTAAGTTCCTCGACCCGGTGGCCGGCTTCGGGGTGACCTTCGCGACGATGTTCCGCAAGGTCGTCACCGAGCAGTACCCGGAGGAGAAGAAGAGCACCGCGCCGCGCTTCCACGGCCGCCACGTCCTCAACCGTCACCCTGACGGTCTGGAGAAGTGCATCGGCTGCGAGCTGTGCGCCTGGGCCTGCCCCGCTGATGCCATCTACGTCGAGGGGGCGGACAACACCGACGAGCAGCGCTACTCGCCGGGGGAGCGCTACGGGCGGGTCTACCAGATCAACTACCTGCGCTGCATCTTCTGCGCGTTGTGCATCGAGGCCTGCCCCACCCGCGCGCTGACGATGAGCAACGAGTTCGAGCTGGCCGACACCAGCCGGGCCAAGCTCATCTACGAGAAGAAGGACCTGCTGGCCCCGCTGCTGCCGGGCATGGTGGCGCCGCCGCACCCGCTGGTGCCCGGCACGACCGAGGACGACTACTACCACGGCCGGGTGGACCGTGCGGTGCCCGAGCAGGGCGTGGCCGTCCCAGCGGGCAGGCACCGGGGCGATCGGGAGGGCCAAAGGTGAGAACCATCTTGGCTGGACTTCCGGGTCTGGCGGCCGCCACCGCAACGGCGCCGGCGATGGGCACCGGGGAGGTCTGGCTGTTCTGGATCCTGGCCCCGATCGCGGTGCTGGCCGCCCTGGGCATGCTCTTCGCCAAGAAGGCGGTGCACTCGGCGCTGCTGCTGGCTCTTGTGATGTTCTGCCTCGCGCTGTTCTACATCGCCGAGCAGGCTCCTTTCCTCGGCATCGTGCAGATCG
>JAJZTN010000201.1 GCA_021848885.1 Actinomycetes bacterium
ACCGGTGCCCGGAAGAGCGAGGTCTGCCAGCAGCCCGGCGAGCCGGCTCGGGCCGTAGGACGTCAGAGCGGTGGCCGCCGAGGGGCCCAGGCCAGCCGGTTCGGGCAGCAGCGAGCGGACCGCCCGCACCAGGTGCAGGGCATCGTCGGGGCCCCACACCAGCCCCAGCGCCCGCAGCCGGTCCAGCGCCGGGTGCGGGTCGGCACCGAGCAGGTCCCGCACCGCCGCTGCCCCGGTCGGCTCGGGGCTGGCGGCCAGCACGTCGAGGGTCTGCAGGGCGAAGGCGTCCAGCCGGTCCATCGCCCGGCGTACCGAGGTCTGCGTCGTGGCGCGGGCGGCCAGCGCCGCCACATCGGAGGGCGGCGGGGTGAGCAGGTCTGGCCGGTTGCGCAGCAGCACGGCAAGCTCGGCGTCGCTGCTGGTGCGCAGCTGCTCGGCGAGGGTGCGCGGGCTGGTGGTGGACATCCCCACCACCGTACGGCGTAGCGGGCTCGCCTCAGCGCGCGGTGCGCGGGTCCGCCGTGGCCCTGGTGCGGCCGCCGCGCCCGGGGCAGGATGCCGCCATAGCAGCCGCAGACCCGAGAGGTGCCCGTAATGCTCAGCAAGCCCGCGCTCAGCTATGCCAGCGGAGTCTCCGACCTTGCGCTGCTGGGGGAGACGATAGGTGACAACTTCGAGCGCACGGTCGCCCGCTTCGGCGACCGCGAGGCGCTCGTCGACGTGCCCAGCGCCCGGCGCTGGACCTACTCCGAGCTCGACGTCGAGGTGGACGAGCTGGCCCGTGGGCTGCTCGACCTGGGCATCGCCAAGGGCGACCGGGTGGGCATCTGGTCGCCGAACAACGCCGAGTGGGTGATCGTGCAGTACGCCACCGCGAAGATCGGCGCGATCCTGGTCAACGTCAACCCGGCCTACCGCAGCCATGAGCTGGCCTATGTCGTGCGCCAGTCCGGCATGCGCCTGCTCATATCGGCGGTCGCGCACAAGAGCAGCGACTACCGGGCGATGATCGAGGAGGTGCTTGCGCAGTGCCCGCAGCTTCGTGACGTGGTCTACATCGGCGAGGGGTCCTGGACCGACCTGGTGGCCCGTGGCAGCCGGGTCGACCACGACGAGCTGCGCCGTCGGATGGGCGAGCTGGCCTTCGACGACCCGATCAACATCCAGTACACCTCGGGCACCACGGGGTTCCCGAAGGGTGCGACGCTCTCGCACCACAACATCCTCAACAACGGCTACTTCGTCACCGAGCTGATCGGGCTGAGCGAGACGGACCGGCTGTGCGTGCCGGTGCCCTTCTACCACTGCTTCGGGATGGTGATGGCCAACCTGGGCGCCACCTCGCACGGCGCCTGCATCGTCATCCCGGCGCCGGCCTTCGACCCGGTGGCCACCCTCGAGGCGGTGGCGGCCGAGCGCTGCACCGGGGTCTACGGCGTACCGACCATGTTCATCGCCGAGCTCAACCACCCGGACTTCGCCGCTTTCGACCTGTCCACCCTGCGCACCGGGATCATGGCGGGCTCGCCCTGCCCCGTGGAGATCATGAAGCGCTGCATAGGCGAGATGAACATGTCCGAGGTGGCCATCGCCTACGGCATGACCGAGACCTCGCCGGTGTCCACCCAGACCCGCGCCGATGACGACCTGGACCGGCGTACCGCGACCGTGGGCCGGGTGATGCCGCATATTGAGGTGAAGATCGTGGACCCGGCGACCGGGCGGGTGCAGCCCCGTGGCGAGGCGGGCGAGCTGTGCACCCGGGGCTACTCGGTGATGCTCGGCTACTGGGAGGAGCCGGAGAAGACGGCCGAGGCGATCGACGCGGCCCGCTGGATGCACACCGGCGACCTCGCGGTGATGCGCGAGGACGGCTACGTCAACATCGTCGGGCGGATCAAGGACATGATCATCCGCGGTGGGGAGAACGTCTATCCCCGCGAGATCGAGGAGTTCCTCTACTCCCACCCCGACATCGCCGACGTGCAGGTGGTGGGTGTGCCCGACGAGCGCTACGGCGAGGAGCTGGCCGCCTGGGTTCGGATGCGCGAGGGTGCCGCCCCGCTGACCGTCGAGGCGGTGCGGGAGTTCTGCACCGGCCGGCTGGCGCACTACAAGATCCCGCGCTACGTGCTGGTCGTCGAGGAGTTCCCCATGACGGTGACGGGCAAGATCCGCAAGGTGGAGATGCGCGAGCGGTCGGTGCAGCTGCTCGGGCTGCAGGCCGCCGCGGACATCCTGCACGCCTGAGACCAGCATGCCGGCCAGCACGCCACCGGGGCCGGTGCCTAGTGGGACCGGGGCCGATGCTGTCGGGAGCGGGACTCGCGGGTGAGTCCGAGCGCGGCCAGCACCAACCCGAGCGGGGTCAGCGCGCCCAGCACGTCGATCCCCATCGGCATCGGGGCGGTGTGCAGGAAGACCGGCACGAGGGCGAGCACGTCGGCCAGCAGGCCCAGCGTGACCAGCACCGCCCCGACCAGCACGAGCCGGTCGCCGGGACCTTTCCCCCGACGACGACCCTCGCCCGGCGGGTGCGTCACCGCTCCAGGCTAGGAATGCAGCGGCAACTGCATGCCCTGCGGCCGGTCAAGAGAGGCCAAAGCCTGCCCAGGGCACCGGTTGGTGGCGAAACGTTAGTCTGGCCCGTGCGCGCGGCCGGCGGGCCGCGCGACGTGTCCTGTCCCTGCTGATCCCCTGCTGAGCCCTTGCTGAGCCAGCTGAGCCATCGAGGTCGCAACGTGCCCACCGGCAAGGTCAAGTGGTATGACGCCGAGCGAGGTTTCGGTTTCCTGACCGCCGACGACGGCGGAGACGTCTTCGTGCACTCCAACGTGCTGCCGGCCGGCATCGTTGCGCTGCGCCCCGGCCAGCGGGTGGAGTTCGGTGTCGTGGAGGGGCGCCGCGGCACCCAGGCGCTGCAGCTTCGGCTGCTCGAGCCACCACCGTCGGTGGTCAAGGGGCAGCGCACCCCGGCGGAGGACATGACGGTCATCGTCGAGGACCTCATCAAGCTGCTCGACGGTGTCTCGACCACGTTGCGTCGCGGCCGGTACCCGGACCGGCAGGTCGGGCACAAGGTCGCTCAGGTGTTGCGCGCGGTGGCCGACGACCTGGACGCCTGATAGCGACCGCGCGTGCGCAGGGTGGCGCGCACCGTCACAGCCAGCATGAGGGTGAGGAACAGCGCGGCCGCACCGAGGCCCAGCGCCCCGCCGAGCGGGGTGAGGATGCCGATCCCACCCCCGAGCACCCAGGCCAGCTGTAGCACCGTCTCGGACCGGGCGAACGCCGAGGTCCGCCACCGCTCGGGCACTTCACGCTGGATCAGCGCGTCGAGCGCCAGCTTGCCCAGGGACTGGGCCAGCCCTGCCGCGCCCGCGACCAGGAGCACCGCCCACACGGCGTAGAACCATGCGCCGAGGGCCGCGCTGATCGCGGCGGTCGACAGCACGAGTACGACGAGGGTCTCCGGCGCCCGGGTGCGCAGCACCGAGCCGAGTCCCGTGCCGACGAAGCCACCCACGGCCGCGGCGGCGGCGGCCAGCCCGATCACGACGTTGACGGCCAACGGCGCCAGTGGCTGGGTGCGCAGCAGGAAAGCGAGGTAGAGGGTGAGGAAGCCGGAGAAGGCGCGCAGGCTGGCGTTGGCTCGCAGCCCGGTGACCACCACCGGCCCGACCGTGCGCAACCTGCTGGCGCGGCCCGGGGCCACTCCGATCCGGCTGGTCCGTTCGCCGGAGGCGGAGTCGGCGCGCCTCGGAAGTGACAGTGCCAGTACGGCCCCGGCCAGGTACA
>JAJZTN010000040.1 GCA_021848885.1 Actinomycetes bacterium
CCGATCTACCGGCCAGACCTGGGAGAACGCCATGCCGGAGGAGTAGGTGGGGATGCGCACCGTCTGCGGGCGCAGCGAGGAGTTCAGCGCAACGACGTACTCGACACCCTCGCTGGCCGACATCCGAGAGAAGGCGAAGACCCCCTGCGGGTCCTGGGCCAGCCTGGTGACCTGGGCCCCGATACGCAGCGCCGGGTGACCAGCGGTGAAACGGGCCAGCGCGGCGATGTGGGTGTAGAGGGGCGAGGTGCGGTCGAAGTGGTCCGCCCCGCCCGGCCGGCCGGTCAGGGTGGGTTGGTCGGCGTACTCGGCCACCCTGGTGGCGAACATGTCCTGACGGGCCGCCTTGTCCCCGCCGGTCCCGACCAGGCCCTGCTCGTCTCCGTAGTAGACCACCGGGTTGCCGCGGGCGAAGAAGAGCAGGTCGTGGGCCAGCAGGTCGCGGCGCAGCAGCGTCGCGGCATCCTCGCCGTAGGTGTCCTGGCGCAGGAACATCGCAACCCGGCCGATGTCGTGGTTGCCCAGGAAGGTGGCCAGCGAGTAGGCGTTGGAGTCCGCGTCGGTGTAGAGGTCGTCCCGGTCGAACAGGTCGGCCAGCAGCTGCGGGGAGCCGCCGGCGGCGAACTTGACCGCGGCCGCCTGGAACGGGAAGTCCAGCAGCGCGGGCACACCGGCGGCCTTCACCCACGGGGAGGTGTTGAGCGCATCGGAGTCGAAGACCTCCCCGAAGACGTAGAACGGGGAGATCCCCAGCTGCCTGGCATGCCCCCGGACCGCCGGGATGAAGGCGGCCCAGAACTGCGGGTTGACGTGCTTGACCGTGTCCAGCCGAAGGCCGTCCACGCGCAGCGCGTCGACCCAGGAGTTGACCACGTCGGTCATCCCGCGCAGCACCCTGGGGTCCTCGGTGAACAGGTCGTCCAGCCCGGCGATGTCGCCGTACTGGGTGTCCTCGCCGGTGTAGGTCGAGGTGCCGCGGTTGTGGTAGACGGTCAGGTCGTTGAGCCAGGCGGGTCGTTTGGCGGTCGCGTCGGCCGGGTTGCGCAGCACCGGGACGTGCGGGAAGGAGGCCAGGTTCAGCGCCGGGAAGCGGGTGGTGTCAGCGACGGCGCGGTCGTCGAAGGGCGCACCGGTGGCGCTCAGGTAGGGGCGAGAGGCCCGGGAGATGTAGTCCTGGCTGCCGTCGGCGTAGCGGATCAGGTCGGCGGTGTGGTTGACCACGACGTCGAGGTAGACCTTCAGACCGCGGGCATGGGCAGCCGCGACGAACCCAGCGGCCTCGGCCGCACTGCCCAGGTGAGGGTCGACGCTAGTGAAGTCGAGGCCCCAGTAGCCGTGGTAGCCGGCGCTGGCCTGCGCTCCGCTGCCCGCCACCGGCTCGTTGCGCACGATGGGGGTGATCCAGATGGCCTGGGCCCCCAGCCCGGCGATGTAGTCCAGCCGCTCGGTCAGCCCGGCCAGGTCGCCCCCGTGGAAGAACCCGGGGTCGGTGGGGTCGAACCCGGTGACCAGCCGCCCGCCGCTGGCCCCGCCGCGGTCGTTGCCGGGGTCGGCGTTGGCGAACCGGTCGGTCATCACGAAGTAGATCGGTTGCCCCGACGGCAGGTCGCGCAGGCTGTCGCGGGCCAGGGCGGTGGCGGCGAGCCCACCCGGCGAGATCACCGACCGGCTCGGACCGGCCGGTGGTCCCCCGGTGCAGGCGGCCAGGCCGGTGACGGCCAGCAGCGCGACACCGACCCGCAGCCCCGCGCCGGCCCGGCGCTGCACGCTCGGAGAAGGCACTCGGCGAAACTACCGGCGTGGCGACCCGCCCGGGTTCGACTTGACCCGGTGCGGGCAGCCTCACACCGCCCAGACCGGCTCGCTCGACTCGTACGCCGCACCGCTGCTGCCGAAGACCAGGAACCGGTCGAAGCCGCGAGCGAACCAGCGGTCGTGGGTGACCGCCACGACGGCGAAGTCTGGCCGGTCCCCTGCACTGGACACCATGGGTTATCGGCACCAGGGTGGCACCGGGGTGACACCGGGGTGCGGAAAACGCGGCTAGCCGGCCTGGAGTCCCCGCGGGGTGAGCAACCCCACGAGGCGGCCGGCGGCGAAGGCCACCTCGCCCCAGCCGCCTGCCAGTTCGATGCTGACCAGGCTCCCGGTCGGCAGCCGCTCGGCGAGCTCGGCCAGCTCGTGCGGGTCGCCCCGCCCTGCCAGCAGGGTCGCCATGTCGTGCAGGGCCGGGTTGTGCCCGCACACCAGCACGCAGCGGAGCCGCTGGTCGACCCCCCGGACCTGCTCGAGGATGTCCTGGGCCGAGGCGAGGTAAAGCTCGTCGAGCAGCACCACGGGCGGGGGCGGTGACCAGCCCTGCAGGGCGAGCTCGACCGTCTCGCGAGCGCGCCGGGCCGTCGAGCACAGCACCAGCTCGACCCTCGGCTGTCGCCCCGCCAGATGCTGGCCCATCGCCCGTGCGGCCCGCCGGCCCCGAGGGGAGAGGGGGCGGTCGTGGTCGGGCACCGGGACGCTCCAGTCCGACTTGGCGTGCCGGAGCAGGAGCAGCTCGAGCGGGCCGCGGTGGGGCGGATCCGGGCATGGTGACGGATGCGGCACGAGCACCCTCCCGACGGGGGTCTTGGGCGGCACCGGTGTCTAGGACGGCACCGGTGTCTAGGACAGGATGGGACACCTCACGGATCGGAGCACCCTCATGCCCTACCTCATCCTCGAGTACACCCTGGCCGAGGACTACCTGCAGCGGCGTACGACGTACCGGGCTGAGCACCTCGCCCTGCTGGAGCAGGCGCACCGCTCCGGCGAGCTGGTGATGGCCGGTGCGTTGTCCGACCCGGCCGACCGATCGGTCCTGGTCTGGACCGACACTGACCCGCAGGCCCCCCACCGCTTCGTCTCGGTCGACCCCTACGTCGCCAACGGTGTGGTGGTCTCGTGGACGCTGCGAACCTGGAATGTCGTGGTGGGCGGTGCCAGTCAGGACGGGCGGACCTCCAGCACCCGGTAGCCCTTCGAGCTGGCCGAGCGCGCCACCTGGTGTCCACGTTCGGCCAGCCAGCGGGCCAAGGAGTCCGCCCCCAGGTTGCGCGCCACGACCAGCCGCGCGACTCCGTCGGGCTTGAGTCGGGGCAGCCAGCGCTCGAGCAGGTCGTGCAGGGCCGGCTTGCCGATCCGGATCGGCGGGTTGGACCAGATCTCGTCGAAGCGCAGCGACTCGGGCACCTGCTCGGGGGCGGCCACCACCACCCGCTGACCCAGGTCGTACGCCGAGGCGTTCTCGCTCGTGAGCGCGCGGGCCCGCTCGTTGACGTCAACCGCCCAGACCAGCAGCCGCGCTGAGCGCACGGCCAGCCAGATGGCGACCGGGCCGTAGCCGCAGCCGAGGTCCAGGACCGTGCCCTGCTCGGGCACCGGGCTCTCACGCAGCAGAACGGCGGTGCCCAGGTCCAACCGAGCGGCGGAGAACACCCCACGCCCCGCGATCAGGGTGAGCTCGTGCCCGTGGACCCGAAACGTCACCGGGTGGCGGGTCTGCGCCCCGCTCGGGCTGGGGGTGAAGTAGTGCTCGTTCACCGCCGTGGCTCCGCGGCAGCAGGCACCGAGCCTGGCACCTGTGGTGGGCCCGGCGGGTGGGCAGCGGCCCGGCCCTGCGGCGGACTGGTGGGCTCACGGCGCCGCCGGGTCCGCTCGGCCTGCTCGGCCAGCCCCTCGGCGCCCGGGTAGTCGACGCCCTCCAGGGTCAGCCCGTGCGGTGGCACCACCTGCACCGCGGGGTCTCGCCGGCCGCCGGCAAGCACCTGAGCCGGCCAGCCGACCGGCCGGCGGTCCTCACCGACGGCTAGCAGCGCGCCGACGAGCGCGCGGACCATGTTGTGGCAGAACGCATCGGCTCGTACGCCGATGACCAGCAGGCCCGGCCCGCCCCCCTCGGACGGGCCGCGCCGCGGGTCGAGCTCGAGCAGGCGGCGCACCGAACTGGCCCCCGGGCGGTGCCGGCAGTACGCGGCGAAGTCGTGCTCTCCCAGCAGCCCGGCCGCGGCCGCCGCCATCGCCGGCACGTCCAGCGGCCGGGGCCAGGCCAGCACCTCATGGCGGCGCAGCGGGTCGAGCAGCTGCGGGTCATCGGCGATCCGGTAGGCGTAGCGGCGGGACAGCGCCGAGAACCGGGCGTCGAAGCCAGGTGGGGCCAGCCGCACCCGGTGCACCCGGATGTCGGGGGGGAGCACTCCGTTGAGCCGGCGCAGCAGCGACTGCTCACCCGTCCGAGGGGACCGGCCGGGCAGCCCCGCCCAGACCGCGGCCGCCACGTCGAGGTGCGCCACCTGGCCGCGGGCGTGCACGCCCGCATCGGTGCGCCCGGCCACCGTCAGCCGGGGCGGTGCGGGCAACCGCAGCACGGTCCCCAACGCGCCCGCCACCGTGCCCTCGACGGTACGCCGCCCCCGCTGCTCGGCCCAGCCGGCGAAATCGGTCCCGTCGTAACCGAGATCGAGCCGGACCCGGACGGCGACGAGCCCGTCGCCCCCAACTGGTGGGGCGACGGGCTCGTCGACACCTGACCAGGCGGTCACGGTCACGATCCTCCTCGCGGCACCGGGGTCGGTGGCCCCGGCCGACGCGATATCAGGCCTTCGAGTCGTCCTCGGCCTCGGTGGGCTCTGCCTCGACGACCTCAGCGGCCTCAGCGGGCTCCTCGGCGGGCTCGGCGGGCTCCTCGGCGGGCTCGGCGGGCTCGGTCGTTGCGGCCGCGGGCACCGATGCCTCGCCCCGGGTACGCCGGGATCGGACACCCTCCTTGGCCGCACGCATGGTGGCGGCCTCCGCCTCCCCGGTGGCCTCCTGGGCCACGGTGAGCGCCTCGACCAGCTCGATGACCGCCATCGGGGCGGCGTCGCCCTTGCGGATGCCGACCTTGGTGATCCGGGTGTAGCCGCCGGGGCGGTTGGCGAAGCGCGGGCCGATCTCGGTGAAGAGCGTGTGCACCACGCCCTTGTCCGAGATGACCGAGAGCACCTGCCGGCGCGCGTGCAGGTCGCCGCGCTTGGCCTTGGTGATCAGCCGCTCGGCAAGCGGTCGGACCCGCCGGGCCTTGGCCTCGGTCGTGGTGATCCGGCCGCGAGCGAACAGTGCGGTCGCCAGGTTGGCGAGCATGATCCGCTCGTGCGCCGGGCCGCCACCCAGGCGCGGGCCCTTCGTGGGCGTGGGCATCGTTGTCGTCTCCCTCTCGGAGTCCTCGGGGCCGCACCCCCACCCCACCGGGGGCGGTGGGGCAGCGGGTGGGGCTCAGTACTGCTCGGTCTCGGCGAAGCCCGCGTCGTCGTCGCCGTAGTCCTGCACGATGATCGAGGGGTCGAACCCGGGCGGGCTGTCCTTGAGCGCCAACCCCATCGAGGCCAGCTTCGCCTTGACCTCGTCGATCGACTTCGCACCGAAGTTGCGGATGTCGAGCAGGTCGGCCTCGCTGCGCCCGACCAGTTCGCCGACACTGTGGATGCCCTCACGCTTGAGGCAGTTGTAGGACCGGACCGTCAGCTCGAGCTCCTCGATCGGCAGCGCGAGGTCGGCGGCCAGCGCGGCGTCCGTGGGCGAGGGGCCCATGTCGATGCCCTCGGCCTCGACGTTGAGCTCGCGAGCCAGCCCGAAAAGCTCGACCAGGGTCTTGCCGGCGCTGGCCATCGCGTCACGCGGCAGCATCGACGCCTTGGTCTCCACGTCGACCACGAGCCGGTCGAAGTCGGTGCGCTGCTCGACGCGGGTGGCCTCCACCTTGTAGGTGACCTTGAGCACCGGTGAGTAGATCGAGTCGATCGGGATGCGGCCGATCTCCTGGCCGGTCTGCTTGTTCTGCACCGCGGAGACGTAGCCACGGCCGCGCTCGACGGTGAGCTCCATCTCCAGCCGGCCCTTGCCGTTGAGTGTGGCGATGTGCAGGTCGGGGTTGTGCACCTCGACACCGGCCGGCGGGGCGATGTCCGCGGCGGTGACGACGCCGGGACCCTGCTTGCGCAGGTACATGACCACCGGCTCATCGTGCTCGGAGCTCACCACGAGCTCCTTGATGTTCAGGATGAGGTCGGTGACGTCCTCCTTGACCCCCTCCACGGTGGTGAACTCGTGAAGCACGCCCTCGACCCGGATGCTCGTAACCGAGGCGCCGGGGATGGAGGACAGCAGGGTACGCCGGAGGGAGTTGCCGAGGGTGTAGCCGAAACCGGGCTCGAGCGGCTCGATGACGAACCGGGACCGGAACTCGGAGACAGGCTCCTCGGTCAGCGTTGGACGCTGGGCGATCAGCACGGGACTTCCTTTCTGCGAGGGCCCGCCATATGACCCTCGGCGATGCCGGCACCGGGGCTCGGTCCGCCCGGTGCCGGTGCCGCGACGGGGGCGGAGCGGTCCAGGGGACCGGCGCCGCCCGCCGTCGACGGCGGGGAGCTGCTACTTCGAGTAGAGCTCGACGATCAGCTGCTCCTGCACGGGGGTGTCGATGACCTGCCGGGCCGGCAGGGAGTGCACCAGGATGCGCATCCGCGAGGGGATGGCCTCCAGCCAGGCCGGCACCGTCTTCTCGCCAGCCTCGGCACGGGCCACCACGAACGGGGTGAGCTCGAGCGAGCTTGGCCGCACCTCGACGATGTCGTTCTCACTCACCCGGTACGACGGGATGTCGACCTTGTGGCCGTTGACCGTGATGTGCCCGTGCCGGACCAGCTGGCGGGCCATGTCCCGGGACTTGGCGAAGCCAGCCCGGTAGACGACGTTGTCCAGCCGTGACTCGAGGATGCGCAGCAGGTTGTCGCCGGTCTTGCCCGAGCGCCGGTTGGCCTCCTCGAAGTAGCCGCGGAACTGCTTCTCCAGCACGCCGTAGATGCGGGCGCACTTCTGCTTCTCGCGCTTCTGCAGCAGGTACTCGCTGTCCTTGGTGCGGCCGCGACCGTGCTCACCCGGCGGGTAGGGCCGGATCTCGATCGGGCACTTGGGCGAGTCGCACTTGGCGCCCTTGAGGAACAGCTTGGTCTTCTCACGACGGCAGCGCTTGCAGTCAGCGCCGGTGTATCGCGCCATTGGTTCTCGTTCTCCTCGACAGGCTCAGACGCGGCGGCGCTTGGGCGGGCGGCAGCCGTTGTGCGGCACGGGGGTGACGTCCTGGATCGTGCCGACCTCCAGACCGGTGGCCTGAAGCGACCGGATCGCGGTCTCCCGACCCGAGCCCGGGCCCTTGACGAAGACGTCGACCTTGCGCATCCCGTGCTCCTGCGCCCGACGTGCGGCGGCCTCGGCGGCCATCTGCGCGGCGTAGGGCGTCGACTTGCGCGAGCCCTTGAAGCCCACGTGCCCCGCGCTGGCCCACGCGATCACGTTCCCCATGGGGTCAGTGATCGAGACGATGGTGTTGTTGAACGTGCTCTTGATGTGGGCGTGGCCGTGGGCCACGTTCTTCTTCTCCTTGCGGCGCACCTTCTTGGCGCCCGCTGCCTGGCGGCTCTTCGGAGGCATGTGGCTGGTCTCTCCAACAGATGAGGTCGTCGGTCCCGCTCAGCACCGTCTGCTTGAGCAATGACGCGCGAGGGGCTGCTTACTTCTTGCCCGGCTTCTTCTTGCCGGCGATGGCGCGACGCGGGCCCTTGCGGGTGCGCGCGTTGGTGTGCGTGCGCTGGCCGCGCACCGGCAGGCCGCGACGGTGCCGCAACCCCTGGTAGCAGCCGATCTCGACCTTGCGCCGAATGTCGGCCTGGACCTCACGACGAAGGTCACCCTCGGTCTTGTAGCTGCTCTCGATCCACTCCCGCAGCTTGAGCAGGTCCTCGTCACCGAGGTCACGCACCCGCAGGTCGGGGCTGACGCCGGTGCCGGCGAGGATCTCCAGCGCGCGGGTTCGGCCGATCCCGTAGATGTAGGTGAGCGCGACCTCCAACCGCTTGTCGCGGGGCAGGTCGACACCGACAAGTCGTGCCATGGCCTGTGGCTCTCTCTTCCTGTCTTCGGAGGTCTGCAGCAGCACCGGTCCCGCCCGAGTCGCCCCGCTTGGGTCCCCGGCCTCCATCCGGGGGTTGCGTCCCGCGGAACCGTCGGCGCGTGGCCGTCAGGTCAGCGGGGGTCGGGTGCTGCCTTGTGGGTGAGCGCCGCGAGGCGCTCGATCGGCGTCAGCCCTGGCGCTGCTTGTGGCGCTGGTTGTCGCAGATCACCATGACCCGGCCGTGGCGGCGGATCACCTTGCACTTGTCACAAATCTTCTTGACGCTGGGCTTGACCTTCATCGTTGTCTTCCTCGTGGCGTGCGGCGACGCGTCCGACCGGCCCGGTGCGGACCATGGCGTGGTCCGGACGGCCCGGTCCACGCGGGGCCTGCGCCCCGACGTCGCGGATCGGATCGGCGAGCTACTTGTACCGGTAGACGATGCGTCCGCGGGTGAGGTCGTATGGACTGAGCTCCACGACGACCCGGTCATCGGGGAGGATCCGGATGTAGTGCATCCGCATCTTCCCGCTGATGTGGGCGAGCACCTTGTGCCCGTTGGCGAGCTCGACCCGAAACATCGCGTTCGGGAGCGACTCGACGACGGTGCCCTCAATCTCGATGGCCCCCTCTTTCTTCGGCATGTCCTCCGCAATCCGTGGGTGACCGCCGGCCGGAGGCTCCGGTCGACGAGTCCTCTGTTGTCTGCAACTGTGCCTTGGGCGCACGCGTGACGGGCTCCTGGTCACGCCGAACCAGCCGCGGGGCGTGTCAGAAGCAGGGTGCTCGTGAGCCGACCGCCGAGTCTAGGGCATGCCGGCACGCGGGGCGAAATCCTCGAGGGTGGCCCGACCCTCGGGGCCCGCCCTTCTTGGCAGCCCGAGCAGCACCCGGGGAGCGGGTCAACCGTGGCCCCGGGTGGCACCGGTCACCGCGCGTCAACCGTTCATGGGGAGGCTGTGACCGGGTCGGGCGTCGTGAGTGCGGCGAGCCTGGCGGCGCCGCCGTCCGGTGCGGTGAGCACCCAGGGGCCCTCCTCGGTGAGGGTGAAGGTGTGCTCGAAGTGCGCCGAGACGCTGCCGTCGCGGGTGCGCACCGTCCAGCCGTCCCGGTCCAGGCTGGTGCCCGCAGCACCGAGGTTGATCATCGGCTCCACCGCCAGCACCAGACCACGCTGCAGCCGAGGGCCGCGGCCGGGCCGGCCGTAGTTGGGCACCTGTGGATCCTGGTGCATCTCGGTGCCGATACCGTGCCCGACGTACTCCTCGACGATGCCGTAGCCGCCCTGGGAACGCACGTAGCTCTCCACCGCATGACTGATGTCGCTGAGCCGACCACCGAGCCGGGCCGCGGCGAACCCGCGCCACATGGCCTCCTCGCAGACCCGGGCCAGCTCCAGGCGCGCCGGGTCGACCTGCCCGACCCCGACGGTGATCGCAGCGTCGCCGTGCCAGCCGTCCAGGATCGCCCCGCAGTCCAGCGAGACCAGGTCCCCTTCGCGCAGCACGCGCGGGCCCGGGATGCCGTGCACGATCTCGTCGTTGACCGAAGCGCAGATGGTCGCAGGGAAGCCGTGGTAGCCCTTGAACGAGGGCACGGCACCGGCGGCCCGGATGTGCTGTTCCGCCAAGGCGTCCAGCTCGGAGGTGCTCACCCCGGGCGCGACCGCGGCACGCAGCACCTCCAGGGTCGAGCCGACGACCAGGCCCGCGGCCCGCATCGCCTGGACCTGCTCGTCTGTCTTGATCTGGATCACGCGCTGCTTCCTCTTGAACATGGCGGCACCCCCAGCCAGACCTCAGGCGTGCAGGGTTCCCACAGCGGCCAGCAGCCGGTCGGTCACCTCGTCGACCTCGCCCATGCCGTCCACCCGTCGCAGCAGCCCGCGGGCCGAGTAGACCTCGACCAGCGGCGCGGTCTGCTCGGCGTAGACCTGCATCCGTCGGCGCACCACCTGCTCGGAGTCGTCGGAGCGGCCCTGTTCGCTGGAGCGCTGGGACAGCCGCGCGACCAGCTCCTCGACGTCAACGACAAGCTCCACCACGACGTCGAGGGCGTGCCCGGCAGCGGCGAGCATGTCGTCGAGCTCGCCGACCTGCGCGGTGGTGCGCGGGTAGCCGTCGAGCAGGAAGCCGTCGGCGGCATCCGGCTGGGCGAGCCGGTCGCGCACCATGGCGTTGGTCAGCTCGTCGGGAACGTACTCGCCGGCGTCCATGTAGCCCTGGGCCGCCCGACCGAGATCGGTGCCCGAGGCCACATTGGCCCGGAAGATGTCGCCCGTGGAAACCGCAGGGACGCCCATCCGGCCGGCCAAGCGGCTCGCCTGGGTGCCCTTGCCCGCCCCCGGCGGGCCCATGAGAACAACTCGCACTAGCGCAGGAACCCCTCATAGTTGCGCTGCTGCAGCTGGCTCTCGATCTGCTTGACGGTCTCCAGGCCCACACCCACGATGATCAGGATCGAGGTCCCGCCAAAGGGGAAGTTGGTGTTGGCGTTGAACAGCGCCAGGGCGAAGATCGGGATCAGCGAGATGAACCCCAGGTAGAGGCTGCCGGGCAGCGTTATCCGACTCAGGACGTAGTCCAGGTACTCGGCTGTCGGTCGTCCCGCCCGGATCCCGGGGATGAACCCGCCGTACTGCTTCATGTTGTCCGCGACCTCGGTGGGGTTGAACGTGATCGCGACGTAGAAGTACGTGAAGAAGATGATGAGTGCGAAGTAGGCCAGCATGTAGATCGGGTGGTCACCCCGAGCCACAGTGTTGGTGACCCACTGCACCCAGCCCGAGGTCGGGTTGCCGAGCCTGGCCACCAGCGCCGGTATGTAGAGCAGCGAGGCCGCGAAGATGACCGGGATGACACCCGCCTGGTTGACCTTCAGCGGGATGTAGGTGGAGGTGCCGCCGTACATCTGCCGACCGATCATGCGCTTGGCGTACTGCACCGGGATGCGCCGCTGGGCCTGCTCGACGAAGACGACCGCCGCGACGATGACCAGCCCGACGGCGGTGACGAACAGGAACAGGAACGTCCCCTTCTCGACCTTGATCGCCCACATCGACTGGGGGAACCGCGCGGCGATCGAGGTGAAGATCAGCAGCGACATGCCGTTGCCGATGCCCCGGTCCGTTATCAGCTCGCCCAGCCACATGATCACCGACGTGCCCGCGGTCATCGCCACGATGGCCAGCGCCATAGTGAAGATGCGGTTGTCGATGAGCAGCGGGCGGTTGCAGTCGAGCAGCGTGCCGGCACCGGTCGCGCGGGCCAGTGCCACGATGCTGGTGGCCTGCAGGATGCCCAGGCCGACCGTGAGGTAGCGGGTGTACTGGGTCAGCTTGGTCTGCCCGCTCTGACCCTCCTGCTTGAGGGCCTCGAACCGCGGGATCACCACGGTGAGCAGCTGGACGATGATGCTCGCGGTGATGTAGGGCATGATCCCCAGCGCGAAGACCGACAGCTGCAGCAGTGCCCCACCGCTGAACAGGTTGATCAGACCGTAGATGCCGTTGGTGTTGACGTTGGCGACGCAGTACTGGACGTTCTTGTATGAGACCCCCGGCGATGGGACCACCGAGCCCAGCCGGAACAGCGCCATCATGGCCAGGGTGAAGAGGATCTTCTTGCGCAGGTCCGGGGTGCGCATCGCCCGGCTGAATGCGGTAAGCACGAGTCCTCCTGCGCGGGTGACCGCCTGGGGCGGGTGGTTCCTTCGGCCTGAGTGGGCTGCGGGCCTGCGCCGGCCCGCGCAGCGAAGCCCCGGCGTCCGCCGAGAGCCTAACAGCCGCTGGCGGGCAGCAGAGCAACGCCGCGGTGGTGGGGCACGTGACGACCCCACCACCGCCGTCGGTCGGGCCGGTGGGTCAGATCTCGTTGACCGAGCCGCCAGCAGCGGTGATCTTCTGGCGGGCCGATGCGGAGAACGCGTGCGCGCTGACCTGCAACGCAACACTGAGCTCGCCGCTGCCGAGCACCTTGACCAGCTCACCGGCGCGCACCGCGCCGCGGTTGACCAGCGCCTCGACGTCAACGACCCCGCCCTCGGGGAACAGCGCGCCCAGCCTGTCCAGGTTGACCACCTGGTAGCTGACCCGGAACGGGTTGGTGAAGCCACGCAGCTTGGGCAGCCGCATGTGCAGCGGCATCTGGCCGCCTTCGAAGCGGTCGGGCACCTGGTAGCGGGCCTTGGTGCCCTTGGTGCCGCGCCCGGCAGTCTTGCCCTTGGACCCCTCGCCGCGCCCGACCCGGGTCTTGGGAGTCTTCGCCCCCGGGGCCGGCCGGAGGTGGTGAACCTTCAGCGTCATCTCAGTCGACCTCCTCGACGGTCACCAGGTGCGGCACGCTCGCGACCATGCCACGGATCTCGGGGCGGTCCTCCTTGACCACGACGTCACCGATCCGCTTGAGCCCCAGCGAGCGAACAGTCTCGCGCTGCCCCCTGGTGCCACCGATGGTGGAGCGGACCTGACGAACCTTCAGCCTGGCCATCACGCCCCCGCCCCGGCGGCGCGGGCCCGCAGCAGGGCCGCAGGCGCCACGTCCTCCAACGGCAGACCACGGCGGGCCGCCACGGCTTCGGGCCGCTCGAGCAGCCTGAGAGCCGCAACGGTGGCGTGCACGACGTTGAGGGCGTTGTCGCTGCCCAACGACTTGCTCAGCACGTCGTGGATCCCCGCGCACTCCAGCACGGCACGGACCGGGCCACCGGCGATGACCCCGGTGCCCGGGGAGGCAGGTCGCAGCATGACGACGCCCGCGGCGTCCTCCCCCTGGACCGGGTGCGGGATGGTGCCCTGGATGCGGGGCACCTTGAAGAAGTGCTTCTTGGCCTCCTCGACGCCCTTGGCGATCGCTGCGGGCACCTCCTTGGCCTTGCCGTAGCCGACGCCGACCGTGCCGTCACCGTCGCCGACGACGACGAGGGCGGTGAAGCTGAAGCGCCGACCACCCTTGACGACCTTGGCCACCCGGTTGATCGTGACGACGCGCTCGACGAAAGCGGTCTTCTCCGCCGACGCATCGCCCCGACGGTTGTCGCGGTCGCGACGGTCCCGGCGCCCGGAGCCTTCCGAGCCGCCGGTTCCGGTGCCGCCACCGCGGCGCTGGGGTCCAGCCATCAGGTGTTCCTCATCTCGATCTCGACGTAGCGCATCTACAGGTCCAACCCCGCCTCGCGGGCACCCTCGGCCACAGCCGCGACACGCCCGTGGTAACGGTTGCCACCGCGGTCGAACACGACCGCCGAGACGCCGGCCCGCTTGGCCCGGTCGGCCACCAGCTCGCCGACCTTGCGGGCCTTGGCGGTCTTGTCCGCTCCCAGCCCGCGCAGCTCCGGCTCCATCGTGGAGGCCGAGGCCAACGTGCGGCCGAGCGTGTCGTCGACGACCTGCACGAAGACGTGCCGGGTCGAGCGGTTGACGACCAGCCGTGGCCGGGCCGGGGTGCCGGCCACCTTCTTGCGCACCCGCAGGTGCCGGCGAGCCCGGGCAGCCGACTTATAGCCGTCGCCCTTCGCGATCTTGACACCGACGCCCATGCTCACTTACCAGCCTTCCCGACCTTGCGGCGGACCTGCTCGCCGGCGTACCGCACACCCTTGCCCTTGTACGGGTCGGGCTTGCGCAGCTTGCGGATGTTGGCCGCGACCTCGCCCACCTTCTGCTTGTCGATCCCCGAGACGGAGAACCGCGTGGGTGACTCCACCGCGAAGGTGATGCCGGCCGGGGCGCTCACCAGCACTGGGTGGCTGTAGCCGAGGGAGAACTCCAGGTCCTGCCCCTTGGCCGCCACCCGGTAGCCGACACCGGAGATCTCCAACTTCTTCTCGTAGCCCTCGGTCACACCGGTGACCATGTTGGCCACCAGCGTCCTGGTCAGCCCGTGCCGCGAGCGGCTCTCCCGCTCGTCGTCGGGTCGGGTCACCGCCAGCGTGCCGTCCTCGGCCCGCTGCACGGCGATCGGTTCCACCACGGTGTGGTGCAGCTCGCCCTTGGGCCCCTTGACCCGCACCGTGTCACCTTCGATGCTCACCTCGACACCGGCCGGGACCGGGATAGGCAGCCGTCCGATACGCGACATTGCCGTCCTCCCTTCCCCTACCAGACGTAGGCGAGGACTTCCCCGCCCACGCCCTTCTTGGCCGCCTGCCGGTCGGTGAGCAGCCCGGTGGACGTCGAGATGATCGCCACACCGAGACCGCCCAGCACCTTGGGCAGGTTCGTCGACTTCGCGTAGACCCGCAGGCCGGGCTTGCTGATCCGCTTGATCCCAGCGATCGAGCGCTCCCGGTTGGGGCCGAACTTCAGGTCGAGCACGAGCGTCTTGCCAACTCCGCCGTCGGGGGCCTCCTCGGCACGCCAGCTGGCGATGTAGCCCTCCTGCTTGAGGATCTCGGCCACGTTGGACTTCAGCTTCGAGTAGGGCATCGAGACGGACTCGTGGTACGCCGAGTTCGCGTTGCGCAGACGCGTCAGCATGTCTGCGATCGGGTCGGTCATGGTCATGGCCGCATCGGCCTTTCTCGCCGGGGTTTCCCGAGGGACCTACGGCGTAAGGGTGGTTACCAGCTGCTCTTTGTGACGCCGGGAAGCTCGCCACGGTGCGCCATCTCGCGCAGGCACACCCGGCACAGCCCGAACTTCCGGTAGACCGAGTGCGGACGCCCGCAGCGCTGGCAGCGCGTGTAGGCGCGCACCGCGAACTTCGGCTTGCGCTTGGACTTGTTGATCAGGGCGGTCTTGGCCACGGTCAGGACTCCTTGAACGGGAAACCGAGGTGGCGCAGCAGGGCACGCCCCTCGTCGTCGGTGCGGGCTGTCGTGACCACAGTGATGTCCATCCCCCGGACCCTGTCGACGCGGTCCTGGTCGATCTCGTGGAACATCGCCTGCTCGGTCAGCCCGAAGGTGTAGTTGCCGTGGCCGTCGAACTGCTTGGCGGACAGCCCGCGGAAGTCACGGATCCGCGGCAGGGCCACCGACAGCAGCCGGTCCAGGAACTCCCACATCCGGTCGCCGCGCAGCGTCACATGCGTGCCGATCGGCATCCCCTCGCGCAGCTTGAACTGGGCGATCGACTTGCGGGCCCGGGTGATCGCCGGCTTCTGGCCGGTGAGGGCCGCGAGGTCGCGGACCGCGCCGTCGATGAGCTTGGAGTCGCGGGCCGCGTCGCCGACGCCCATGTTCACGACGATCTTGGTCAGGCCCGGAACCTGCATGACGTTGCGGTAGCCGTTCTCGGCGCTCAGCGCCGCGACGATCTCCTCGCGATATCGCTGCTTGAGCCTGGGCAGCGCCCGGGCCGGGACTTGCGTGCTCGTGGTCATCAGATGTCCTTACCGGATCGCCGGGCAACCCGGACCTTGTTACCGTCCTCGTCGAGGCGGTGGCCCACCCGGGTCGGCACCTTCTTACCCCCGACCTCGGTCACCAGCATGACGTTGCTGACATGGACGGGCGCCTCCTGGACGACCAACCCACCGGTCTTGATGCCCCGGGTGGACTCGCCGACCTTGGTGTGCTTCGTGATCCGGTTGACTCCCTCGACCAGCACACGCTGAGTGTCCGGGTAGGCCGCGATCACCTTGCCCTGGGCACCCTTGTCCTTGCCGCTGATGACCTGGACCAGGTCACCCTTCTTGATCTTCATGGTCTAGAGCACCTCCGGTGCCAGCGAGATGATGCGCATGAACTTCTTCTCGCGCAGCTCGCGCCCGACCGGGCCGAAGATGCGGGTCCCGCGCGGGTCGCCGCCGTCCTTGATGAGCACGGCGGCGTTCTCGTCGAACTTGATGTAGGAGCCGTCGGCGCGGCGCCGCTCCTTGACGGTGCGCACGACGACAGCCTTGACGACCTCGCCCTTCTTGACGGCTCCGCCGGGGATGGCGTCCTTGACGGTCGCCACGATGACGTCGCCGATGCCGGCGTAGCGGCGCCCGGAACCGCCGAGCACCCGGATGCACAAGAGCTCCTTGGCACCGGTGTTGTCGGCGACGCGTAGTCGCGACTCCTGCTGGATCACGATGACTCCAAGTGGTGTCTGCCGGTTCTCGTCCGGGTGGGCCGGATGAGCCTGGCGGAACGGATGGGGGCTACTTGGCCTTCTCGAGGATCTCCACCACGCGCCAGCGTTTGGTGGCCGAGCGCGGGCGGGTCTCCATGAGCAGGACACGGTCTCCGATGCCGCACGCGTTGGCCTCGTCGTGCGCCTTGAGCTTGTTGGTGCGACGGATGACCTTGCCGTAGAGGGCGTGCTTGACCCGGTCCTCGACGGCGACGACAACGGTCTTGTCCATCTTGTCGCTGACCACGAGACCCTCGCGGGTCTTGCGGAAGCCGCGTCGCAGCCCCGCCTCGGTCTGAGTCATCACGCTGTTCTCCGCCTCGCTCGAGCCCTTCACATCACTGGCACTCATGCCGCACCCTCCGTGCCGGTCACGGTGGAGATCCCGAGCTCGCGCTCCCGCATGACCGTGTAGATCCGCGCGATGTCCCGGCGAACGGCCCGCAGTCGACCGTGGCTCTCGAGCTGGCCGGTCGCCGCCTGGAAGCGCAGGTTGAACAGCTCCTCCTTGGCCTCGCGCAGCTTGGCCGCCAGCTCGTCGTCCTCGAGCACGCGCAGCGCCTCGGGCATCAGGTCCTTCGAACCCACGGCCATCAGTTCTCACCTGCCTCACGGAGAACGAAGCGGCACTTCATCGGCAGCTTGTGCATGGCCCGGCGCATCGCCTCGCGGGCGATCGGCTCGGGCACGCCGGACAGCTCGAACATCACCCGGCCCGGCTTGACGTTGGCCACCCACCACTCCGGTGAGCCCTTGCCCGAGCCCATCCGGGTCTCGGCCGGCTTCTTGGTCAGCGGGCGGTCGGGGTAGATGTTGATCCACACCTTGCCGCCACGACGGATGTGGCGGGTCATCGCGATACGCGCCGACTCGATCTGCCGGTTGGTGACGTACGCCGACTCCAGTGCCTGGATACCGAAGTCACCGAAGCTCACCGCGGTGCCGCCCTTGGCGGCCCCGGAGCGGTCCGGGTGGTGCTGCTTGCGGTGCTTGACCCTGCGCGGGATGAGCATCTCAGCCCTCCTTGCCAGTCTCGTCGCCGGCCGCGACCGCCGGGGTCTCCTCGATCACGGCGGTGCCGGTCTGCGCCTCGGCGGCACGCTCGTTGCGGCGGGGGCGAGCACCGGCCCGGGCAGGGCGTGACGGACGCATGGCAATCTCGGGCTCAACCCGACCACTGACGACGTCGCCCTTGTAGATCCACACCTTCACACCGATGCGCCCGAAGGTCGTGCGCGCCTCGTAGAAGCCGTAATCGATGTTGGCCCGCAGCGTGTGCAGCGGCACGCGGCCCTCGCGGTAGAACTCCGAGCGGCTCATCTCCGCCCCGCCGAGACGACCCGAGCACTGCACCCGGATGCCCTTGGCTCCGGCCTTCAGCGCCGTCTGCATGCCCTTACGCATGGCGCGACGGAACGACACCCGGCTTGACAGCTGCTCGGCGATGGCCTGGGCCACCAGCTGAGCGTCAACCTCGGGGTTCTTCACCTCGAGGATGTTCAGCTGCACCTGCTTGCCGGTCAGCTTCTCCAGGTCGCCGCGGATCCGGTCCGCCTCCGCACCACGCCGGCCGATGACGATGCCCGGGCGGGCGGTGTGGATGTCGACCCGCACCCGGTCACGGGTGCGCTCGATCTCCACCCGGGAGATGCCGGCTCGCTCCATGCCCGAGCTCATCATCTTGCGGATGGCCACATCCTCGGAGACGTAGTCCCGATAGAGCTTGTCGGCGTACCAGCGACTCTTGAAGTCGGTGGTGATGCCGAGCCGGAACCCGTGCGGGTTGACCTTCTGGCCCACTAGCGGGTCCTCCCCTTCTTCTCAGCGCCTGCACTCCTGGCGGCGCTGGCGTCACTGGTGACGACGACGGTGATGTGGCTGGTCCGCTTGCGGATCCGGTAGGCGCGACCCTGGGCGCGTGGCCGGAACCGCTTGAGCGTCGGGCCCTCGTCGACAAAGGCCTTCGAGACCACGAGGCTGTCGCGGGCGAGGCCCTCGCCGTTGGTCGCGTTGGCCACCGCGCTCTCGACGATCTTGTAGACCGTCTCGCTGGCGGCCTGCGGGGCGAACTTCAGCACGGCCAGGGCCTGCTCGGCCGGCAGGCCGCGCACGAGGTCGACCACCCGCCGGGCCTTCATCGGTGCGACGCGGACGAACCGGGCGGAGGCGAAGGCCCCTGGGGTGTCCCCCAGCAGGTTGTCCCGCCGCGCGGTCGTGCGCTTGCGCTCCATGACAGTCATCTGTCAGCTCTCTTCGTCGTCACGTTGCCAGCCGTCACCGGCGCCGGCTCTTGCGGTCGTCCTTCTCGTGCCCACGGAAGGTGCGCGTCGGGGCGAACTCGCCCAGCTTGTGGCCGACCATCGCCTCGGTGACGAACACCGGGACGTGCTTGCGACCGTCGTGCACGGCGATCGTGTGCCCGAGCATGGCCGGCACGACCATCGAGCGCCGGGACCACGTCTTGATGACGTTCTTGGTGCCCTTCTCGTTCTGCCCGTCCACCTTCTTCATCAGGTGGTCGTCCACGAAGGGACCCTTCTTCAGGCTGCGCGGCATCGGGGTCTCCTAGCGCTTCTTGTTCGTCTTGCGGCGACGCACGATGAGCGCGTCGCTGGCCTTCTTGGCCTGGCGGGTGCGGCCCTCGGGCTTGCCCTTGGGGTTGACCGGGTGCCGGCCACCGGAGGTCTTGCCCTCACCACCGCCGTGCGGGTGGTCGACCGGGTTCATCGCCACACCGCGCACCGTCGGGCGCTTGCCCTTCCAGCGCATCCGGCCGGCCTTGCCCCAGTTGATGTTGGACTGCTCGGCGTTGCCCACCTCGCCGACCGTGGCGCGGCATCGCACGTCGACGTTGCGGATCTCGCCTGAGGGCATCCGCAGCTGGGCGTAGAGGCCCTCCTTGGCCACCAGCTGCACGCTGGCACCGGCGGAACGGGCGATCTTCGCACCGCCGCCCGGGCGCAGCTCGATGGCGTGCACGACGGTGCCGACCGGGATGTTGCGCAGCGGCAGGCTGTTGCCCGGCTTGATGTCGGCCGAGGGACCGTTCTCCACGACGTCGCCCTGACGCAGCCGGTTGGGCGCCAGGATGTAGCGCTTCTCCCCGTCGGCGTAGTGCAGCAGGGCGATGCGCGCGGTGCGGTTCGGGTCGTACTCCAGCTCGGCGACCTTGGCCGGCACGCCGTCCTTGTCGTCGCGCCGGAAGTCGATCAGCCGGTAGGCGCGCTTGTGCCCACCACCCTGGTGCCGGACAGTGACCCGGCCGTGCACGTTGCGTCCGCCCTTAGAGTGCAGCGGGCGGACCAGCGACTTCTCCGGGGTGTCGCGGGTGACCTCGACGAAGTCGGCGACGCTGGCGCCACGACGGCCCGGGGTCGTCGGCTTGTACTTGCGGATGCCCATCAGTCAGTCCTCAGCTGTGGTTTCCTCGTTCGCTGGCCCGGTCAGGAGACCGGTCCACCGAAGATGTCGATCCGGTCGCCTTGGGCCACGGTGACGATGGCGCGCTTGGTGTCCTTGCGCTTGCCAAAGCCGAACCGGGTCCGCTTCCGCTTGCCCTGCCGGTTGATGATGTTGACCCCACCGCGCACCACCTTGACCCCGAAGACCTTCTCGACCGCGATCTTGATCTCGGTCTTGTTGGCGTCCGGGTGCACCAGGAAGGTGTACTTGTTCTCGTCCAGCAGCCCGTAGCTCTTCTCGGAGACCACCGGCGCGAGCAGGACGTCGCGAGGGTCCTTCTCGATCACACTCACTGGGCGTCCTCCTCGGCCTCGGTGACATCGGACCCGGGCTCGGTGTCGGACCCTGGCTCGGTGACATCGGACGCGGTCCCGCTGTCGGTCGCGGTCCCGCTGTCGGTCGCGGTCCCGCTGTCGGTCGCGGTCCCGCTGTCGGTCGCGGTCCCGCTGTCGGTCGCGGTCCCGCTGTCGGTCGCGGTCCCGCTGTCGGTC
>JAJZTN010000202.1 GCA_021848885.1 Actinomycetes bacterium
CGAGGGCCTCCTCCAGTGCGGCGATGAACCCGTCTATGTCGCCTCGCACTAGACCGTCGACGTCCTTCGTTGTGCGAGCCGTGGCGTTGAGCCGGTGCTGAAGCAGGGTGCCCCCTTTAAGCCTCAATCCACCGATGGTCTGATGGGGTGGCGTTGATCGTCGTGTCGGGCTGAGGCGGTGGCGAGGGGCGTGCGGGATTGCCCGACCTCGCTGTCGGGGTGTTCCACGTCGGGTTCCTCGGGTCGCGCCGCCTGCGGCTGGGTGGTCAGGACAGTGCTGTGGCGGGCGGGTCGGCGACGCGGTCGAACAGTCGGGTCCACGCCTCGTGCCAGGGCCACGCTTTTGGCAGGTGCAGGGTGATCCGGCGTGCGGAGGACGCGACCCGGGCGGGGACGTGGATCAGCTTGCGACGGACCGTCGCGGTGGTCGCTTTCGCGATGTCGGGCGCCGCGGTGAGGGTGGCGGCGGCGCGGGTGAGGTTGAACGCGATGACCGCGAGGACGAGCCAGGCGGCGTTCGCGGTGAACTTCCCGGAGGGCAGGTGCGCCAACGCGGAGCCTTTGAGGTCGGCGTGGACCTGTTCGATGATGGCGTGCCCGCGGTGAGTCTTGTCCGCAGCGACGGTGTCCAACGTGTCGGCGGGGGCGGTGGTGAAGAACGCGTGGAAGCGCCACACGTCGAACAGGGTGCCCTGCCCGGCGGCTTTCTTCGCGTCGGCGTGCACGTCCGGGATCCGGCGCACGACCAGCCGGCCGGGCACCCGGTCGGACTTCTTCTTGCTGGCGAACGCGGTGAATGGGACCTCGGCGACCTCCGCCTTGGAGATCCACCTCCCGGTGGCTTCGTCGAAGATCGCGTCCGGGTATCTGATCGTGGTCCACGCGTCCTCGCCGATGCCGGCGATCGCGGCCTTGACCGGGCTGGTCGCCCGGACCGTGACCGACACGTGGGCGCCGCCGGTGATCGCCGCGTGGACCGCGTCGCGGCCGTAGTAGGCCGAGTCCATCCGGACCAGGATCGGCGCGCCAGCCCCGAGGAGGCGGCGCGCTTGTTTGACGGCGTCGCCGACCAGACGTTTCGCGCCGCGGGGCGACCCGCAGGCGCCCTTGCGCAGTCGTTGCGCCACGACCAGCGGCGCCGAGCTGCTGGTGGTCACGGTGGCGATCAGCGCGTTCAGCCCGCGGACCCGCGTGTAGCCGAACCCGGCGCCCTGCTTGGCGTGGCCGTGGACCTCGATGATCGTGTCGTCCACGTCGAGGAACGCGTACCCGCCGGGCTGACCGGCCTGCGGCAGGCACGGGGGCGCCTCGCGCAGCCAGGCCAGCGCGAGCAGGAACCGGGCGGCGACCGCGTCGAGCTGGCGCACGTGCCCGAAGGTGAACGCGCGCAGGAACGACCCGAGCGTCGAGGGCGCGTACGCCTTGGCGAAGACCCGGCCCATCCCGCCGTGGCGCAGCAGGGCCATGTCATCGATCGAGTCGGCGCCGGCGACCATCCCCGCCACCAGCGAGGCCACCTTCAACCCGGCATTCGCGCCCTTGTCGGAGGGCACGCTCAGGTGCTCCTCGGCCAGGCGCCGCAGACCGGCTCGGTCGGCCAGCGCCAGCACCGGGACCAGCCCCGCGGCCGACACAAGATTCGGGTCGTCGAACGCCACCGAGGTCCGAGCGAGAGTGTGAGAGAGTCGCATCCCAGAGGTGCCCTTCCGGGTTGAGGTGTGGAACCGTCGCAAGTCCCAATCTCTCAGCACGGCAGGGCATCTCGTCATTACGGCACGCTCACACCACCGCCCTCATCGGTGGATCGAGGGTAAGCGGCGAGCACATCGATGCTGAACCCGTAGTGCTCGCCGAACGCCGCCGCTTCCGGATGCAAGGGCACCGCGACTCCCGGTGCGACATGCTTGCGGACCACGGTCTTGGTGCGGTCATAGACGATCGTGCCAGGGACCCCGCCGAAGTGCGCGAACGCCCTGCGGTGGCAGTCCCAGAAGGTGGCCAGGTCCATGCTGGTGGTGAAACAGGTGAACGGATCCCGCGAGTACGACAGCACCATGTGGAACGAGTACACATTCGGTAGGCCGACGTGAGCCAGGACGTCGCCCTCATCGCCCCAGTCGACTTGGGCTTGGGCGCCGGGGACGACTACCGCCGCTCCGGCACCGAACAAGCCCACAACCGGACCTTCCCACGAGTGCTCTGGATCATGCACGGCGACAGAGGCCCCGAACGGGCCGAGCGACTCCGCCACACCATCCTGCGCCGTTCCGGGCTCATCCCGGGCATGTTCACCGTCATCTCGCCCGACGCCCTCACAGCCGTCCTCAGTGGCGACAACACCGGAGGGACGCAACCTCGCGACCGAGACGAAGAAAGGCATGCTCCAAAAGGCCAAAGGCGGCGGCACCATCGGCGTCGCTCCGTTCGGATACATCAACGTCAGAGAGCGGACCCCCGAGGGCCGCGAGATCCGCACGGTCGCCGTCGATCCAGAGCGTGCGCCCTGGGTCGTATGGATGTTCGAGCAGTACGCAACTGGGGAGTGGACCTCAGCGATGCTGGCTGAAGAGCTGGCAAGCCACAAGGTCACCGCACTCCCGCGTCCCAAGTCGAAGGGCGGGCCGCTGGCTGTCTCGTACGTGGGCAGCATCATCCAGAACCGCTACTACACAGGCGTCGTAACCTTCGAAGGCGTCGAGTACCCCGGTAAGCATCCGGCGCTGGTGTCGGAAGACCTCTTCCAGCGCGTGCAGGCAGTCCGCCAAGGCCGAGTCGCGAGCCAGGAAAGGCCTCGCATTCACACCCACTATCTCAAGGGGTCCGTGTTCTGTGGCGAGTGCGGCGAACCCCTGACCTTCGAACAGTCCCGCAACGGCCGCGGCGTGCTCTACGACTACTTCTACTGCCTCGGTAGGCAGCGACGGAAGAACGGCTGCACCTTCCGTGCGATCCAAGCGCCGATACTTGAAGACCTGGTCGAAGACCACTGGCGGTCGGTCACATTGCCCACAACCAGCACTAACCAGATTCGTGACGTCGTGGCAAGCCACATCCGGCAGGTCGTCCCAGAGCGTGATCGAGACCGTCAGGCTGCTGAGACACAGTTGGCGGAGCTGCAGCGCGAGAGCGACCGTCTGCTGCGTGCCCATCTTGCGGACGCCGTACCGCTAGACCAGCTCAAACGTGAGCAAGGCCGTATCGCCATCGAGCGCGCCAGCCTGGAGAACCGGCTCAGACAGTCCGCCGTCGAGGAGACCCGCCTCTTCGAGGCCCTGGACCAGATATGCGAGCTACTGACTTCGGGTCACGACCTCTACCTGCGGGCAGATGACCTTGGCCGACGCGATCTCAACCAAGCCGTCTTCGAGCGCATCGTCATTCACGACGACGAGGTCACATCCAGCGATCTCACACCACCCTTCCGACGAGTCCTGTCATCCACCCTCGAGTCGGACCTCGAAGCCGAACGACAACTCACGTCGACCGTCACGCGCTCGAATGCCAGGCACCTGCGGCTCATTCCGGACCTTGCTTCAGAGCCTGTAGACAAGCGTGGGGGAGTCATCGGCCAGGCCCGACGCCGGATCGACCGTACCCGCCCCTCCGCCGTGGTCCAGGCGACCCAAGATCCCGAACAAACGAAGAACTCCGGACCTTCTCAGGTCCGGAGTTCTAACGAATCGTTTCTGGTAGCGGGGACAGGATTTGAACCTGTGACCTCTGGGTTATGAGCCCA
>JAJZTN010000203.1 GCA_021848885.1 Actinomycetes bacterium
CGTCAATGCGAGCGCGCACCTCGTCGACCGCCTGCTGGCCGGGCGGTGACGTCACGTCGTCAAAGAGCTTCCAGAACGCCGCCTTCACCTCGCCCTGGGCGGACTTGGGCACCTTGGCCAGGATGTTCTCCGTTAACCGGCCCTCAGTGCCGGTTCCCGGCTCGACACCGTGAGGGTCCACCTCTCCGGCTGAGCGGGGGCGGATACTCGTGTGAGGAGGGCTTGTCCATGGTTGCGGTCGCTCGTGTGGATGGAGGTCACCGCCTGGTCGGTGACGGTTCACTGGTCGAGTTCGCGAACCGCTGGCTCGGCCATCTCGAGGCGCGGCAGTTCTCGCCGGCCACGGTGCGGTCGTACGCGTTCGACGTGGTGTGCCTGGCCCGGTTCTTCGACGAGGTCGGGATCGATTGGCGTCAGGTGAACCCGACGGACTTCTTCGACTGGCTCGAGTGGCAGTCCCGGCCGGCGCCGACGAAGGGTCGAAAGGTCGTCCGCCTCGCCGACAAGCGAGGCGCGGCGGCGGCGAGCATGAACCGGCGGGTGGCAGCGGCTCGTGGCTTGTACGAGCACGCCACGATCTGCGGTGTGCTGGAACGCAACCCGGTGCCCGCGCCCAGGCGCAGTTCGGGTCTGCGAGGATCCCGGCAGGGTCTGCTCGGTCACGTCCGCGGCCGGAGACCGACGGGTTCGAGTCGCTTGGTCCGCCAGGAGCGCCGCCTCCCCGAGTGCCTCGACTCTGCGGATGTGGCGGCGTTTCTGTCGGATCTGGGCACTCACCGGGATCGGGCCATGGTGCTGGCGATGCTGCTCGGCGGTCTGCGAGCGGCGGAGGTCCGCTCGCTACGCCTCGCCGATGTCGACCTGGGCCTGCGTCAGGTGAAGGTGACGGGCAAGGGATCGAAGCAGCGGTTGGTGCCGGTGGACCGCGCGTTTTTCACCGAGCTGGCCTCGTATCTACGCGTCGAACGCCCCCAGGGCCTGTCGACACCGGAGTGCTTCGTGGTGCTGCGCGGCCCGAGCGCCGGCAGCCCGATGACAGAAGCGGGAATGCGACGGATCTTCAGGACCCATCGGGCCCGCAGCGGCGCGGCCAGGGTGCGACCGCACCGGTTGCGGCACACCTTCGGCAGCGAACTGGCGGCCGCGGGGATCGACCTGCTGGTGCTGCGCGAGTTGATGGGTCACGTCCACGCCGAGACCACCGCCGCGTACGTGCACCTGGCCCCAGAGACGGTGGCCGCCGAGTGGGCACGAGCCAAGCAGGTCCTGTCGTGACCGGCCTCGCGCTGAACAATGTCGGAGCCGAGCCCGCCGATCTGCTCGGCGACTACCACCGCTTCGTCGACCGCCTGGATCTCGACTCGGGGCAGCGTTGGCAGCGGCGGCGTGCTGCCACCTGCTTCGTGGACCGCCACGGCGACCTGGCGGTGTGGATGAACCGGCCGACGCCAGCTCGCCTCGCCGATCTTCACCGGCTCAAGGCGTGGCCGTTTCTGACCTGGTTGCTCGTCGAGGGGCACCTGCAAGCCGATCTTGAGCTGCTGTTGGCCAAGCCGGGCGGAGTCGATCTCGGGTTGTGGTGGAGCGCCGCTCATCCCGACGACGTCGAGCGAGCTCGCCAGGCCGCTGACCGGCTCGGGTGGAGCGCGAACTGGGCCCGCCAGGTGATCCGTCACACCGCCCCGGTGCTGTGCCTATGGCTGGGCAAGACGCTCGCCGAGCTCGCCGACGGCGACTTCGACGCCGCCGCCGTGGAGGCCGACCGCATCGATGTGCGGGCTTCCACCCGGGACCGCTTCGCCGGGCGGTGCCTGGCGCTGCGCCAGCTGTGCTTCCAAGACGGGATCGTGCAACATCCGCCACGCGACTCCCGGGCAGCGGCACTGTCGCCGCCCGAGCACGCCGCTCGGATCGCCCAGCCGGAGATCCGTCGGGAAGTGGTCCGCTACGCCGAGATCATCACCACCACCCTGCGCCCCTCCACCGCCCAGATGCGCATCAAGGCCATCCGGGTCCTCGCCGACTGGCTGGCCATCCAGCATCCCGAGGTGGC
The DNA here is from genome assembly GCA_021848885.1 of Actinomycetes bacterium. Lineage (GTDB taxonomy): Bacteria > Actinomycetota > Actinomycetes > JAJZTN01 > JAJZTN01 > JAJZTN01. The sequence continues at coordinate 2,054 of JAJZTN010000203.1, forward strand.
TCGTCTCGACCAACTCGACCGCAGCCACCACATCGAGCCGTTCCTGGTCTGGTCCCGGGCCCGACCCTGGCGCGGCCCCAACGGGGAAGGCAAGACCGTCGGGATGACCGTGTTCCATCACGACCTGGTCGATCTGCGAGTGTTCTTCGAGGACATCGCCGAATGGGGCTGGGCAGCCGCCCCCCAGCGGCGGCTCATCTTCCTCTCTGACCTGCCCCGCCTGCCCGAGCCCCTGCCCCGCGCGCTCAGCGCCGACATCGACCGTGCCCTCATGGCCGCTATCTCCGCCCTCGACGACCCCTTCGCCCGCGTCGGGCTGACAGTCCTGCGCGCCACGGGCATGCGCGCCGGTGAACTGCTCGACCTCGAAGTCGGATGCATCGTCGACTTCGGCGGCGGCCACGGCAGCTGGCTACACGTCCCCGTCGGCAAACTCGGCACCGACCGCATGGTCCCCCTCGACCCTGAACCGCTGAGTCTGCTCGACGCCTGGATCACCAACCGAGGACCGCAACGGTCGCTCGCCCATCCCCGCGACGGTCACCTCGCCGACTTCGTGTTCACCGAACACGGTCGGCGCATCGGCGCTCACCGCCTTCGAGTCGGGCTCCATGCCGCTATAGCGGCCGCCGACCTGCGCAACCGGGACGGCCACCCGCTCCATGTCACCCTCCACCAGCTCAGGCACACCTTCGGGACCACCCTCGCCAACGCAGGCATGTCCTTGCCCGCACTGATGGCGCTCATGGGTCACGTCACCCCGGAGATGACCCTGCGCTACGCCCGCCTGGCGTCGCCGACCATCCGCGACGCCTACAACACCGCCATGGCCAAGGCCAACGGACGTCGCTCACTGTTCGTCATCGCGGCCGGGACCAACCGGTCAGTGCCATCCAAGGTCGACTGGCTCCACGCCGAGATGCTCAAGACCCGCCTGGCCCACGGGTTCTGCTCACGCGAGCCCGTCGCCGGCGCCTGCACATACGCCAACATCTGCGAGCAGTGCGACAACTTCGTCCCAGACCCCGACCGCGCCCAGCTGCTCAGCGAGCAACTCGACGACGTCCGCGCCCTGCGAGACGACGCCAACACCCGAGGATGGACCGACGAAGCCGCCCGCCACGACCGAGTCGCCGACCGCATCGACCGCCACCTCGCCGGACTCCGCCGACAAGTCGCCAAGGAATAACTGCTTGACTCCACCCCCGAGGGCCGGTTAATGCGGCACCGGTGAATGAGGCAACGTTGACGAAGCGACTGGGCGAGCACCACCTCACACGCCCCGATCAGTCCCGGCGCGCCGTCGGAGATCACGAGTAGCGGTGGGGTCATCCCACGCGAGGTGAGATCACGCAAGAACCCGGTCCAGGCGTCAAAGCTCTCGCTCTCACCGGGCGCCAAGCCAACGAGGACTGGTCGTCCGTCGGTGGTGATCCCCCAGGCGGCGAGCACCGGCTCACTGGCGTTGCCGGCGTGGAACTTGAAGTGACTGCCGTCGAGGAAGAGATAGTCGAGGGTGACACCCGACAGGTCGCGGGTCTGCCAGGCGTCGAATTCTGCCTTGATGGCTTCACAGACCCGGGCGACGGTCGACTTGGACAAGGTGGCCTCTGCGCCCAGGGCGTCGGCGAGTGTCGCCTCCACGTCGCGCACCAACAAGCC
>JAJZTN010000204.1 GCA_021848885.1 Actinomycetes bacterium
CCGATCTGAGCACACATGAACCGAACTCGCCGCATCGCCATGACCGCGGCAACCGCCGCGACGGTCATCGCCGGCGCCGGCGCCACCCTGGCCGCCGCCCAGACCAGCACGACACCGCGCACCAGCACCACGGCCGACACCAGCACACCGACCACGGCCAGTGGCGCCGAGGCGCAGGAGATCGCCGCGCTGCAGGCCCAGCTGGCCACCCTCGACGCGCAGGCGGCCACGCTGCGCCAGCAGGTCAGCACGACCCAGCAGGACCTGGCCACCAAGCAGGCCCAGATCCAGGCCGCCGAGCTGGCTGCGGAGAAGGCCCGCGAGGCCGCCCAGGCCCAGGCCAACGCCGCCCAGCTGGTTGCCGCACCGGCCAGCCAGGCCCCGACGACGCACACCAAGACCGGGGCCAGCTCGTCCACCGGTGAGAAGGAGCGCGACGACCGCTCCAGCGCGACGCACTCCGAGGGTTCGGACGACTGAGCACTATGAACGCACGCACCCCTGCACGGGGGGCAAGGGCCCGCTGGTCGGTGGCGGCACTGGTTGCCCCTGCCAGTGCCGCGGTCTTCGCCGGCACCACCGCATGGGCGGTCGGGCAGGCACCGGCGGTGGGAACTTCGCCGTCGGTGTCCACCGGTGCGCCTGTCACACCGAGCGCGAGCCCGACACCGGACCCGAAGCTGGCCGCCCTGCAGGCGGCAGTGGCGGCACGGAGCAAGGAGATCGCGGCGCTGCGCAACACCGTCGCCTCACTCAGCTCGCAGGCGGCCGTGCTGGCCCACCAGCCGCCGCCTGCCTCGCTCGCCCCGCTGCCCGCACAGGCCCCGCTTCGGGCGGCCGCCCCGGCCAGGCACGCCCCGGCCACGCACACCACCACGGGCGCCTCCGGGGTGATCAAGTGAGCCGCCCAAGCGGTGCCGCCACCGCGACGGCCCCCGCGACGGCAGCCGGCACCGCGACGGCCCCCGCGACGGCAGCCGGCACCGCCGCCGCCCCCGCCACCCCCACCGAGCCCGCAGGGCCGGAGCTGGTGCACCGGTTCCGGGCGATGGCGACGAACGTGACGATGCGCGTCGTGGCGCCGGGTCCCGGAGCCGACGCCGGCCTGGCCCGGGCCGAGCAGGTCTTCCACCGGGTCGAGGCCTCCTGCACCCGGTTCAACCCGGACAGTCCGCTGATGCGGGCCAACGCCGATCCGCGGGTCTGGCACACCGTCCCGACTGAGTGCTTCCAGGCGGTGGCCGAGGCGGCGCGGGCACATGCCCAGACCCGTGGGCTGTTCGACCCGCGGGTGCTCAAGCTGCTGCAGTCCTGGGGCTACGACCACACGCTGCCCTTCCACGACGGAGCGGTCTCGGTCCCCGGCCGGCCGATGGACGGCCCCCGGCACCGGGCGCGCGGCACCCGCCCCGCTTTCGCTCCGCTGGTTCGGGCGACCTGGCGGCCGGGGCTGGATGAGGCACGCTCGGCGATCCGGATCGGCCCGCACCCGGTCGACCTCGGCGGCATCGGCAAGGGCCTGGCGGTGCGCTGGGCCCTCGAGCAGCTCATCGGGCATGGTTCAGCGGCGCTGGTCGAGGCCGGCGGCGACATCGGCGTGAGCGGCGCCGGACCGGAGGGACAGGGCTGGAAGGTCGGGGTCGAGGACCCGCGCGGTGGGCAGGCGCCGGTGGCTGTGCTGCGCGCGGTGGATCAGGCTGTGGCGACCTCCTCGGTGCGGGTGCGGCAGTGGAAGGTCGGCGACACCCCGGTGCACCACCTCATCGACCCCCGCACCGGGGCACCGGGCGCCGGTGGCCTGCTCGCGGTGACAGTGCTCGGGCCCGACCCGGCCTGGGCCGAGGTGTGGAGCAAGGCGCTGTTCCTCACCGGTCGGGGCGGGCTGCGCCAGCTGGCCGAGGAGCATGACCTGGCGGCACTGTGGGTGGACACCGACGGCGTGGTCGGGATGAGCCCACTGCTGCGCCCGGCCGTGCTGTGGGAGGCCCCCCATGCCTGGTGAGCGCACCGTCCTCACCGGGCAGGACGGGCATCCCGGCGGGCAGGACGGTGATGGCGGCGTCGTCGCCACACTGCTGTCGATGCTGCGCGGCCTCGGGCTGACCCTGGGCATCACGCTGAGCGCCACGGTGAGCGGCTGGCTGCTCGGCAAGGCCGCGGTCGGGGTGTCCGGCAACCGGATGGCGCCGTGGATCATCGGCCGGGCCGCCGGGATCACGTCGTACCTGCTCATGGTCGCTCTGGTGGCGATGGGCCTGGTGCTCTCGCACCCGTGGCGGGCCCGCTTCAGGGTGCCGAGCACGGCCACCCGGATCCGGCTGCACGTCAGCCTCGCAATGTTCACCCTGGTGTTCACCGCCATGCATATCGTCGTCCTGGCCACCGACACCTACGCCGGTGTCGGCTGGCGCGGCGCACTGCTCCCGCTGGGCGCCTCCTACCGCCCCATCCCGGTGACGCTCGGGGTCATCGGGCTGTGGGCGGGCCTGCTCGCCGGGTTGACCGCCACGTTCTCCGGCCGGCTGGCAGCCCGGGTCTGGTGGCCGATCCACAAGGTCGCCGCCCTCGCCCTCGTCCTCGTCTGGGTGCACGGGCTGCTGGCCGGCAGCGACAGCGCGACGCTGCGCTGGCTCTACCTCAGCACCGGGGCGGGGCTGGTGGCGCTGGCGGTCAGCCGCTACGTCACGCGCACCCCGGCCGACCGGGTGGCCGACCTGCTGGCCAGTCATCCGAAGCCGACCGGCACCCGCCACGTGCCGATGGTCCAGGCGCTGCCCGCCGCCGCTCGGCCCGATCTCGACGGCCGCGGACGATGAGCCCGCAGCTGCACCTGGTCGGTCACGACGAGTCGCCGCGTGAGGCGACCGGTTCGCGACTGCTGGACACCCCGGTCGTCTACCCGCTGCTCGGCGAGCGCGTCCCGCTGGCCGGACCGGTGGGGCACGACCTGGCCGGGCACCTGGCCGAGTACGGCGAACGACCCTCGGCGGCCGGACGGGCCGGGGACGCCCTCCTTGAGCAGATCGAGGCGGCGGCCTTGTCCGGGCGTGGTGGCGCGCACTTCCCGGTCGCCCGCAAGTGGAAGGCCGTGCTGGCCGCCGGTGGGGGCGGGACCGTGGTGGCCAACGCCGCCGAGGGTGAGCCGGCCAGCGCCAAGGACGCCGCGCTGCTGCAGCACCGCCCGCACCTCGTGCTGGACGGCCTGGTCGCCGCCGCCGAGTCCCTCGGGGCCCAGGACGCGGTGGTCTGGCTGCACCACGGCGCGCACGCCACCCACCGTGCGCTGGCCAAGGCCCTGGTGGAGCGCCGCTCGATGCTGCCGCACGAGCCGACGGTGCGCATCGCCCTCGCCCCAGATCACTACCTGTCCGGAGAGTCCAGCGCTGCGGTGCGGGCCCTTTCCGGCGGCCCGGCGCTGCCCACCTTCCGACGGACCCCGGCCGCAACGGAAGGGGTGCATGGCCGGCCCACGCTGGTGCAGAACGTCGAGACGCTGGCCCGGGTCGGGTTGCTGGCCCGCACCGGCGCGGTCGGCACCCGAGCGAGCTCGCTGCTGACCCTGGTGGCCGGCGGACGCCGCGTCGTGGTCGAGCTGGAGGCGCACGAGCACCTCCTCGACGCGGTCAACGCCGCGGTGGCCTCCCGCGCGATCCTGCCGCCGCCACGGCCGCAGGCGGTGCTGCTCGGCGGGTACGGCGGGCGCTGG
>JAJZTN010000041.1 GCA_021848885.1 Actinomycetes bacterium
CGACCCCGTCGCGCAGACCGGCCGCCGCGGCGCTGGGCGGGCTGCCGCCGGCCACCGAGCCAGACCGGCGGGCCCTCTCGCTCGGCCGCAGGGCCGGGCGCAGGGCGAGGCGAGCATGCTGAGCCGCCCGCGGTGGGGGAGCCCCGCGTGACCCTGGGCTATCCGCCGGCCAGCTACGCCCGCGCCAGGCAGGCCGGGCTGCTGGCCAAGGCCTTCGCCAAGGACGGGATCGCCCGTCGGCTGGACTGGATGCTGCTGCTGTCCTGCCTGGCGCTCTCGGTGATCGGCGCGCTGCTGGTCTGGGCGGCCACCTGGAACCTCCCGGCGATGACCGGGGGCAGCCCGCAGTCGATGTTCCACAAGCACCTGCTCAACCTGGCCATCGGGCTGGCCCTGGCGGCGTTCGCGGCGCTCTTCGACTACCGGCTTCTGCGGGCCTACACCCCGGTGATCTACGTGCTGTCCGTGCTGGGGTTGATGGCCGTGCTGTCCCCGCTCGGCTCCACGCTGAACGGGGCCCACTCCTGGATCGTGCTGCCGGCTGGGTTCTCGGTGCAGCCGGTGGAGTTCGCCAAGGTAGCGCTGGTCACCGGCATGGCGATGCTGCTCTCGGAGAAGCTCGACCGGGAGGACGCCCCTCGAGACAGCGACGTGGCACAGGCGCTGGCACTGGCGGTCCTGCCGATCGGCTTGGTCATGCTGCAGCCTGACCTGGGCTCGGCCCTCGTGCTGGGCACCATCGTGCTGGTCGTCATCGCGGTGTCCGGGGCGCGGGCTCGCTGGGTCGCGGGCCTCATCGTGGTCGCATCCCTCGGTGCCTTCCTGGCGATCAAGGTGGGGATCCTGTCGCGCTACCAGATCGACCGCTTCACCGCGTTCCTGCACCCTTCGGCCGACCCGCGCGGGCTGGGGTTCAACACCCAGCAGGCGCGCATCGCCATCGGCACAGGCGGGATCTGGGGCCAAGGGCTCTTCCAGGGCAAGCAGACCAACGGGCATTTCGTGCCCTACCAGTGGACCGACTTCGTGTTCTCGGTGGCCGGGGAGGAGCTCGGGCTGGTGGGTGCAGCGGTGATCATCGGTCTCTTCGGCCTCGTCCTGTGGCGCGCCTACCGGATCGGTCTGAAGGCCGAGGACCTCTTCGGTCGCTGCGTGGCAGCCGGGATCATCGCCTGGTTCGCCTTCCAGGCCTTCGAGAACATCGGGATGTGCCTGGGCATCATGCCGGTGACCGGGCTGCCGCTGCCGTTCGTGTCCTACGGCGGGTCGAGCATGTTCGCGAGCTGGCTGGCGATAGGCCTGCTACAGAACATCCACATGAAGCGCTACGCCTGACCTGCGCCTGACCTACGCCTGACCTGACTCTGACCTACGCCTGACCTGCGCCTGACCCTGCCTGGGGCCGACCGGACGCGGGAGTCGAGGCGTCGTACGGGTGTCTCAGCGGTTGATCGTGGACATGTCCGGATAGCGGTCACCGAGTGCCGCGCCCGGCGGGGCCGCCTCGTCGAGGGCGCGCAGGTCGTCGGGGTCCAGCTCGACACCGGTGGCGGCGACGTTCTGCTCGAGGTAGCCGACCCGCTTCGTTCCCGGGATCGGTACGACATCGGGGCCCTGCGCCAGCACCCAGGCCAGGGCCAGCTGGCCCGCGGTGATGCCTTTGCGCTCGGCGATCGCGCGGACGCGTGCGACGAGCTCGAGGTTTCCGGCCAGGTTCTCGCCCTGGAACCGCGGGTTCATCCTGCGGAAGTCACTGGGTTCGAGGTCGTCGGGGCCGCTGATCGTGCCGGTGAGGAAGCCGCGACCCAGCGGGGAGTAGGGGACGAAACCGATCCCCAGCGCCCGGCAGGTGTCCAGCACGCCGTTGTGCTCCACGTCGCGGGTCCACAACGACCACTCGGTCTGCACAGCGGTCACCGGGTGCACGGCGTGGGCTCGCCGGATGGTGGCGGGGGCGGCCTCGGATATGCCCAGGTAGCGGACCTTGCCGGCCTCGACGAGCTCGTGCATCGCCCCCCAGGTGTCCTCCACCGGGGTGTTCGGGTCGACCCGGTGCTGGTAGTACAGGTCGATGACCTCCACCCCGAGCCGCCGCAGCGAGGCGTCACAGGCCGCCCTGACGTACTCCGGTCGGCCGTTGATCCCGACCCGGGCGCCGTCCGGTCGGCGCTCGTTGCCGAATTTCGTGGCCAGCACGACCTCGTCGCGACGCCCGGCGATCGCTCGCCCGACCAGCTTCTCGTTGGTGAACGGGCCGTACATGTCCGCGGTGTCCAGCAGCGTGACACCCAGCTCGAGTGCCCGGCGGATGGTGGTCACCGCCTCGGCCTCGTCGGCGCGGCCGTAGAACTCGCTCATCCCCATGCAGCCCAGGCCCAGCTCGGAGACCTCCAGCCGCCCACCCAGCTCCCGCTTGCGCACGCCAACCTCCTGTCCCACGGCCCCGCGTCGGGCTGTCTGGCCATCCTCACCGCGGCTGCGCTGCTCGGCAACTTCGGGCGGCTGCGGTTACCCTGGGTCCTCTTGCCCGTAGCACGCCTAGACGTCCACCGGAGTCTCCGACCATGCCCGTCGAGTCGCTGTACTCCAGGCTTGAGCCGTTGCTGCCCCTGGTGAGCAAGCCCATCCAGTACGTCGGGGGCGAGCTGAACGCCCAGGTCAAGGACTGGGACTCCTGTGATGTCCGCTGGGCGTTGATGTACCCGGACGCCTACGAGGTCGGCCTGCCCAACCAGGGCGTCATGATCCTCTACGAGGTGCTCAACGAGCTCGACGGGGTGCTGGCCGAGCGTACCTACGCGGTGTGGCCGGACCTCGAACGGCTGATGCGTGAGCACCGGGTGCCGCAGTTCACCGTTGACGCCCACCGGCCGGTGTCGGCCTTCGACGTGCTCGGCGTGTCCTTCTCCACCGAGCTCGGCTACACCAACCTGCTGCTCGCCCTGGACCTGGCCGGGATCCCGCTGCTGGCCGGAGAGCGCGACGCGAGCCACCCCGTCGTCATCGCCGGCGGGCATGCCGCGTTCAATCCTGAGCCGATCGCCGACTTCGTCGATGCGGCGGTGCTCGGTGACGGCGAGCAGGCGGTGCTGGAGATCACCGCGGCGCTCAGGCGGTGGAAGTCCGCCGGTCGCCCCGGCGGGCGCGTCGGTCTGCTGGAGCGGCTCGCCGGGGTGGCCGGGGTCTATGTGCCCTCCTTCTACGACGTGGACTACCTGCCCGACGGGCGCATTCGTCGCGTCGCCCCCAACCGGCCCGGGGTGCCGTGGCGAGTCAGCAAGAGCACCGTGTCCGATCTCGACGAGTGGCCCTACCCGAAGGCCCCGCTGGTGCCGCTGGCCGAGACCGTGCACGAGCGGATGTCGGTGGAGATCTTCCGTGGCTGCACCCGTGGCTGCCGGTTCTGCCAGGCCGGGATGATCACCCGTCCGGTGCGGGAGCGATCCATCACCGGGATCGGTGAGATCGTGGCCCGAGGCCTGCAGGCCACCGGCTATGAGGAGGTTGGGCTGCTCTCGCTGTCCAGCGCCGACCACAGCGAGATCGCCTCGATTGCCAAGGGTCTGGCCGATCGCTACGAGGGCTCGGCCACCTCGTTGTCGCTGCCCAGCACCCGGGTGGACGCGTTCAACGTGGACCTGGCCAACGAGCTGTCCCGCAACGGTCGACGGTCCGGGCTGACCTTCGCCCCCGAGGGTGGCAGCGAGCGCATCCGCAAGGTGATCAACAAGATGGTCACCGAGGAGGACCTGATCCGCACCGTGACCACGGCGTACGAGCACGGCTGGCGCCAGGTCAAGCTCTACTTCATGTGTGGCCTGCCCACCGAGACCGATGAAGACGTGCTGCAGATCGCCGAGCTGGCCCGCCGGGTCATCCAGGCAGGCCGGGAGGCCAGCGGGGGAGGCGACATCCGGTGCACGGTCTCGATCGGGGCCTTCGTGCCCAAGCCGCACACCCCGTTCCAGTGGGCCGCCCAGCTCGGCCACGAGGCGGTCGACGCGCGGCTGGCCCGGCTGCGCGAACAGATCCGGTCGGACCGGCGCTACGGGCGCGCCATCGGGTTCCGCTACCACGACGGTCCGCCCAGCATCGTCGAAGGGCTGCTCTCCCGCGGTGACCGACGCGTCGGTGCGGTGATCCGGGCCGTCTACGAGGACGGCGGGCGGTTCGACGGGTGGAGCGAGCACTTCTCCTTCCAGCGGTGGATGGTCGCGGCCGAGCGCGCGCTGGCCGGCCAGCCGGTCGACGTGGACTGGTTCACCACCCGGGAGCGGGACCGCACCGAGGTGCTGCCCTGGGACCATCTCGACTCTGGTCTGGACAAGGACTGGCTGTGGGCCGACTGGCAGGACGCACTCGCCGAGGTTGAGGTCGAGGACTGCCGGTGGAACCCCTGCTTCGACTGCGGGGTGTGCCCACAGCTGGGCACCAGCATCCAGATTGGCCCCACCGGGCGCACCCTGCTGCCGCTGGTCACGGTGTCGACACCGGGCGGCTGAGGTGGCCCGTGTCCCGGAGGGGCCCTCGCCGGCACCGGTTGTGCAGAGGCTCCGGCTGCGCTACGCCAAGCGTGGTCGGCTGCGCTTCGCCAGCCACCGCGACTTCGCCCGGGCGTTCGAGCGGGCGTTGCGCCGGGCTGGCGTCCCGGTCGCGCACTCGGCGGGCTTCAGCCCCCATCCCCGGGTGTCCTACGCCAACGCCGCGCCCACCGGTGTGGCCAGCGAGGCGGAGTATCTGGAGCTGGGGCTCACCGAGCGATGTGACCCGGAGTGGGTGCGCGAGGCGCTCGACGCGGCGTTGCCGGAGGGCCTGGACATCCTGACCGCCGTGGAGGCCGGCTCGGGCGCTCTGGCCGACGCGCTGCAGGCGTCGCTGTGGCTGGTCCGCCTGCCCGGGGTGCGGCCAGAGACCGCCGAGGCGGGCCTGCGCCTCCTGCTGGCTGCCGATGCAGTCGAGGTGAGCCGGATGACCAAGAACGGGCTGCGCACCTTCGACGCTCGCGCGGCAGTGCACACTGCCACCGTGGTCCCCGTCGAGGCACTGGAGGCACTGGAGGCACTGGAGGCACTGCCGGTCGCCGCGGCGGGTCGTGGCCAGCCCACCACCGCACCGTGTGCGATACTGCAACTGGTTGTCCGGCACGCCACACCCGCCGTTCGACCCGATGACGTGCTCGACGCGCTGCGTCGCGTGGCCGATCTGACGCCGCCCGCTCCCCCCGAGGTGACGCGGCTGGCGCAGGGTCCACTCGACGAAGCCACAGGGACCGTTTCCGACCCGCTCCACGAGGCCGGGCCGATCCTCGCTGATGACGCCATCGACCCTTAGCCGCCCTGTGGCGGCCCAGAGACTTCCGCCTCCATCTTGAGACGGGACCGTGACGATCGCCCTCGTGTGAGGGCCGCGGCCGTGGCAACCGCAGCCCCCGTGGGCGTGACGGGAGACATGCCCGGATGCTCGAAACCGAGCCCACAGGCGCCTCAGGCGCCCAGACACCAAACCCCAAGCACTCCGACTCCGACTCAGCCGGCCCCGGCCCCGAGGCTGGTGCCGTGACCGCGCCCCGGCCGCGCCGCCGGGCCGCGAGTCGCCCGGTGGGCGCCCCAAGCGCCGAGACAGCGGCCAGCGCCGAGACACCGGCGAGCGCCGAGGTCCCCTCGGATGCGACGACCGGGACCGAGCCTGCCCCGGCCCCAGCGCGTGGCGGGAGACGGGCCCGCAAGGCGGCCCCCGCCGGCGATTCGACGGCGCCGGTCAAGGCTGGCCCAAAATCTAAGGTTCAGGTCGAGGTCGAGCCTTCCGTGGGCGCTGCTGACGCGATGGTTCAGGACCCCGCGGCACCGGTCCCAGACGTGGAGACGCCGGCCCCGGACGTGGCGGCGCCGGCGGACAAGGCGCCGGCGGCTCGGACTCGACGTCGGGCCGCCGCCCGGACTGGGGCTGCGCCGGCGGTTGAGCCGGGCATCGAGCCGGTCAGCGGCACTGCCGAGCCGGCGGTCGAGCCGGCGGTCGAGCCGGCCGTGGTGCCGGTCAGCGGCACTGCCGCGCCGGGAGCCCCGGTCGTGTTGTTCCAGGCACCCGAGCCCGAGCCCGCGCCGCGCCGGCGCCGAAGCCGGTCTGCCGAGCCGCAGGACAGTGGGCTCGAGGAGCCCGGCGACTCGCAGCGTGCGGACGAGGGCGCCGAGGCCCGCCAGGCCAGCGGTGAGGCGATGGACTCCGAAGGCGAGGACGAGGACGGCGGTGGTCCCCGGCGCCGACGTCGTCGCGGCGGGCGTGGGCGCCGTCGTCGTGGCGCGGCCGAGCCTGGTGAGCTCACCGAGGCCGGAGAGCCCGGCGAGGCCACCGACGCCGGTGGGCCCGCCGACACGGGAGAGTCCGCTGGTAAGCCGGGCGGCCCGGGGCAGAGCGATGACCTGTCGGCTGGTGGGGACGTCGCGGAGGGTGAGGTCTCGGGCAGCCGGCGGCGGCGCCGCCGCCGCCGTCGCGGGGAGGACGGCGAGTCCGGCAACGAGGAGTCGACAGGGGTCGCCACCAGGTCGCGTTCGGGTCGGGGTGGCTCGGACAGCGATGTCGCATCGGTCAAGGGCTCGACTCGGCTGGAGGCCAAGAAGCAGCGCCGTCGCGAGGGGCGGGAGGCCAACCGTCGTCGACCTCCCGTGCTCACCGAGGCGGAGTTCCTGGCCAGGCGCGAGGCGGTGGACCGGGTCATGCTGGTCCGCCAGGCGGGTGCGCGCACCCAGATCGCAGTGATCGAGGACGGCATCCTGGTCGAGCACTACGTCACCCGGGAGCAGTCCAGTTCCTACGTGGGCAACGTCTACCTAGGCAAGGTTCAGAACGTGCTGCCCAGCATGGAGGCAGCTTTCGTCGACATCGGCAAGGGTCGCAACGCGGTGCTCTACGCCGGCGAGGTCAACTGGGACGCTGCTGGCCTGGATGGCCAACCGAAGCGCATCGAGCAGGCACTGAAGTCTGGCGACTCGGTGCTCGTGCAGGTCACCAAGGACCCGATGGGTCACAAGGGCGCACGGCTGACCAGCCAGGTGAGCATGCCCGGACGGTTCCTGGTCTACGTCCCCGGCGGCTCGATGACTGGCATCAGTCGCAAGCTGCCCGACACCGAGCGGTCCCGGCTGAAGAAGATCCTCCGGCAGGTGCTGCCCGAGGATGCCGGTGTGATCGTGCGCACCGCCGCGGAGGGAGCCAGCGAGGAGGAGCTGGCCCGTGATGTCGCGCGGCTGACCGCGCAGTGGGAGGCGATCGAGAAGAAGTCACGTGGTGCCTCAGCACCTGCCCTGCTGCATGCCGAGCCGGACCTGACCGTGCGGGTGATCCGCGACATCTTCAACGAGGACTTCGCCCGCCTCGTCGTCTCCGGCGACGAGGCATGGCAGACCGTGCACGGCTACGTCGAGCAGGTCGCCCCGGACATGCTCGAGCGGGTCACCCGGTGGACAGACTCGACCGACATCTTCGCCGAGTTCCAGGTAGACGAGCAGCTGGTCAAGGCGCTGGACCGCAAGGTCTGGCTGCCCAGCGGCGGCTACCTCGTCATCGACCGCACCGAGGCGATGGTCGTCATCGACGTCAACACCGGGAAGTTCACCGGCAAGGGCGGCAACCTCGAGGAGACCGTCACCAAGAACAACATCGAGGCGGCCGAGGAGATCGTCCGCCAGCTCCGGCTGCGGGACCTCGGCGGGATCATCGTCATCGACTTCATCGACATGGTGCTGGAGAGCAACCGTGACCTGGTGCTGCGCCGGCTGGTCGAGTGCCTGGGCCGGGACCGCACCCGCCACCAGGTCGCCGAGGTCACCTCGCTCGGACTGGTGCAGATGACCCGCAAGCGGATCGGGCAGGGTCTGCTGGAGGCATTCTCCAGCACCTGCGAGGCGTGCGGCGGTCGCGGGGTCAAGGTGTCCCTCGACCTCGGCGAGCCTCGCCGCGCCGGGCAGGCGGCCCGGGTCACCCCGGCGCTCGTGTCGGCCACCATCGCGGCGGCACGTTCCGCCCCCGCGGCAGCACCGGGGTCCGAGACCGGCTCCGGGCCAGGGTCCGAGGCCGCAGCGGAACCGGTGAGGCGAGGCCGCCGACGGCGCGCCACAGCGCCGGCCGGGCAGCCGGGCGCGACGGAGGAGCACGGGCCACCGATGCCGGAGCCCGGGCTGGTTTGACCCGTCCGGTGGCCGGTCCGTAGGCTTGGCGGCTGGTGCGTGCCGTGCGGCGCGCCCTGCCTCCCGCGTCGTCAGCCCCCTTCGGGGCCTGCCTGCGCGCCGGGACTGAGTTCCTCAGGAGAAAGCGAGTTCCGCGGTGTACGCGATCGTTCGTGCTGGCGGCCGTCAGGAGAAGGTCGCCGTGGGCGACGTCCTCGTCGTCGACCGTCTCAACGCCGAGCCCGGCGCCACCGTCGAGCTGGCGGCCCTGCTCCTCGTCGACGGTGAGACCGTGACGAGCGAGGCCTCCGCGCTGTCCAAGGTCAAGGTCACCGCCGAGGTGGTCGCCCCCGCCAAGGGCCCGAAGATCACCATCCTGCGCTTCAAGAACAAGACCGGCTACCGCCGCCGCCAGGGTCACCGACAGAAGCTGACCCAGGTCAAGGTCACGGCCATCGAGACGAAGTAGAGGCACTTGTCATGGCACACAAGAAGGGCGCCTCGTCCTCCCGCAACGGCCGCGACTCCAACGCTCAGCGGCTGGGCGTGAAGCGCTTCGGCGGCCAGCAGGTCAACGCCGGGGAGATCATCGTCCGGCAGCGTGGCACGCACTTCCACCCCGGCAGCAACGTCGGGCGGGGTGGGGACGACACCCTGTTCGCGTTGAGCGCCGGCGCCGTGGAGTTCGGCGTACGCCGTGGCCGGCGTGTGGTCAGCGTCGTGCCGGCGGCTGAGGCCACCGAAGCGCTGGCCCTGCAGTCCTGATCGACCCTGGCTCTCGGCCGGGCCAGAGCCACGGGTCGGAGGTGAGGTCGTGACGTCCTTCGTCGACCGCGTCCTGCTGCACGTCGCGGCAGGGGACGGAGGGCACGGCTGCGCGTCGATCCGTCGGGAGAAGTTCAAGCCACTCGGTGGTCCCGATGGCGGCAACGGCGGGCGCGGTGGCGACGTCGTGCTGGTCGTCGACCCGCAGAACACGACGCTGCTGGACTACCACCACGCCCCGCACCGGCACGCCGGAAACGGACGGCCTGGGCAGGGCGGGCTGCGCGACGGCGCGGCCGGGGAGGACCTCGTGCTCCCGGTCCCGGACGGCACGGTGGTGAGCACTCCCGACGGCGTGGTGCTCGCTGACCTCGTCGGCGCCGGCAGTCGTTTCGTCGTCGCGGCCGGCGGTCGAGGCGGGCTGGGCAACGCCGCGCTGGCCTCCAGCAGACGCAAGGCTCCCGGCTTCGCGCTGCTCGGCGTGCCCGGGTGGCGCGGTGACGTCGTGCTCGAGCTCAAGACCGTCGCCGACGTCGCGCTGGTCGGATTCCCGAGCGCCGGCAAGTCCAGCCTGGTGTCCGCGCTGTCGGCGGCCCGGCCCAAGATCGCCGACTACCCGTTCACCACGCTGGCACCCAACCTCGGCGTTGTGCAGGCCGGCGAGACCCGCTTCACCGTCGCCGACGTGCCCGGGTTGGTCGAGGGGGCGAGCCAGGGGCGTGGGCTGGGCCTGCAGTTCCTGCGACACGTCGAGCGCTGCGCGGCGCTCGTGCACGTTCTGGACTGCGCCACGCCCGAGCCCGGCCGGGACCCGGTCAGCGACCTCGACGTGGTACTGCGCGAGCTGAGCGCCTACGACGCCGAGGTGCCGCTCTTGTCCCGCCCGGCGCTGGTGGCTCTCAACAAGATCGACGTGCCCGAGGCCCGCGACCTGGCCGAGCTGGTCACCGACACCCTGCGGCAGCGCGGCTACCGGGTCTTCCCGGTGTCGGCGGCCAGCCGCGAGGGGCTCCGCGAGCTCAGCTTCGCCATGGCCGAGCTCGTCCAGGGTGCCCGGGCCTCGGCCGGGCGACCCGAGCCAACCCGCGTTGTGCTGCGCCCTCGCGCGGTCGACGAGCGCGGCTTCACGGTCACCGTCGAGGGTGAGCGCCTGCGGGTGGTCGGGGAGAAGCCGGAGTTGTGGGTGCGCCAGACCGACTTCAGCAACGACGAGGCCGTCGGCTACCTCGCGGACCGGTTGGCCCGGCTCGGCGTGGAGGAGGCACTGGTCAAGGCAGGCGCCCGGCCCGGCGCCGAGGTCGTCATCGGCCCCGGTGAGGACGCCGTGGTCTTCGACTGGGAGCCCACCATCGAGGCCGGAGTCGACCACCGGCTCGGGCCACGAGGTGGCGATGTCCGGCTGGAGCCCCGAGGTGGGTGAGCCGGCGCGCGCGGTGGTGGCCGCGGCCCGCCGCGTCGTGGTCAAGGTCGGCTCCTCCTCGTTGACCACCCTCGACGGGGGCCTGGACGGGGCCAGCGTGGAGGCACTGGCCGATGCCATCGCGGCGCAACGGGCCGGCGGGCGGGAGGTCGTGCTGGTCTCCAGCGGTGCGATCGCCGCGGGCCTCGCGCCGCTGCGGCTGGCCATCCGGCCCCGCGACCTGGCCACCCAGCAGGCCGCCGCCAGCGTCGGGCAGGGTCTGCTCGTGGAGCGCTACTCGGCCGCGTTCGCCCGGCACGGTCTGACCGTCGGGCAGGTCCTGCTCACCGCCGAGGACGTCATCCGGCGCACGCACTACCGCAACGCCCAGCGCACCCTCTACCGGCTGCTGGCCCTGGGGGTGGTGCCCGTGGTCAACGAGAACGACACGGTCGCCACCGACGAGATCCGCTTCGGTGACAACGACCGGCTGGCCGCGCTCGTCTCGCACCTGGTGAACGCCGACCTGCTGGTGCTGCTGTCTGACGTCGACGCGCTCTATGACGCCGACCCGCGCAAGCCGGGAGCCGTGCGCGTGTCGGACGTGCGCTCGCCGGGCGACCTCGACCGGGTCAGCCTCGGTTCCGTCGGCCGGGCCGGGGTGGGCCGCGGCGGCATGGTGACCAAGGTGGACGCTGCTGCCATCGCCACCACGGCGGGAATCCCGGTGGTGCTCACCTCTGCGGGGCAGGCGGAGGCGGCGCTTCGTGGTGAGCCCGTCGGCACGCTGTTTCACACCGATGGCCGCCGGCACGCATCCCGGCTGCTGTGGCTGGCCCACGCCACCCGCGCCCGCGGCCGGCTGGTGCTAGACGCCGGAGCCGTTGCGGCCGTGGTGAACCGCCGGATGTCGCTGCTGCCCGCCGGTATCACGGCCGTCGAAGGCGACTTCTCCGCCGGTGACCCAGTGGACCTCCTCGACGAAAACGGCGTCATTTGGGGCCGTGGGCTGGTCAACTTTGACGCGAAGGAGCTCCCCGGGCTGCTGGGCCGTTCGACTCGGGAGCTCGCTGCCGAGCTCGGCAAGGCCTACGAACGTGAGGTGGTCCATCGTGACGACCTGGTGCTGCTGCGACGCGGCGCTCCGGGTGCCGGGTAGCGCAGCCCCACGTCACGCCGCCCGTACCGTCACCGGCTGTGCTACTTGGTGGTGCGGGTGAGCACCACCCCTGCACCCTCGGCGCCCGAGCACGACAGCGTCACGTTGTGGCATGTCGTGCTGACCCTTGCCGGGCAGCCGGTGGGGGCTGAGAGGGTGCGGGCCAGCCTCGAGCGGCTGCGCGCCGAACGCCCGTTCCTGCTGTCCTGCCGCTACGCGAGGGACCATGCCGAGCTGCGCTACTGGGAGCAGGCCGAGGACGTCGGGGCGGTCACCGAGCTGGCGCTGCGGTTGTGGGGTGAGCACCAGCGCAGCGCACGGCTGCCCGACTGGGCGGTCTGTGGGCTGGAGGTGCTGGATCGCCAGACCTACCAGCGGCGCACCTCGGGCGGGGGCCCGGCGCCCACGCTGCTGCCGGCCGGTGGGGTCCGCCCGTTCTGAGCGTGGGCCGTGGTCGACGTAGTCTGTGCCCGTGACCGACCAGCCCTCCGGCGTGCTCGAGGTGGCCCAGCGGGCCCGTGCCGCCGCCAGTGAGCTGTCCGGGGCGACCCGAGCGGTCAAGGACGCCGCGCTGCGCGCCATCGCCGAGGCCCTGCTGGACCGCGCCGATCGCATCCTGGCCAGCAACGCCGAGGACGTGCAGCGGGCCCGCACTGCCGGCACGTCAGCCGGCCTTCTGGACCGCCTCACCCTGACCCGGCCTCGGTTGGCCGCGATCGCCGAGGCGACCCGCTCGGTGGCCGACCTGCCCGACCCGGTCGGTGAGGTGGTGCGCGGCTACACGCTGCCCAACGGGCTGCAGGTGCGCCAGCTGCGGGTGCCTCTCGGGGTGATCGGGATCATCTACGAGGCCCGGCCCAACGTCACCGTGGACGCCGCGGCGCTGTGCCTGAAGTCCGGCAACGCCGTGCTGCTGCGCGGGTCCTCCTCGGCGTACGCGTCCAACACCACGCTGGTCGAGGTGCTGGGGGAGGCGGCCGGCTCGGTCGGGATTCCACCCGCGGCGGTCAGCCTGGTGCCGGGGACCAGCCACGAGTCGGTCAAGGAGCTGATGACCGCGCGCGGGCTGGTCGACGTGCTGATCCCGCGAGGCGGCGCGGACCTGATCGCCTCGGTGCTGGCCGGCTCCACCGTGCCGGTGATCGAGACCGGGATCGGCAACTGCCATGTGTACGTCGATGCCAGCGCGGACGTCGACCAGGCGGTGCGGGTCCTGGTCAACTCCAAGGCCCAACGACCCAGTGTGTGCAATGCCGCGGAGACTCTGTTGGTGCACGCTGATGCCGCCCCGACCTTCCTGCCGGCCGCTCTGGCCGCGCTCGCCGAGGCGGGGGTGCGGGTGCACGGTGACGAGCAGGTCGCCCGCTACGCCGCCACCACCGGGGTGGACTTCGCCCCGGTCACCGACGAGGACTGGGCCGCGGAGTACTACAGCCTCGACATCGCCGCGGGTGTGGTCGACGACCTCGACGCGGCTCTGGCGCACATCCGGCGCTGGTCCAGCGGGCACACAGAGGCGATCCTGTCCGACTCCGCTGCGGCGGTGTCGGCCTTCGTCGCCGGGGTGGACGCTGCTGCCGTCATGGTCAACGCCTCGACCCGGTTCACCGACGGGGAGCAGCTGGGCTTCGGTGCCGAGATCGGCATCTCCACGCAGAAGCTGCACGCCCGCGGGCCGATGGGGCTGCGCGAGCTGACCACGACGAAGTTCGTGGTGACCGGGTCCGGGCACATTCGGGAGTAGATGCATGAAGTTGCGAACCCTTGGCCGCAGCGGCGCGGCGGTGTCCAGCTACGCGCTGGGCACCATGACCTTCGGCACCGAGTCCGACGAGGAGCAGGCGCACGCCCAGCTGGACGCCTTCGTCGAGGCCGGCGGCACCCTCGTCGACACCGCCGACGTCTACTCCGCCGGAGCCTCCGAGGAGATCATCGGGCGATGGCTGGCCGCCCGGCCCCGCGCGGTGACCGACGCGCTGGTGCTTGCCACCAAGGGCCGGTTCCCCACCGGGAGCGGGGCCAACGACGTAGGGCTGTCCCGACGGCACCTGCGCTCGGCGCTGGAGGCATCGTTGCGCCGGCTGGGGGTCGAGCACGTCGACCTCTACCAGGTGCACTCCTGGGACCCGCTCACCCCGGTGGAGGAGACCCTGGGTTTCCTCGACGACGCTGTGCGCGCTGGCAAGATCAGCTACGCCGGGTTGTCGAACTTCACCGGCTGGCAGCTGCAGCGCGCCGTCGACGTCGCCGAGCACCGCGGGTTGGCCTCCCGTCCGGTCACCCTGCAGCCGCAGTACAACCTGCTGGCCCGCGAGATCGAGTGGGAGATCGTGCCGGCGGCGCTGGCCAGCGGGCTGGGGCTGCTGCCGTGGTCACCGCTGGGTGGGGGCTGGCTGACCGGGAAGTACCGCCGCGACCAGGCACCGGTCGGGGCCACCAGGCTGGGGGAGAACCCGAACCGGGGGGTCGAGGCCTACCACCGCCGGGCCGCGGCGGAGCGCACCTGGGCGGTCGTCGACACCGTGGCGCGCATAGCGGCTGAGCAGGGCTGCTCGATGCCGGCGGTGGCGCTGTCCTGGCTGCACGACCGGCCCGGGGTCACCTCGGTGATCCTCGGAGCACGCACCGTGGACCAGCTCCGGGAGAACCTGGCCGCGGTCCACGTGAGGCTCAGCCCCGAGCAGACCGCCGAGCTGGACCGGGTCAGTGACCCCGGTGCGGCCGACTACCCGTACGGCGGCCCGGGGCTGGAGCAGCGCTCCCGGGTGCTGCAGGGCGAGCTCTGACCGCTGCGGGCAGCGGCCCAGATCTACCCTGGGGATGTGCAGCCAGACACCCTCGGCCCCGACGAGGGCACCGCGGCTCCCTCTCCGGTGCCGCCCTGGGTGGGGCCGGTCTTCCTCGTGCTGGCCGCCCTCACGGTGCCGTGGCTGGTCTACCTGGGGATCACCCTTCCGCACCGGGTGCTGGCCCGCCACTATGACCTGGCCTGGGTCGGCTTCGACGTGGGCCTGGCGTTCGCGCTGCTGCGCACCGGCTGGGTGGCTGCCCGCGGACGGGCGGGTGTCGAGCTGCCCGCGGTGGCCACGGCGACCCTGCTCGTCGTGGATGCCTGGTTCGACGTGGTGACCGCGCCGTCCAGGGCCGAGGCGCTTTTCGCGCTGGGCAGTGCGGTCTTCGTCGAGCTGCCGCTGGCCGGCTTGTGCATCTGGATCGTCTACCACGCCGAGCAGGTGCGCGCCCAGCGGCTGCACTTCCTGCGGCTGCCGGGCCAACGCGGTGTCCAACCGGCCGGGCCGGCGGCCGGGGAGCTCCTCGAACGCCCGGTCATGCCAGACTGAGGCCTCCGCGCGATGAGGAAGGTTGCGATGATGCAGACCGGCGTTTCGGTTGTGGCCAACGGGCTGGCCGAGACCCGCCACCCCCTCCCGGTCCCCCCGATCGTCTTCGGCATGGTCACCTTCGGGGTCCTGCTGGTGCTGCTGGTCATCGTGCTTCAGTTCGACCGGCACCGCTGAGAGCCGGCACCCGGCGGGTGCGCGGCGGCGAGCCCGGGCCGGTTCCGGCTCCTCGTGCGCGGCCAGCCTGCCCCGGGCGGCGTAGCGTGGCGGCGTGACCGAGGCGACCGTGGCGGACTCGACCGTGACCGGGGCGAGCGGGACCGAGCCGGCGATGGCCGGGACTGGACGGGCGGGCCCTTTGCGCCGGGTCGCGGTGCACGTGCTCGACGCCTCCGGCGTACGACTCCGCGAGGACGAGGTCATCACCGAGGAACCCCTGCAGGTGCGGGTGGACCCCGGTGCCGGCGCCGTCTCGGTGGCGGTGACCATGCGCACGCCGGGGCACGACTTCGAGCTGGCCGTGGGATTCCTGTACGGCGAGGGGCTGCTGAGCGGGTGCGGCGACGTCCGCGCGGTGCGCTACTGCGCTGATGCGGCGGTCGAGCAGCGCTACAACGTCGTCACCGTCGAGCTCAGCCGTCAGTCCCGGCTGCGCCCCGAGGAGCTGGCCGATGCCCGGCGGGCCACGGTCACCTCAAGTGCCTGCGGGGTGTGCGGGGTCAGCAGCCTCGAGCAGGTCAGGGCCAGGCTGCCCCAGCCGCTGCGGTCCGCTGTCGAGGTCTCCGCCGAGGTGCTGGCCGGTCTGCCCGAGCTGCTGCGTCAGCAGCAGCGGCTTTTCGACCACACCGGCGGGCTGCACGCCGCTGGCCTGTTCACCCGTGACGGCGAGCCGCTGCTGGTCCGCGAGGACGTCGGGCGCCACAACGCCGTGGACAAGGTCGTCGGCGCGCTGCTGCTGGCCGACAGGCTGCCCGGCTCGGACCAGATCCTGGTGGTGAGCGGTCGGGCTGGGTTCGAGATCGTGCAGAAGGCGGCCGCGGCCGGGATCCCGCTGGTCGCCTCCGTCTCGGCTCCGACCAGCCTGGCCGTCGACCTGGCTCGAGACCGCGGGTTGACCCTGGTCGGGTTCGTCCGGGAGGGCCGCATGACCGTCTACGCGGGCTCGCAGCGGGTCCGGACCTGAGCCACGACGCCAGGCCCTGCACGCGGCCCGGCCTGCCCGTGCGCGGGGTCCGCTGCGGTTAGGGTCACACCCGTGACCGCGCATGCGCAGCAACCGGACGGGGGTCCCCGACCCGGGCCCGCCGCCCGGCACCGGCTGGGGGTGATGGGAGGCACCTTCGACCCCGTCCATCACGGTCACCTGGTGGCAGCCAGCGAGGTGGCCGCGGTCTATGGCCTGGACGAGGTGGTGTTCGTCCCGACCGGTGAGCCGTGGCAGAAGGGCGAGCGGGAGGTCACGGCCGCCGAGCACCGATACCTCATGACGGTGATCGCCACGGCGTCCAACCCTCGGTTCACCGTCAGCCGGGTCGACATCGATCGGGCCGGACCGACGTACACCATCGACACGCTCAGCGACCTGCGCGCCCAGCGGGGTCCCGACGTCGACCTGGTGTTCATCACCGGCGCTGACGCGCTCGACCAGATCCTGTCCTGGCGGGAGTCCGAGGCGCTGTGGGAGCTGGCGCACTTCGTCGGCGTGACCCGCCCGGGGCACGTGCTCAGCGGCAGCCATGTCCCCGCCGAGCGGGTCTCGCTCATCGAGGTGCCGGCGCTGGCCATCTCCTCCACCGAGTGCCGCTCACGGGTCCGTCGCGGCCTGCCGGTCTGGTACCTGGTGCCTGACGGTGTCGTGCAGTACATCGCCAAGCACCGGCTCTATCGCGAGGACCCGCGGTGATCCGCCGTCGCCGTCGGGACGCCACGGTGGAGACCCAGCAGGTCGACGTGGCCTCCAGGTTGGGAGTCCCGGGCGTCTCGGGTGGCCCGGCCACCGTCACCCCGCTGTCCTCGCGGGCTGCCGCGCAGGCCCGGCTCAGCCGGGTGGAGCGGCGCCGTCGTGCCCGCCGGCGGCGCGCCCGCCTCGTGGCGGTGCTCGCCGCGACCGTGCTGGTCGTGCTCGCCGCGGCCGCTGGCCTGTGGTGGCTGGTGGCGCTGCGCGGCGCTATGCCCAAGGTGGCCGGGGCCGCCCGCCCCGCCGCCGCCGGAACCACTGTGCTGCTCGAGGTGGTCGGCGCTGGCGGCACCGCCTTCGCCGATGCCGTGCTCGCTCACGCCCCGGGCCCCGGCTCGAGCGTCATGCTGGTGCCTACCCCGATCATCGTCGACGTCGCCGGAGCCGGCTCGATGAGCCTGGCCCAGGCCGCGGCGCTGCCGGCCGGCTCCGCCTCGGCCAACGCGCTGACCGACCTGCTGGAGCTGCGCCTCGACGGCAGCTGGAGGCTCACCTCGACCGGTCTGGCCCGCCTGGTCGACACCCTCGGTCCGATCCAGGTCGACGTGGACCGCGATGTGCTGGCCGCCCGGCCCTCCGGCGCAACCGTCGTCGTGGTCCCGGCCGGGCCGCAGCGGCTCAACGGGACCGCTGCCGCGGCCTACGCCGCCTACCTTGCCCCCGGCGAACCCGAGCAGGCGCGCATGGCCCGGGTCAAGGAGGTGCTGCAGGCGGTGCTCGCCGCGCTGCCCGCCGACCCCGCCGTCACCAGCCAGCGGCTGAGCGGTCTCGGTGCGGCCTCCCGCTCCACGCTGCCCGACCTCGTCGCGCTGCTGGAGCAGCTGCGCGCCGACGCCAGGCAGTCCCAGATCGCCTACGACGTCTTGCCCACCCAGGCGCTTGACACCGGCTCGGGAGCCGAGTCGCTGTCTGTGGACGACTCGGCCGCCCCGGCCGTGCTCCGCCGGCTCTTCCCCGAGGCGACCCGACCCTCGGGTGCGCCCGCTCCGGTGAGCGTTCTCGTGCAGAACGGCGTGGGCACCCCAGGGCTGGGCGAGACAGCACGGACCAAGCTGGTGGCTGATGGCTTCCACTTCATCGCCGGCGGCAACGCCGCCGCCATGGGCCAGGCCAAGACCATCGTCATCATCGCTGACACCAGTCCATCCAGCATCGCAGTGGGCGCCAGGGTGGCCGCCGCGCTTGGCGTGCCGGACAGCGACGTGCGGGTGGCCGCTCAGCAGCAGAACGTGGCCGACGTGCTGGTCATCCTCGGTCGGGACTTCCGGCCGTGATCCGCCGGCTCCGGCGCTGAGGCCACCGGCGTACGCCGGTCGGGTCATGAGAGGCTGGGGGCGAACCGTACCCATCGAGGAGGGCCGGCGCATTCCGTGAGCGCATCCGAGCGTGCCATTGAGCTGGTCACCGCCGCTGCGGACGCGGCCGCAGACAAGCTCGCCGAGGACATCGTCGCCTTCGACGTCAGCGACCAGCTGGCGCTGTCCGACGTGTTCCTGCTGTGCTCGGCGCCCAACGACCGGCAGGTGCGAGCCATCGTCGACGCGATCGAGGAGCGCCTGCGTGACCTGGGCGAGCGGCCGCTTCGCCGGGAGGGCGAGCGCGAGGGCCGCTGGGTGCTGCTGGACTACGCCGAGATCGTCGTGCACGTCCTGCACGCTGAGGAGCGGGTGTTCTACGCCCTGGAGCGGCTCTGGCGGGACTGCCCGCAGGTGCGGCTGCCCGAGTCGGTGCAGCAGGCGGCCAGGCAGACGGTCGGTCGCGGCGGTGCCCGCTGAGCAAGCCGCGCCGGGTGGTGCTCTATCGGCACGGCCGCACTGAGTGGAACGTGGCCCGCCGGTTCCAGGGACAGCTCGACGTGCCCCTCGACGACGTCGGGCGCTCCCAGGCGGCGGCCGCGGCGCGGGTGCTGATCGGCCTGCGCCCGGACCGGCTGGTCAGCTCCGACCTGAGCCGGGCGGCCGACACCGCCGCCGAGCTGGCCGGCCTGGCCAGCCTGTCGGTGGGGCTGGATCCCGGGTTGCGCGAGACCTACGGCGCGGCGTGGCAAGGGCTCAGCGCCGAGGAGATCAAGGCGAGCTACCCCGAAGCGCTGCGGGCCTGGCTCGCCGGTGGCGACATCCCGGTGCCCGGCGCGGAGACCCGAGAGCAGACCGGCCAGCGGACCGCGGCGGCGGTCCGTCATGCTCTGGAGGGGCTGCCGGCTGGTGCGACCCTGGTGGCGGTCACCCACGGCGGGGCCGCCCGGGCCGGCATCGGCGTCATGCTCGGTCTGCCCCGGTCCCTGTGGGGTGTCATCGGCGGGCTGGCCAACTGCAGCTGGTCGGTGCTGGAGGAGCATCCGGCCGCCGAAAGCACCCCCGATGGGTCCCCGGCCTTCCGGCTGGTCGAGCACAATGCCGGCGTCCTTCCCCAGCCGGTGCTCGGGCAGGAGGCGGGCAGCTGACCGATTCGTCCCCGCCCGCGACGGACGCTATGCTGACGCAGCCCAATGGGCACCGGGGCTGTGGCGCAGCTGGTAGCGCACCACACTGGCAGTGTGGGGGTCAGGGGTTCGAGTCCCCTCAGCTCCACCACAACGTCGTATTCGAACTTCGGCACAGAGAAGAGGAGATCGAAGGGCTCCTTGTAGCCAGCTTCGACCACGTGGCCGTCGCGCACCTGGACCTGGTCGATCACGGCGGTG
>JAJZTN010000205.1 GCA_021848885.1 Actinomycetes bacterium
AGTGCCGCCGGCTCAAGCAGCGCCACGACCTGCGCCTGGTCGTCGTGGACTACCTGCAGCTGATGTCGATGGGCCGGCGCTACGACAGCCGCCAGCAGGAGGTCTCGGAGATGTCCCGGGCGCTCAAGCTCTTGGCCAAGGAGCTGGAGATCCCGGTCATCGCCATATCTCAGCTCAACCGTGGTGCCGAGCAGCGCACCGACAAGAAGCCGCAGCTGGCCGACCTGCGCGAGTCCGGCTCGATCGAGCAGGACGCCGACATGGTCATCCTGCTGCACCGCGAGGACGCCTACGAGCGGGAGTCGCCGCGGGCGGGGGAGGCCGACTTCATCGTGGCCAAGCACCGCAATGGTCCGGTCGACACCATCACCGTGGCGTTCCAGGGGCACTACTCACGCTTCGTGGACATGGCCGCGCAGATGTGAGTGCTGGGAATGCGACGAGCCAGCGGCTCGGCTGCTCCGCCTGGCTAGGCTTGCCGGGTGGGTCGCACCCGGGAACGGATCGTCGAGGCGCTGGCCGCCCAGCCTGCGGCGGTGTCGGTCGAGCAGCTGGCCGGGCTGACCGGACTGCACCCGAGCACGCTGCGCGCGCACCTGCCGGCGATGGTCAGGTCCGGGCTGGTGCGTAAGGAGGCCCGGCCCCTCGGTGGTGTCGGGCGGCCGCGGGTGCACTACGGCGCGGGCCAGCCCGCGGGCCAGCCGGGGGGCCGAGACGTCGAGGGGGGCCAGCCGGGGGATGACGGCGAGCGGGTCGAGGACTACCGGATGCTGGCCCAGGCCTTGGCCGACGCCATGACCACCGCCCCGCGCGCCGGCGCTGTGGCCTACCGGGCCGGGCGGCGCTGGGCCGAAGGCAACAGCGGGAGCAACGGCGGGGGCAACGGCGGGGGCAACGGCGGGGGCAACGGCGGGTCTGACACCGGGTCTGACACCGGGGCCGCCCCCGGTGGTGTCGCGGACCTGCACGCGGGCGTGGGCGAGGTTGTCCGGCTGCTCGCCGAGCAGGGGCTGGCACCGCGACTGGCCGCCAACGGCCGCGACATCACGATCCGACGCTGCCCGTTCGAGGCGCTGGCCCGCTCCTACCGCGACATCGTCTGCCAGGCCCATGTGGGCATGGTGTCCGGCGCCATCGAGGCGCTCGAGACCCCGGTGTGCGTGCTGTCCTTCCAGCCGTGGCGCACCGAGGACCCGCTCACCTGCCGGGTCCGGGTCGGCCCGGCTGGCCCTCGCTGAGGCGCAGCCGGCACGCGCCACGACGTGACCTTGGTCCCTAGCGCGCCCGCGCCCGGCCCGGCAACCTGGGCCCGCTGTCTCTGGCTCCCCGGTGGCTGTCGGGGTTGGCGGGGCGGTCGGTCAACCCCCCGACTGGCCGTCCCGCGCCAGGGACAGGCCCATGCTCAGACCCCCTCGCGGCACGAGCCGCCAGAGGCGCGCGTGCTACGTGGGAGGCGTCGTGAAGCAGCACCGCGCCGGCCGGCGCGGCCTGAGCGGGTTCGCGATCGGCACGGTCGTGGCGTCGTACGGGCTGATCATCTTCGGCAGCCAGGTGCGGGTCACCGACTCGGGCATGGGCTGCCCGGACTGGCCGCTGTGCGATGGCCGGCTCGCTCCGGTGCTGAGGTTTCACGCCCTGATGGAGCAGTCGCACCGCTTCATCGCCGCCGCCGTCACGCTGCTGGTGCTGGGCACCGCGGCGCTGGCCTGGCGGTCCCGGGCCGAGCGCCCCGCGAGCCTGCGTCCCGCCCTGGCCGCGGTCGGTCTCATCGGGGTGCAGGTGCTGCTGGGTGCGGTGACCGTCCTCGCCGGCAACGCCGCGCCCACGGTGGCCGCGCACCTGCTCACCGGGCTCGCGCTGCTCGGCTGCAGCACCGTCACGGCGGTGGCTGCCGGCGTACGCCGTGAACCTTCCGGGCCGGGTCGGCTGGCCGGCATCGGGTGGGTCGCGGTGGCCGCCGCCAGTGCCTTGGTGGTGTCCGGCTCCCTCATCGTCAACGCCGAGGCGGAGGGGGCCTGTCCCGCCTTCCCGCTGTGCCCGTCGGCAGCGCCGACCCACCTGGCGGTTCTGCACCTGGTGCACCGCGGCACCGCGGTGCTCGCCGGTCTGGCTCTGCTCGGCTTCGCGGTGCACGCCTGGCGGCACTGGGCCGGGCTGGCCGGTGCCCGGGTGCTGGCCGGTCTGCTCGTCGGGCTGGTCGGGCTGACCGCGACGTTCGGCGCCGTCAGCGCGCTGCTGCAGGCCCCGCCCGGCTGGCAGGACCTGCACCTGGCCGGGGCCGCCGCCGTGCTGGCCGTGACGGTGGGGCTGGCCGCGCGGGGCTGGCTCGCCGCCGCGGACGCCACGGATGCCCCGGGCCGGCCGCGCGGGGGTCAGGCGGTTCCGGCCCGCACCGAGGCGTCGTCCGAGGCGTCGAGCGGCACGTCGTCCGAGGCGTCGAGCGGCTCGTCGAGCGACTCGGCGCTGACCACCCGGTTGCGCCCGCCCTCCTTGGACCGGTAGAGCGCGGCGTCTGCCCGCGACATCAGCGACTCGATCGACTCCGAGCCGTCCCACTGCGCGATCCCCGCCGAGACGGTCTGTCCCTGCGGCACGGCCGCGCACAGCCGCTTGACGATCGCCATCGCCTGCTGCGGCGGGCACTCGCCCATGGCGAGTGCGAACTCCTCGCCACCCCAGCGCACCAGCAGGTCGGTGGGGCGCAGCAGGGGGCGCCATGCCGTGGCCAGCTCGCGCAGCAGCTTGTCACCGGCCAGGTGCCCGCGGCTGTCGTTGAGCGCCTTGAAGTGGTCAAGGTCCAGCAGCGCCACGCAGGTCGAGGATGAGGAGGAGAGCAGGTCGGGCAGCCGCGCGCGCCAGACCCGGCGGTTGGCCAGGCCGGTCAGCGGGTCGGTTGTGGCCAGGGCCTGCAGGCTGGCCAGCAGGTCGGCTCGCTCCAGGGCCACGGCGATGTCGTCGGCGAGCAGCCGCACGGCGTACGTCGTGGTTGGTTCGGCGTGGCGCTGCGGGACCGACCAGACCGCGAGCACCACACCGCGTACGACGCCGCCGTGCCCGAAGGGCTGCGCCAGCAGGCTGCGCCCACCGATCGTGGTCACCAGCTCGGTGTCCACCTGCGGGTCACCGACCGTCTCGGCGATGAAGAAGGGCTGGTTGGACCGGAACGACAGGGCCGTGGCCGACCTGCTCGCCTTCGGCATGCGCAGCTCGGGCAGCCCGATCCCCGCGCTGGCCGTCACCACCAGGTCCTCCCCGTCGGGTTCGAACAGCAGGGTCACCGAGGCGTCGGCCACGGTGCGCACCGCCTCGCACACCCGGTTGCGCACGTCGGGTCCCTCGCGCAGCGCCCGGGTGACCGAGGCGACCTCGGCGAGCACGCGCCGGCCCGCCTGTTCCTGTGTCTTGCTCACCGACAGACTGCTCACCAGCCCGGCGACCGTCCCCGCGATCAGCACCGAGACGGTCAGGAACAGCACGATCCGGCGGACGTCCTGATCGGCCACATGCGGGCCGTCGAGCAGGGCGAGTACGCCGACAGTGGCGATCTCGGTGATCAGGGCGGCGACGACTGACCGACCGCGCCCGTAGAGGGCCATCCACACGACAGGTGCCAGCAGCACGACGTTG
>JAJZTN010000206.1 GCA_021848885.1 Actinomycetes bacterium
GACCTGCGCGCCGCGGTAGGAGGCCACGGTGGAGATGCCCATCTTCGACATCACCTTGAGCACGCCCTTGCCCAGCGCCTTGATGAGGTTGCGCACCGCAACCTCGGGCTCGACATCACCCAGCGCGCCCTGCTGCGCCAGGTCCTCGACGCTCTCCATCGCCAGGTAGGGGTTGACCGCGGCGGCGCCGTAGCCGATCAGCAGGGCCACGTGGTGCACCTCACGGACGTCACCGGCCTCCACGAGCAGGCCGACCTGGGTGCGGGTCTGCTCCCGGATGAGGTGGTGGTGCACCGCCGAGGTGAGCAGCAGTGACGGGATGGGGGCCAGGTCGGCGTCGGACTCCCGGTCGGACAGCACGATGAACCGGGCCCCGTCGGCGATCGCCGCCGAGACCTCGGCGAAGATCTCCTCGAGCCTGGCCTCGAGCGCCGCGCCCCCGCCGTCGACCCGGTAGAGCCCGCGCACCGTCGTGGTGGCGAAACCGGGTAGGTCACCGTCGCGGTTGATGTGCACGATCTTGGCGAGCTCGTCGTTGTCGAGCACGGGGAAGGGCAGCACGACCTGGCGGCAGTGCGCCGGGCTGGCCGAGAGCAGGTTCTGCTCCGGACCGATGACGGTCTCCAGCGAGGTGACCAGCTCCTCGCGGATGGCGTCCAGCGGCGGGTTGGTCACCTGAGCGAACTGCTGGGTGAAGTAGTCGAACAGCAGCCGGGCCCGGTCGCTGAGAACCGCGATCGGGGTGTCTGTGCCCATCGAGCCGATCGGTTCGGCGCCCTTGGCGGCCATCGGGGTGAGCAGCAGGCGCAGCTCCTCCTCGGTGTAGCCGAAGGCGCGCTGGCGACGGGTGACCGAGGCGTGGGTGTGCACCACGTGCTCGCGGTCGGGCAGGTCCTCCAGACGGATCAATCCGGCGTGCAGCCACTCGTCGTAGGGCAGCTCGGCGGCCAGCTCGGCCTTGATCTCCTCGTCGTCGACGATCCGTCCGGCGTCGGTGTCGACGAGGAACATCCGACCTGGTTGCAGCCGACCCTTGCGGACCACGCTGCTCGGGTCGAGGTCGAGCACGCCGACCTCGCTGGAGAGCACCACCAGGCCGTCCTGAGTGACCCAGTAGCGCCCGGGCCGCAGACCGTTGCGGTCCAGCACCGCTCCGACCAACGACCCGTCGGAGAAGGTCACGCATGCCGGCCCGTCCCACGGCTCCATGACGGTGGCATGGAACTCGTAGAAGGCACGCCGGGCCGGATCCATCTCGGCGGCGTTCTCCCATGCCTCCGGGATCATCATGAGCACGGCATGAGGCAGCGAGCGCCCACCCAGGTGCAGCAGCTCGAGCACCTCGTCGAAGCTGGCCGAGTCGCTGGCCCCCGGGGTGCATATCGGCAGCACCCGCTGCAGGTCACCACCGACGAGGTCACTGGCCAGGGAGCGCTCCCGGGCCCGCATCCAGTTCCGGTTTCCCTTGACCGTGTTGATCTCACCGTTGTGCGCGATGAACCGGTACGGGTGGGCGAGCGGCCAGGACGGGAAGGTGTTGGTGGAGAACCGGGAGTGCACCAGGGCAAGCTGGGAGGCGAACCGGCGGTCGGACAGGTCCGGGAAGAACGGCTCGAGCTGGATCGCGGTGAGCATGCCCTTGTAGACCAGGGTCCGGGAGGACAGAGAGGGGAAGTACACCTCGGTGGTGTGCTCGGCCCGCTTGCGCAGCGCGAAGACCATCCGCTCCAGGGCCAGCCCGACGATCGTGCCGGCGGAGGCGGTGACGAAGAGCTGGCGGATCCGCGGCATCACCGACCGGGCGGTGGCCCCCAGCAGGTCCGGGGTCGTGGGCACGTCGCGCCAGCCCAGGACGGTCAGGCCCTCCTCCTCCGCGATGCCCTCGATGGCGGCCGCCACGGCCGCCGAGCGGGCGTCGTCGTCGGGCAGGAAGGCCAGCCCGACCGCGTAGCTTCGGGGAGCCGGCAGCTCGAAGTCGACGACCTCGCGCAAGAACGCGTCGGGCACCTGGACCAGCAAGCCCGCGCCGTCACCGGAGTCCGCCTCGGCCCCCGTGGCTCCGCGGTGCTCCAGGTTGCGCAGCGCGCCCAGTGCCGCCTCGACGATGTCGTGGCCGGGCGCGCCGCGCAGCGTGGCGACCATGGCCACACCGCAGGCGTCATGCTCGCAGCAGGCGTCGTAGAGGCCCTGCGTGCTCGGCAGCGCAGAGAACAGCGGGGCAGGTCCGGTCGCGGGTGCCTTCGTGCCAGTCACGACGACGTCCTTCCCAAGAGCGCCGGAGGCGCGATATCAGGGACGACGTTGGCCCTTCGAGCGCGGACAGGTTAGCCGGGGGCGGACCGGTTCCGTCAAACGAGGCTACCGGGCCGGGCCTCGTGGCGCTGCCCAGCCAGGTGCCCAGCCTTGCGCGGCCGTGCGCCCAGCCGGGTGCCCAGCCTTGCGCCCGGCTCAGCCGACGGCGGCCAGCAGCGCCTCGGCCTTGTCGGTGCGCTCCCACGTGAAGTCGGGCAGGTCGCGACCGAAGTGCCCGTAGGTCGCGGTCTGGGAGTAGATGGGGCGCAGCAGGTCGAGTGCGGCGATGATCGCGGCTGGTCGCAGGTCGAAGACCTCGCTCACCGCGGCGCTGATCCGCTCCAACGCCACCGTCTCGGTGCCGAAGCACTCCACGAAGAGGCCCACAGGCTGGGCCTTGCCGATGGCGTAGGCGACCTGCACCTCGCAGCGGTCGGCCAGGCCCGCGGCCACCACGTTCTTGGCCACCCAGCGCATCGCGTAGGCGCCGGAACGGTCGACCTTGGAGGGGTCCTTGCCTGAGAAGGCTCCCCCACCGTGGCGGGCCATCCCGCCGTAGGTGTCGACGATGATCTTGCGGCCGGTCAGCCCGGCGTCACCCATGGGCCCGCCGATCTCGAACCGACCCGTCGGGTTGACCAGCAGCCGGTAGCCGTCGGTGTCCAGGTCCAGCTGGGCCTGCGACAGCACCGGGGCGACGACCAGCTCGGCGACGTCCGGGGTGAGCATGGCGTCCAGGTCGATGTCCCCGGCGTGCTGGCTGGACACCACGACGGTGTCCAGCCGGACCGGACGGTCCCCGTCGTAGCCGATGGTGACCTGGGTCTTGCCGTCGGGGCGCAGGTAGGGCATCAGGCCCTGGTGCCGGACCAGCGCGAGCCGCTGCGCCAGCCGGTGCGCCAGCCATATCGGCAGCGGCATGAAGTCGGCGGTGTCACGGCAGGCGTAGCCGAACATGAGCCCCTGGTCCCCCGCACCCTGCCGGTCGAAGGGGTCCACGCCACCTTCCAGCCGGGACTCCCATGCGCTCTCCACCCCCCGGGCGATGTCCGGGGACTGCGCACCGATGGACACCGACACCCCGCAGGAGGCCCCGTCGAAGCCCTTCTTGGACGAGTCGTAGCCGATGCCGAGCACGACCTCGCGCACGATCGCGGGGATGTCGGCGTAGGCCTCGGTGGTCACCTCACCGGCGACGTGCACCTGGCCGGTGGTGACCATGGTCTCCACCGCCACCCGGCTGCGCGGGTCGTCTTTGAGCAGGGCGTCCAGGATCGCGTCGCTGATCTGGTCGGCGATCTTGTCCGGAGATCG
This sequence comes from Actinomycetes bacterium, assembly GCA_021848885.1. Classification (GTDB taxonomy): domain Bacteria; phylum Actinomycetota; class Actinomycetes; order JAJZTN01; family JAJZTN01; genus JAJZTN01. Next base: position 3,607 of record JAJZTN010000206.1, read on the forward strand.
GAA